>DATGKD010000126.1:0-2741 GCA_035294855.1 Acidimicrobiales bacterium
CTCGCTTCGAAGAGGAAGCAGCCTCCCGCCGCGGCGTCCGACCCGGTCTTGATGCCCACGAACCCGTCGTGACCCAGGTTGGTGTCGAGGCTGAAGAACGTTCCGCCCAGCGGCAGGGTGACCTGGGGCATGGCCACGACGTGCCGGAACGCGGGGATGTCCATGGCCGCCTCCCCCAGCCGGATCAGGTCGGCGGGCGTGCTCCGGGAGCCGGACGACACGCCGCTCGGGTCGCCGAAGGTCGTGCTGGTAAGGCCGAGTCGGTGGGCAGTCGCATTCATCTTCATGACGAATGCCGCGGTGCCCGCGGCGTCCCACTCGGCCAGAAGGCTGGCGATGTTGTTTCCCGACGCCACGAGCAGGCCTTCGAGTGCCTGTTCCTCGGTGAGCAACTCACTGTTGGCGACCGCGACGACAGACTGCTGGTCCGCCTGGTCCGCCTGGTAGTTGGCGACGTCGGACGCGGTCACGGGGATGGCCGGCCCCGGTCCGCCGGGGGGCATCGGATGGTCATGGAGCACGACGAGCGCGGTCATGACCTTGGCCAGGCCTCCGATGGGTACCGGATGCGAGGTTCCTGAATCGCCGAGGCTCCCCGCGCCCGCCACGGACAGCGCCGCCGATCCCGTCGAAGGCCACGGCAGCGCCGGCCGGACGCCGGGAAGGCGGAGATCCGTGAGCGCCGATTGGAACATGGGCGAGGGCACAGGCCGGAACCACTGCACCGCCGCCAGGACGACGACGACCGCCACGAAGACGGCGACGACCCCCCGGCGCGCGACGGAACGGGCTCGTCGGCGCGCTTGCGGCTCGCCCTCCTCGGGGTTCAGTTCGGGTACATGGCGACCGAGGGCGCGCAGTCGCTGCTCGGTCGCCGAGGGGCGCGGCGGAGGTCGGCGGAGAGCAGGACGAGAATCCCTCGCCACTAATTCTCACCGTACCAGCGCATGAGCCCTCCCCGATGATCAGGGCTCGCCGTGCCGGGTGTTCATCCTCGGGCGTATCGTGCCGTCTGTGGGACGATCCAAGGGCGACCGCTCCTCGAAGAGCGACCTCTCGTCCAAGACGTGGGGCGCGGAGGAAGTCCATGACTGGGGACTTCCTCCACCACCGCCACCGTCGCTCTCCGACAGCCCTTCCGGGATCGCCTCGGTTTCCGACGCGTCCGGGGGTGGCGTCGGCATCAGCCCCCTCCTGTTCCAACCCGCCTCGTCGACACCTCTCGAACGAGACGAGCCCGAAGGTGTTCCCGCAGCGGCGTGGTGGGCGATGGCAGACCGAAAGCACACGGCACGGCGTCCTGGTCGGGATGACGACGAAAGCATCTGTGTCCGACTCGGCAGCGGCGACCACTCCCTGTATGTGGTCGACGACGGGCCCGACCACTGCATGATCTGCCGCTTCGTCGGAGCCGACCCGGAGGAATGCGTGTACTGCCTGGTGGCACGGATCGACCGGGACCTCTTCGCCGACCTGCGGGACGGCAGGACCCCCCTCGACGACGCCTTCTCGGGCGCCCACGACATCGCTCTGTGTTCTGTGTTCGAGAGCCAGGCGGTTTCGAACGTCGTCCACATCGCGCAATACCGGCGGGCTGGGGATGTGCCCGCCGAGTACCTACCGCCGAGCCCGTTCATCCCGTTCACCGCGACATGAAGACTCCCGCTGACCCGCGCTCCGCCGAGGCGACGCGCCTCGTCTCCGGCATGCACGTGGAGGTGTCGCATCGGTTCGACGCCCCCGTCGAGGAGGTATGGCGCATGTTGTCGGACGTCGAGGAGATGGCCGGCCTGGGGCCGGAACACGTCGAAGCGACGTGGACGAGCGAAGGACGAGGCGTCGGCGCGACGTTCATAGGGAGGAATCGCCGCGACGACTTCGATTGGGAAGTCCCTTGCTTCGTCGTCGAGTGCGATCCGCCTCGGCACTTTGCGTGGACGGTCCTGGAACCCGAGAACGCGTCCTCGCGTTGGTCCTACACGCTGTCACCCGACGGCGGAGGCACGATCGTGGTCCAACGCTTCGAGCACGGACCGAACTACAGCTTCATCCGCCTCTGGGCGGAGGAACGGCCGGCCGAGGCTGCAAAGATCGTGGAGAGCCGGGCCGAGACCCTTGCATCCGACATGCGGTCGACCCTCGCCCACGCCGCCCGCATCATCGCCGCCAACCGCTGATCAGGCGCTACCGCGATCTCCGGCGAAGCTCGCGACGTTGTCGCCACACTCGCATGAGCTTCCGGAAGATGAACGCCACCGGCTCGGACACTACTCGCCGGCTCGTTCTCGAACATTGATGGATCGTGCCACCGCCTCGCGAGGCTCCCGTCGCCGTCGAGGTTCGATCAGCTCGTCCCGCTGACAGGCCACCGATTCTCACGCTCGTCCGACGAGCGTTCACGAGCGAGGGGCACGACGGCCAGGAAGAGGTCGACATCGTCGAGGGTACGTGGCGCTCGGGCGCCACGGTCGAGGGGCTCGAGCTCGTGGCTGTGGTCGGCGGACGGGTGATCGGCCACACTCTCGCGGCCCGGGGGGACCTCGGCGGCCACGACTGCGTGGCTATGGCTCCGCTCTGTGTGTCCCCCGAGCATCACAACGAGGGCGTCGGCAGTGCACTCGTTGAGGAACTGATCAGACGCGCCGACGAGCAGGGATGGCCGCTCGTCCTCGTCCTCGGCGACCCCGGCTACTACCGTCGCTTCGGCTTCGAGCCGTCCGGCCCGTACGGCATCGTGTACC
>DATGKD010000127.1:0-2978 GCA_035294855.1 Acidimicrobiales bacterium
GAACGGAAAGAACGACGGCTCGCCGGGCCGGAGCTCCTCCATCGACGCGAGCCCATCGGGCCCGGGGACCTCCGGCGGCGCCGTGGCGTCATGTTCGAGGCCCCGAACCTCGCCGATGGACCACACCTCGGCGTCGAGCACGGGGTGGCCGCCTTGAGTGATCGTCACGCGCTGGGCGAGCGCGGTCCGCGCCGATCGCCTCACCGACACCTCGATGTCGACGGGACCGAAGGCCCCAACCCTCAGGTACTGGCAGGCGAGGCTGGCCGGACGTGCGAACGGGCTCGCCATCGAAGCCGCCCGGAGTGCGAAGGCGGCGACGTACCCACCCATGGGGCCCCAGATCTCCCAGGCCGGACTGAGCGTCGCGCCGAATCGTCCGTCACCGAGCGGCTCGACGGCCGTGTCGAGTTCGAGATCACCCATGTCGAAGGTGCGGCGTCGGTAGACGGTGACGTGCTCGGAGGGCGGCGTGCCGTGGTCCGCGCCGAGAACGTGCTCAGGTCGTTGCGAACTGCGGCAGCCACTGCGCCGTGGCGCCGAGGAGGTCGTCGGTCATGGCCACGAGGTGCTCGTAAGGGAGCGAGCCGGCCAAGGCATCGGTCAGCATGGCCTCGTACACCGCCGTGCGGTCGCCGCTGATCGCCGCGTCGACGGTGTGCTCCTGGGAGTAGGCCACCCGCCGCAGGTGCTCGCCGAGGACCGACGGCACGAGGACTCGATCACGGGGTCTCGCCCCCGACGCGTCGACGATCGCCATGCACTCGACCACGGTGCCGCCGGGGAGGTTCTCCACCTGGCCGGTGTTCGGGAGGTTCGCCGTGATCGTGCATTCCTCGCCGGTCACCACGGCGTCGATGAGGGGTGCGACGAATTCTCCGGACTGCCATGTCGGGATCTTGTCCCGGGCCAGCAATTCCGCCAGGGAGGCGTCGTCGTCCGCCTTGTCCGCTTGATGGCCGTGCAACCCGTAGTGGTGGATGCCCCAGTCCCGCCCGTAGTCCGACGCGGGGGTGACGAAGCCTGGGAAGAACTCGACGACGTGGGTGTCCGACGATGCCGGCAGAACCCCGAACCGGTTGAACAGCTCGAGCTTCACCTTGGAGTTGGCGAGCACGTCGGCCTTGGTCCATCCTTTGCCCGGTTCGGTCTGCTTCCAGTGCATGGCGGGCGGCGGGTCCATCCACAGGCCGCCACCCAGGTCGATGTTCCCAGCCAGGGCGTCGCGCAGCATCGCGAACCCGTCGCGCACCCCGATGCGCAGCGCCGTGGCGAGCGGCAGGTGGTTGACCCCCGCCACCACCGGGTCGATCGACGTGAAATCGGCGTCGAGGAGCAGGCTCAGCACGAACTTGAGCCCGATGACCTCGGTGCAGAGACCCACTGTCTTGACCGAGGTTTCGCGCCCGACGGCGCGGCACAGCGCGGTGAGTGGATTCGTGACGTTCACGAGGAGCGCCTCTGGACAGCTGCGCTCCATGGCGCGAGCCAGCTGCAGCATGACGGGAATGCTCCGCAGTGCGCGGGAGATACCGCCCGGCCCCACGCTGTCGCCGACAGTCTGCCGGATGCCGTAGCGGGCGGGGATCTCGAGGTCGTGGCGCATGCTGGCGAAACCCCCGACCGAAAAGGCGGTCACCACGAACTCCGCCCCGGACAGGGCGTCGGTCAGGTCTGTGGTGGCTCGCGCCGACAGCCCGATACCCCGGCGCTCGGCGATGTGTTCGGCCACCTTGACGGCGGGCGGCAGCGAGTCGGCATCCACGTCCATGAGGACGACGTCGGCATCGGTCAGCGAGGGTGTGTTGGCGAAGTCGACGAGGAGCTTCGGAGTCCAGTGCGTGCTGCCCCCGCCGACGATCGTGATCTTTGCGGTCATCGAGCGCCGACGATACTCCCCGGCCCGTTCAAGGCGCCCGGCGAAGATCCCCACCAACCGTCCGAAGGGCCGCGAGGGCCGACGCGTCCCACGTACAGTTCGAAACGCCCGCTGCAGACATGCTGTGCGCCCCAACACGGCCTCCATTGGCCGCCGTGACCCGAGCCCGGGAGTGCTCATGCCGAAGACGCCCTCGCACGCCGACCGGACACCCGAGCCCGATTCCGGACGTTCGAGTCGGCTGACCGTGGAGAAGCTCGACGTCCAGATTCACCCCGACACACCCACGCTGGCGCGCGCGGCAGCCGACGAGGCGGCGTCGGTCATGAGGTCGTCGGTGGCGGCGCGAGGGGCCGCCCACGTCATGTTCGCCACGGGGAACTCGCAACTGGCCTTCGTCGATGCCCTGACGGCCGGAACACCGGAGGTGCCGTGGAGCGACATCGTGGTCTTCCACATGGACGAGTACGTCGGCGTGGGACCCGACCATCCGGCCGGGTTCCAGCGATGGATCCGGGAGCGCATCGTCGACCGGGTCCGCCCTCGTCAGGCGTACTACCTCGACGGCATGGCCGACCCCGAACGCGAATGCGAGCGGTACGCGCGGCTGCTCGTCGAGAAGCCGCTCGACCTGTGCTGCCTCGGCATCGGTGAGAACGGGCACCTGGCTTTCAACGATCCGCCGTTCGCCGATTTCGACGACCCGGCCGACGTCAAGGTGGTCGAGCTCGACGAGGCAAGCCGCCGGCAACAGGTGCACGAGGGTCACTTCGGCGAGCTCGGCGACGTCCCTCGCCAGGCGGTGACCGTGACCATTCCCGCACTCTTGAGAGCGAACCGCGTGCTCGCAGTCGTGCCTGAGGAACGCAAATCGGCTCCGGTTGCCGCCGCCCTCCAGGGACCGCTCTCGACGACCTGCCCGGCGTCGATCCTCCGGACCAAAGACAACGTCACACTGCATCTCGACGCACGTTCGGCGTCGAAGCTCGAGCTGCCGTGAAACGGATCGGTCCCTCGCCCGAGCAGCCCCCAGGTCCCTCGCCCGAGAAGCCACCAAGCCGCCAATCCCCCAAGCCGCCAATCCCCGAAGCCGCCAAGC
>DATGKD010000128.1:0-11194 GCA_035294855.1 Acidimicrobiales bacterium
AGAGGCGCGAGTGATCCCCGCGAACGTGACCGTGGCGAGCGCATTCGGTGGGACGACGAGGTCGAGTGCGGTGACCGGTCCGTCCGGCGCCGGCCGCTTCCAACCGACGGCGATGGTGCCGCGCGGCGTGGGTACGGTCCCCTGCGCGCTCGCCAGCCCGGTGGCGGGAGGCGCGACGTCGAACGTCGTGAACCCCGGACCTGTCGGGCGCACGCCGAGGAGCCACTGCTGGATCTCGACGAGGACGTTGGAGCCCCAGCCGTGCGACATGCTGTCGCCGTTGGCGTCCGACGGCTGCCACACCTCCCACGTGAACGTGCCGCCACGGGCGAGGATGTTCGCCCATCCGTTCGACGAGGAGTCGGTGAGCACGCGGATCACCCTGGCGTCTTCGCCGGCCATGGCGAGTGCCCGCACGACCTCGGCGGCGTGCTGCGGCTCGGCTTGCAAGCCGAGTGCGGCCACGTGGCGGGTCACCGCGCCGAGGGCGTGCGCGGGCACGACGCCGTAGACGAGGGCGCACGCGTTCACCTCCTGCGAGCCGCGTGACGTGCGCGCCCCCCCGCTGAGCCCGTCGACGTACACGCCGTCGGTGCGCGTGAGGTGCTGGTTGATAGCCGCCACGAGCGACGCCTGACGCGCCCGCTGCCGGGCGACTTCCGACGACGGCCGGCCGAGTACCTGCGCGACGTCGGCGGTGCGACCGAAGACGTTGGCGCCGAGGACGTTCACGCGCGTCGCCACGGGGTACGGGTACGACGCCTCCGACGTCTGCAGCCTGGTGACGAGCCCGGTCGAGGAGTCGACGGCCCGGTTCACGTAGCCGGACAGCTTCACGAGCACCGGGTACACGGCGCGCAGCAACACGGTGTCGCCGGTGTGCAGCCAGTAGCGCCACACCCACTCGGCGTAGACCTCCGCCGACTCGTCGATGTCCTGGGCGCCGAGCCCGGTCGGGTAGATCTTGTTGATCGCCCCGCTCGGCCAGTAGCGGGCCTGCGACGCCGCGAATTCCTCGAGCGACTTGCGGGTCATGTTCTGGTCGCCGAACGCGGCCATCGCCGTCTGGGACGAGTTGAAGCCGTCGTACAGCCAGGGGCCCTTCTCGCGCGTCGGCGTGTCGAGGAACTGCTCCTGCGCGCAGTACAGGGCGGAGTGCCGGCCCAGCTCGAACACCGCGTCCACCTGCGGTTCCGACGACACGAAGGCCCCGGCGTTCTGGTCGGGCACGACGGCGTGCCTGGTCAGGGCGACCACGTCGGCGGGCGCGAGCGTCTCGCCGGGATCGTCGATCTGCAGGTAGCGGAACGCCAGGTAGTCGAACGGGTGGAAGACCTCGGCACCACCGCGCTGCACGTACGAGTAGCGCATGTTGGTGTGCTGGGTGCCGTGTTCGGTCGACACCTGCCCGGGGAAGCCGGTGAACGAGGGCCCGCCCGGCTCGTCGAGGAGGTAGCCCGCCCGCATCGTGACCACCCGGCCGGCCACGCCGTTCTTGAACGAGACGGTGGGCACGGCGGCATAGACCTTGCCGAAGTCCGCCACCACCGCGCCGGACGGAAGGGTGGTCAGGCTGACCGCGGCCACGGGCTCCTCGACCACGCGGGTCCGCACCGAGACGAGATGCGTCCACGGCTTCGTGCCCGCCGGCCCGAGCACGGTGGCGGGCGCCCACGCCGAGTCGTCGAACCCCGCGCTGTCCCAGCCGACGGGAACGGCGCGGCCGTCGATGTTCTCGGTGAAGTCCACGTTGTCGCCCTCGAGGTCGCGCTGGGTCCCGGGGAGCCACGCGCCCGGGCGCACGCGCCACGTGCCGTCGGTGGTGACGAGCTCGGTCGTGCCGTCAGCGTGGAGCACCGAGACCTGAACGATGCAGCCCGGGTGACCGGCGGGATGGCCCTTGGTGGCGCCCTGCCACGAGTAGACGAGGGCGAACGCGTTCGGGCGCCCGGGCATTAACGCGGCGGTCACGTCGAGCGTCTCGTAGTACTGCGCGTCGGGGTAGCAGTGCGCGTGTCCCTTGCCGACGCGATTGCCGTTGACCGACAGCTCGTATTGCTGGCCGGCGGCGACATAGGCGCGCCCCCGCACGATCGGGGAAGCGGTGAGGGCCACCTCCTTGCGGGCGTAGGTGTACTGGCTCGGCTGGAGCGCCGCCGGGCGCCAGATCCAGCTGGCCCTCCAGTCGCCGTCGCCCAGGCCGGTCTCGAACGTGGCGCTCGGCGAGAACGGACCGGGACCTCCGGACTGCGCCCACGTCTGGACGGTCCATGCATAGGTGGAGTCGGGCGCGAGTCGCGGCCCGCCGTACCGGACGAACGCCTGGTCTCCGGAGGCCACCCGGCCGCTGTCCCACACCGTCGTCGAGGAACCCGCGCCCGCCCCGGCGAGCACGGGCCGCGAGACGACGACCCGGTAGGCGCGTTGGACCGCGCCCCGGCGGGTGTCCCCCACGCCCCACGCGAATTGGACGTCGTCGAGCCCGAGGCCGATCGGGGCGGCGAGCCCGTCGACCGCGAGGGCGTTCGGACGGCCGGGCGGCCCGCCCACCTCGACATACGGCGGCGGTAGCGGCCGGCGCTTCACGGCCCGGGGGGTGGGTCCTCCGCATCCCGACAGGACCGAAGCCCCCGAGGCCGCGCCGGTGGCCGCCATGACGCCTGACTTCAGGAGCGCGCGGCGACTCAAGGTCCAGGGGGGCTGCACCGTCACGTCGTCACGTCGCCCACGTCACCGGTCACAGCGCGGCGGGCGCCGTCGCCCCGTGGTGGAAGGAGAGCGAGACCTTGCCGGCCGGCACGGTGCCCGACACCGGCCCGTAGCTCACGCTGATCTGTGCGCTCGACCCCGGTGCGAGGGTCTCGTCGGCGGTGCCGGCGTGGGCGGCGGAATTGCTGTCGACGACCAGGCCCTCGCCGAAGGTGATCGGGCACACGTCGGCGGGATAGCCGGGATCCGCTCCGCAATCAGAGGAGAAGCCGGAGGCTCCGGCGTCGGTTGCGGGCATCACGAAATCGAGGTCGGTGGCGAGCCCGCTGGCGGGGTCGTCGAAGCTCGAGAGGGGCTCGGGGTTCGACGTCGGATTCTGCACGGTCACGTTGTCGACGAGGAACGTCTGCCCCGGGGCGGCGCTCCAAAGAAAGGAATTCGCGGTCACAACGATCGCGGACGCCACCGGCTGGGCGGTGACCACGAACGTCGACGTGCCGTCCGAGACGGTGGCGGGATCGGTGGTGAGCGCCATGGCTCGGGCTGTCGTGACCGCGGCTGCGGGCTGCCTTCCGGCCGGAGCGGACGACCGTCCACCGCCGCTGCCTCCGACGCCGGCCGTCGGGACGGCGATGGTGGCGATGACGGCCAGCGCCACAATGCCGCCCACGGCGGACGCCCGCGCCGGTCGGGGGCGGTGTCGCAGCGTTCGCAGTCGCAGCACGTGGAACCTCGTTCGGTGCCGGCGGCCCGGCCGGGCTGACGGTGGGACCGTCGGTGTCGTGGTCGGTCTGGTGGCCGACGTTCGGGTGCATCTCATCGGCCGCGTGGCTTCCCGTCAACAGTCGGGCTGCTCCTTCCCCACACGCGCCGCCGCCCGCTGCGCCCCGAGCAACGGTGCACCTCGTTACGATCGCAGCCCTCGGCCATGGGAACGGACCCGCAGGGGGGACAGGTCTCTGCCGACGTCGCCGTCGTGGGAGGCGGGATCGTCGGTGCCTCGGTCGCGTACGAGCTCGCCGCCGGCGGAGCCAGCGTGGCCGTGATGGACGCCTCGTTCGCGGGCAGGGCGTCGGACGCCGGTGCCGGCATCGTGTCGCCCGAGACCTTCGCCGACCCCGACGAGGAGTGGTTCGAATTCGGGCGTCGCTCCTCGGCGCACCTGCGGGACCTCGTGGGCCGAATCGGCTCCGACGGTGTCGAGCTCGACGAGGCAACCTTCTCGGAGTGCGGATCCCTGGTGGTCGCGCTGGCAGAGCACGAGGACCGATGGTTCACCGAGGTGGCGACGCGGGCGACTGCACGCAGCTCCCAGGTGACCGAGATCGCGCCGGCGGAGGCACGAGGTCTGTTCCCTGCGCTCGGAAGGGTGTGGCGAGCACTGCACAGCCCCACCGCCGGGCGCGTGGACGGCCGGCGTCTGTGCGCGGGATTGCGCGCCGCCGCCGAGCGTCGAGGGGTGCATTTCGTGGCGACCGAGGCGCTGTCGTTCGAAAGCCACGGCGACCGCGTCGACGCGGTGGTGGGCGCCGACAGCGCCGTCTCGTGCGGCACGGTCGTGCTCGCAGGCGGCGCGTGGACGGCGCGAGCGGCGCGCTGGGTCGGCGCGTCCGTCCCCGTGACGCCGACGAAAGGTCAAATCGTCCACCTGAAGGTGCGGACAGCAGACGGATCGTTTGCCGCGGTCGGGAGCGACACGGGACGGTGGCCGATCGTGCAGCCCGTACTCAACTTCTATGTCGTGCCGTGGCCGGACGGCAGGGTGGCGTGCGGCGGCACGTTCGAGCCTGACGCCGGGTTCGACGAACGGCCCACGGCGGCGGGCGTCCGCGACCTGCTGCGCGAAGCCGTGACCATCGCACCCGGGCTGGGTGACGCCGAGCTCGTCGAGGTGCGGGTCGGGTTCCGCCCCGAGAGCGCGGACGATCGCCCGATCCTGGGCCTGCTGCCGGGGACCTCGAACGTCCATGTCTGCACGGGCCACGGCGCGAACGGCTTGCTGATGGGTCCGTACTCGGGTGCGCTCGTGGCGCGCGGTGTGCTCGGCGCAGCCGAAGCGATCGCCACCGACGCCGGTGGTTACGGCCCGGCGCGCTTCGCCGGCGTCCGACCCGACTGAAGGCGCCTCCGCGCGCGGGCGCTACGAAGCAGCCGCGGGGCGAGCCTCGGTGGCGCCGGGGTGACCGCGGGCGATGAGGGGAGTGGCGACGTCCTCGAGCGAGCGTCCCTCGGCATCGATGCCAGCAGCGCTTCGACGACGCCGGTGCCGCACATGATGGCTGCGGCGAGGCCGCCGAAGACGAGCGAGTGATGCCGATCGATAACGTGGACGAAGTGGGTAGACGAGAGAGCGTGAGCAAACCCCAGCCGAAGCTCGCTGAGTACCGGGCCAAGCGCGACTTCGGGGCCACGCCTGAGCCGAGCGGTGCAGCCGCGCACCACTCCGGGCAACGGCGCTTCGTGGTGCAGCATCACCGCGCTCGTCGCAAGCACTACGACTTCCGGCTCGAGGTCGACGGGGTCCTCGCCAGCTGGGCGATGCCCAAAGGGCCCAGCCTCGACCCGTCGGTGAGGAGCCTGGCGGTCCACGTCGAGGACCACCCGATCGAATACGAGGAGTTCGAAGGCGCCATCCCGGGAGGTCAGTACGGCGCGGGCGACGTCATCGTCTGGGACCGCGGCACCTACGTGCCTGCCAAGGGCGATGACCCGGCCCGGGCCATCCGTGACGGCGAGCTCCATTTCGACATCGAAGGCGACAAGCTCCACGGCCGGTTCGTGCTCGTGCGGACCCGCCCGGACGGACGCGGCCAGGAGCAGTGGCTCATGCTGCACAAGCGCGACGACCACGCGCGCGCTGGATGGAATCCGGACGACTACCCCCGGTCGGTGAAGAGCGGTCGCACGAACGACGAGGTGGCCGCCAACCCGGAGGCCATGTGGAACAGCAGCCTCCCGCCCGAGGAAGCGGAGACTCCCGTGGCGCCTGCCGATGGCGCCGGGAAGAGCCCGAAGGGTCGAAAAGCGACCGGCACGAGGACCGCGCGGTCGGGGGGGAAAGCGCGGGCGACGAAGCCGTCAGCGTCGACCAAGGCCCGGGCGGCGAAGGCCGCCGGGACCAGAGCCTCGGCATCGAAGGCGCCGGCGGGAGACACCTTCCCGGCCCCGACCGAAGAGGAGTTGGCCGCGCTCGACTCACTCGAGAATGAAGGGAGCTGGGAGTTCCAGGGCCGGTCGCTCAAGCTGACGAACCTCAACAAGGTGCTGTTCCCGGCGCGCGCCGGTGGCAGGCAAGCGACGAAGCGGGACCTGGTGCGCTACTACGCGGAGATCAGTCCCTTCATGCTTCCGTACCTGGTCGAGCGGCCGGTCAACCTGCACCGGTTCCCGAACGGCGTGAACGGCGGGAGCTTCTGGCACAAACAGTTGCCGTCGTACGCGCCGGAATGGATCACGCGGTGGCACAACGACCAGGCCCGCCCGGGGGAGAGCGACTCGTATGCGGTCGTCGACAGCGGCCCGACCCTGGCGTGGATGGCCAACTACGGCGCCGTCGAGCTGCACCCGTGGACATCGTGCATCCCGGACGTCGACGAGCCGACGTGGGCGCTCATCGACATCGACCCCGGCGACAGGACGACGTTCGACGAGGTGCGCCTCCTGGCGAACACGTACCGCTCGGGTCTCGAGTACCTCGGGGTGGTTGCCCTGCCCAAGCTGACGGGCCGGCGGGGCATCCATATCTGGGTCCCGATTTCACCGGGCTACACGTTCGATGACACGAGGGACTGGGTCGAAAGACTGTCGCGGGCGGTGGGGAACGCCACCCCGGACCTGGTCAGCTGGACCTGGGAGAAGCGCCGCCGCGGCGGCCTGGCCCGCCTCGACTTCACGCAGAACGCCAAGAACAAGACCCTCGCCGCGCCCTACAGCGTGCGGGCGGGGGCGGGAGCCCCGGTGTCGGTCCCGATCTCCTGGGAGGAGCTCGAGGATCCGTCGCTGCGCAGCGACACCTGGACGATCCGGGATGTCCTCGCCCGGCTGCACGACACCGGCGACCCCTTCCGACGCCTCCTCGGGGTCCGCCAGCCGCTGCCCGAGCTCTGAACCGGCCACGTCGACGGAACCGGTCGGCCATCCCGGAGACGGCGGCGCCGTCAAATCGGGGACGAAGCCCCGACGAAGAACCCTTTCCGTGGCGCCCGATCCCCGATAGTCCTTTCCCGCCAGGGCTTTTGTCGGCAGCGTGGGCCCAGGACGTGAACGCGAGGCGTGAGTTTCGGCTTCAAGGACCGTAGTTCCCGGTGCCGATGAAGCTCATGTTGACCCTTTCGATGCGGGCTCGTGACCCGCTTGACCGTCAGGTACGGCTCGATCAGGATGCGGGCTTCCCGGCCCGGAGCTCATCGATGACTGACGGTCCACGATGCCGAGAGCACTGATGGCCCGGACCCTTCGCCCCAGCCGGCTCCTTGCGACCCTCACCGTCGCCGCCCTCGGTGTCGCGGGCCTCGGACCGCCGGCGGGCGCGAGCTCCTCGAGCACCCAGCCGGCGGGGTTCACCCCTTTGCCGGCAGGGTGGGAGAACTGCGTGCTGCAGGGGGTCGGCGCGCCTCCCACGCCCGACAACCTGACCAACCTCGACGAGTGGCAGACCGCCGAGGGCGGCTCGACCGACAACACCGCCGCCTACAACCCGTTCAACACCAAGCGCGCGACGGACTCCAAGGGCGCGCCGATCCCCGGAGTCAAGATCTCCGGGGGGTTCCCGGCGTTCGCCGATTGGCCATCGGGATGCCTGGCGACGACGGCCACGCTCTTGCAGTCGAACATGTCGCCCGTCATGGTGGCGCTCAAAGCGGGTGACATCTCCCCACCAGGCCTGTTCCTCGCAGAGGTCGACAAGAGCGCATGGTGCGCGCCCTCGGCCGACGGCGTCCCCTGTTACGCGAGCAAGATCCTGTCGGGCGAGCTCCTGGCGTTGCTCTTGAGCGGTGGATCGGGCCAGCTGAAGGACGCGCTCGTCAGCTATGCAGGAGCGGGGGACGACCTGAGCGTCTACGAAACCGATGCGGCAGCGACCGCGGTCGACCAGGCGCTGGTCACCGCGGACTCACAGCAACTGGTGACGCTCGACAGCCAACTGACGTCCGCCCGGGAGCAACTCTCCTCGGTCAAGAGCTCGCTGCAACGAGTGGCGGTCGATGACTACACCAATGACGGCCTCGTCACGTCGAACTCGCACCTGCAGCTGTTCCCGCCGACCGACCCCCAGGGCGAGTTTGCGCAGTACCTGGGAGCCCAGGCGGTGACCTCGCTGGCCGGCAGTTACAGCCAGGCGCAGCAACTGGTCAGGACCGCGACATCGCAACGCGACGCCGCGGTGACGTCGGTCACGCAAGCCTCGACGGCGTTGGCGGCGGCCATCACGACGCAGAATCAGGCGCTTGCCCAACTCGAGTCGGACGCCGCAGCCATCGAGGTGGCGCGGTCGTGCGCGTCGCCGCCTGTCGTGACGACCGCCGACTCACCCTCCCCCCCGGCGTCCGGGCCCGGGTCGGCCCAGGCGGGTCCGCCCTCAAAGCCGTCCGGGTCGCCGCCCTCGGCACAGCCCTCGGCGCCGCAACCCGCCTCGGCGCCGGCCGCCGCCGCCGCCCCTTCTCGACCGGCCCCACCGGGATCCCCGACGCAGCCGGGGCCTGGACAGCCCGCCCCGACGGGATCCGGGCAAGGTGCCGGTCAACCGCCGGATCCTTCGGTGACCGCCGGAGCCCTTTGGACACAGCTGCAAGGCTGCCTGTCGCCGGCGACGGGACCACCGGCCGGATCGCCGCCGACGCGCTCCTGACGCTTCGCGTCTCGCCCTCAGGCTGGGCCGAGCCCCCGGGGGCAATCAAGCGTCTCATCGACGGCCGTTCGGATTTCGCGCCGGGCCGCCGGGGTACCAGGCAGGCGTGGGGCGACGTCGTGGGCCGCGTTCGACCGGTGCCGGTCATGGATGACGAATGGATCTTCCAGTCCCTCGGGGCGATCGGCGCCACCTTGACCCGTGATCCCTCGCCGGACGCCCGGGATGCACTGAGCCTGTCGTTCGAATTCGCGCCCGGCGAAGCGGGCAGGATCCATCCTTCGGTGGCGCGTCCTGTGGAGAGCCCCGACGTGGACGGTCTCGGCGACGAAGAGGCGGCCGACGTCGTGGAGCAACGTCTGTCGCGCCATTTCTCGGTCAAGCGCATGCACGGCCGCTCGCGTCCGGGACTCGTGCGCGAGTGGGCGCTGAGCGAGCGTTCCGCCAGCCCCGGGTTCGACCAGCCGACCTCCTGAGTCGTGGCGGGGCCGCTCTGACTCCGGCCAGTCCCGCAGCCGGGTCTGCGTGGCGAGAAGATCGCACAAGAACTGCAAACGCCGCCTTCGACGTTGAGTTGGCCGGCCGTGCGGCATCGTCGCAGCGCGCCATCGCGAGGGGACGGCCAGGGTCTCGGCCCGATGGCTGTTTTCAAGGGCGCGCGCCCCGGGTAAGTCCGCTCGATAGCGGCTTGTCCCTCCTTCGTTCGTCAATCATCGGTCGACCGTGGCCGACACCGTTCGAAGCCACGCCTTGGAGCTCTGCGATGTCCCGAGCACACCACGACACCGGCGCCCAGCCCGTTTCGTCAGTCCCGGCTGCCAGCGCGCCGACCTCAGAACTGGTGGGTGACCTGGCCCGTAAGGTGACCGATCTCGTCCATGAGGAGAGCGAGTTAGCCAAGGCGGAGCTGGCGCAGAAAGCGCGCCAGGCCGGCCTCGGCGCAGGAGCCATGGGTGCGGCCGCGGTCCTCGGTCTCCTGGGTCTTGGCTGCCTCCTCGCTGCTGCGATCGCCGGCCTGCATCTGGTGATCGCTCTCTGGGTGGCCGCGCTCGTCGTCGGAGGCTCCTGCCTTCTCGTGGCAGGGATGACGGTGCTCGCCGCTCGGCGCCCGGTACGCCAAGCGACCCCGCCGGTCCCTACCGAGGCAATCGAGAGCACGAAGGAGGATGTGCGATGGCTCAAGACCCAAGCGACGTCCGCGAGGCGATAGCCGAGCAGCGAGCAGCTCTGGCGGACACCGTGCAAGCGCTCGCGTCCAAGGCGGACGTCAAAGGCCGCGTGAAGGGCAAAGCAACCGAGACGGTGGCGCAGGTGCAGGACAAGGCGCAGGACCTCGGGGAGCGCGCCCGTGACAAGGCGCCGGACTCGGCCGTCGAAGGGTTCGATACCGCCGTCGCCGCCGTGCGCCGTCGTCCGGCACCGTTCGCCGCCGCGGGGATCTTCGCGGTTGGGATCCTCGTCGGACGGAAGCTGTTCGGTCGGAAGGGCTGATGAAGCTTCTCTACAAGCCGGTCGGCCTGGCCGCGGGAGCGATCGGAGGCGCGCTCGCCACCGCGACGTTCCGTCGTGTGTGGAAGCTCATCGCCGGAGAGGACGAAGCTCCGAACGCGCGCACGCGCGACCGGGCCTGGGTCGACGTGATTGCCGCCGCCGCGTTGCAAGGCGCGGTGTTCGGCGCGGTGACGGCGACGATCGATCGACTGGGCGCCAAGGGCTTCGCCCGGGCGACGGGCACTTGGCCCGATAACTAGCCTTTCGACCGGTGGCACCTCCCCGCGTCATCGCCGTGCCCATCAGGGCAGCCGACGGCTTCCAGCGGCGCAACCGGATCGCAGGACCGGCGTACGGCGTCGTGAAGAAGTTCGGCGACGACAACGCCAACCTCTTCGTGGTCGCCCTCGGATGGTACGGGTTCACGGCCATCTATCCGCTGCTGCTCGTGGTCGTCACGGTGTTCGGCTATATCGGTGCGGCGTCGCTCGGATCCGGTGTCGTGAACACGTTGCACCAGTTCCCCGTCATCGGCAGCGAATTCCGGCCGGGCGCCGGATCCAATCTTCACGGGAGCCCGGTCGGGCTGGTCATCGGTCTCGTCGGTCTGATCTACGGAGCGCAAGGCGTGACCCAGACGGCCGAGCAGGCCATGGCCGGGGTGTGGAACGTGCCCGCGTCCCAGCGGCCCGGGTTCCTTCCTCGCTTGCTTCGCAGCCTGAGCGGTCTCGGCATCATCGGCGGCGGGTTCCTCGCCAACGCCTTCCTCGCGACCGTGGCCGCGGCGCGAGGGGGATCACTGGGTCTGCGCATCGGGATCATCGCCGGCCTGTGCATCCTCAACGTGCTGCTCTATGCGGCCGCCTTCCGTGTCTTAACCCCGGTGGACGACAAGTTCCGGCGGTTCCTGCCCGGCGCGATCCTGGGCGGGGTCGGCTTCACCGCGTTGATGACCGTGGGCAGCGGCCTCATCCAGCACCAGCTGCGTCACAGCAGTTCCACGTACGGCGCATTCGCGGCCGTCATCGGCGTCGTGACGTTCCTGCTCCTGCTGTCCAAGCTGAGCCTCTACGCGGCCGAGCTCAACTCCGTGCTCGCTCGAGGCCTTTGGCCCCGCGCGCTGCCGACCATGCCGCCCACGGACGC
>DATGKD010000129.1:0-23609 GCA_035294855.1 Acidimicrobiales bacterium
GGTGTGCTCGTGGTCCGGGGCGCGGTCGTGTGCGGCGGCGATCGCCGCCTGGACCTGGTACTCACCGACGCGCCCTGCCCCCAGCACTGCGGCGAGAAGAGCCGTGCCTTCGTCGATGAGCGCCCGGTCCCACGCCGCGCGGTCCTGCTCGGCGAGGGGCACGAGCTCGCCGTCGGCGTTGGTGCGCGCCGCTCGGCGCGCTTCGGTGAGGAGCATGAGCGCGAGCAGACCCGAGACCTCGGGGTCGTCGGGGCGCGCGGCGCGCACGGCGCGGGCGAGCCGGATGGCTTCGCTCGACAGGTCGCTGCGGACCAGCTCGGGTCCGCCGCTCGTGGCGTAGCCCTCGTTGAACAACAGGTACAGGACGTGGAGGACCGAGCGCAGGCGCTCGGGGATCTGGTCGGACGGCGGCAGCGAGAAGCGCTCGCCCGAGGCGGCGATGGTCGCTTTCGCCCGGCTGATCCGTTGCGCCATGGTCGCCTCGGGCACGAGGAACGCGGTGGCGATCTCGCGTGTGGTGAGCCCGCCCACGGCGCGCAAGGTCAGCGGGATCGCCGCCGCGGGGGTGAGCGACGGGTGACAGCACATGAACATCACCACGAGCGTGTCGTCGCGACCGGACGCCGGGTCGGGAGGGTGCGACGACCACGACGCCGCGAGGAGCTCCCGGCGGCGGCGTGCCTCGGCCTGGCGGTAGTGGTCGGCCATCCTCCGCGACGCCACGCGCACGAGCCAGGCCCTCGGGTCCACCGGGATCCCGTCGCGGGGCCACGTGCCGGCCGCCGAAACGAGCGCCTCCTGCACGGCGTCCTCGGCGGCGGCGAAGTCGCCGTAGCGACGGGCGCGCCATGGGACTCACACCTCGGGGTCAGGGGCGCTCAGCACCTGGCGCACCTCGATGGGCTGACGGATGGGCCCCTTCGGCGAGGGCGCGGCGGAGGCCTGGGCGGCGATCTCGATGGCCCGTTCGAGCGACTCCACGTCGACCAGGCGGTAACCGGCGAGGAGCTCTTTCGATTCGGGGTACGGCCCGTCGGTCACCACCGGGGCGCCCGTGCCGTCGGCGACGACGAACTTGGCGAGCTCCGGCCCGGCAAGCCCCTGGGCGTCGACGAGCTCGCCGCGCTCGGTGAGCTCCTGGTTCAGTGCGTGCTGGAAGTCGATGTGGGCCTTTATGTCCTCGGGGGACCACTCCGTCATCGGCTCGCAGCCCGACTCCACCTGGCCGTAGTTCTGCAGCAGCATGAATCGCACCGTTGTCCATCCTTCTGTTCGGGTGCCGCCCCGTGGCGGCCACTCGTCGTCATGTCGGAGCTGCCGGCCCGTTCTCGACATCGTGGGCGATGGCGGGCCACATTTCTTCTTCTCGGGGCCGGCCGACGCGCCTATCCGGACGACGTCACCACGAAGGGCTGGTTGGCGGAGCCCTGGAGCGCCGCCGCCAGCTGGGCGCCGCTGAACGACGTGCCCGAGGTGGCGAAGACCGTGCCCAGGAAGCGGACTGTGGCGGCGCGCACCGCGGCGGCCGTGGGCGTGGCCGCGACGAAGGTGCCCAGGTGGTCGCCGCCGGGCACGGTGAGCAACGCCTTCGGCATGTGCGCCGCGTCGTACGCCTGGGTGGAGAGCGTCAGGTTGTTGTACTGGTCCTCGTCGCCCACTGCCACCAGCAGTGCGCCGGGCACCGGGCTCGTGCCCCACGGGCCGGGCACGTCCGGGGGGATCTGGCCGGCCATGTTGACGTACGCCTTGATGCGGGGATCGGCGTAGGCAGGGTTGAGGGCGAGGATGGTGACCGCCGTGCCGCCGTCGGAGTGGCCGGCGACCACGATCTGCTTCGGGTTCACGGGTCCCGCCCGGCCGTCGAGCAACGACGACACGACGAAGGACAGGTCCCGCGCCTGCGCGGCGTAGTCCTGCACCGGTGTGCCGGGGAGCTCGGCCGCCGATCCGGGGCACTCGGGCGCGGCGACGAGGTACCCGGCGGCCGCCCACGCGTCGAGCAGGGGCTCGTAGGTCTCGGGCTCCACGTTCCACCCGTGGGCGAACACGACGAGGGGGAGGGGCCCGGTGAGCCCGACCGGACGGCGGATCACGGTGCGCATGGTCCGGCTCGGGATCGAGGGCACCGAGCCGCGCGCCGGCGTGGGCCGGCTGGCGTCGACCAGCGTGAGCGTGGCGTCGCTCACCGCATAGGGCGGTCCGGGCGGCGGCTGCGTGGTGGTGGGCGCGGGGACGGTGGTGGTGGTCAGTGGCGGGGCCGTGGTCGCCGTCGGCACGTGCGGTCGCTGCGCCATGGTGCGCCCGGTGTCGGCGAGTGCGCGGTTCGACGGCGCGTCTGCGCCCGCCTGCCATGCGGCCAGCGCCGCTCCGGCCGCGACGGCAACGACCACGACCGCGGCGATGGTTCGCCGTCGCCGGACCCGCGTCCGCCGTCGTGCGTGCTGCATGGGATCACCTCGGGACCGACCGCCACCGTCGCCTCAGGCCACCAGCGCGCGCCGTCGGGCGTCACGATGGCCGCGGGCTGACCCGAGAGCTTAGGGACGCGATCGTCCGCGCCGGTGACGGGCGGCCGGATGTGACGAGCGGGGCGCGGCCCGCACACGTCAGGCGAAGCGTGCGGGATGCCGCGTCAGTTCACGATGCTGCGCAGCTCGTCGGGGACGAACACCGGGGCCGCCCGCAGCCGGGCGCGCATCGCCTGGTCGCAATGTGTGCAGCGCGTGCCCCGGGGGGTGATGCGGCACGCCATGACGCCGGCGAGGTGCGGGAGGTCGTACCCTTCGCACTCTTTGCCGTCGAGCTCGAGCGAGCAGTAGGCGACCTCGCCGTCGCGGTGCAGCACGAGGCACCCGTCGCAGATCAACATCTCTCCGTCACCTCGCTCGCCCCCCGGTCCCTCTGCCCTTCGCTGTCTGTGTGTCGTCCTTCGGCGGTTTGCACGAGGTATCGGCCGCTGCCGCTCCTCGATCGAGCAAGTCGTCAACAACGGATTCCCACGGTGCGTGGCAACGACGCCAGATCGCCGCGCCGACGCGCGCTCATGGCGCGTGGGGCGCGCCCTCGACGAGCGTCAGGAGGTCGCCGCCGGCGTGCGGTTGCAGTGCGGGCACGAGTCGCGCGTCACGAGGCGGCACGCGAACGTCCCGCCTCGGTGTGGGCGTTCCACGCCGGTGCAGCGGCGCCCGGCGTGCTCTTCGGTGCAGTACGCGACCGTCCCGTCGCCATGGACGACCAACCGGCCCGCGCAGCTCCGCATGTCGTGCCCCCTCGTGCCGGGTTCGCCTACGTCGCCGACACGTTCGGTTTCGATATCGGCGGGCGCGTCAGGTCTCTTGAATGGTGCAGGTCACGGGTCGGGTTGCGTGCGTCGGTCAGATCTGCACGGGACGTGATGTCACCGGAAGTTCCGGGCGGGCGGGATCGGTACCGAGCCGAGGTCGAGCCGGCTGATCTTTTCGGCGACCACGCTCACCACGCCGTCGGTCCGTTCGATGCGACCCCGCACGAGCAACGCCGGCGACCCCCGGGCCACGTGGCGCCAGCGCTCCCACGCGCCCGGCGAGCAGATGACGTTCACCATGCCGGTGTCGTCCTCCAAGTTCAAGAACACGGTGCCCTTGGCGCTCTCGGGACGCTGCCGATGCGTGACGACGCCTCCCACGAGGACCCTGCCGTCGGTCTCGGCGCCCACCAAGCGGCCTGCGGGGATGACGCCCAGGGCGTCGAGGTGGGGCCGCGCCAGCTCCACCGCGCTGGGGCCGGTGGTCAGTCCGGTGGCCCACATGTCCGCCTCCACCAACTCGAGCGGCGTGAGGTCGGGGAGCTCGGGGGCCTCTTCGCCGGACACGAGCCCGGGGAGCCGGTCGGGCGTGGCGAGAGCCAGGGGTCCCGCAGCCCACAGGACCCGGCGCCGGCCGTGCATGTCGTGTGCCCCGTCGCGCGGCGCCAAGCCCTCGAGTGCGCCGGCGGTGGCGAGTGCTTCCAGGTGGGGGCGGCCCACCCCGGCCCGGCGCACGAGGTCCTCCACCGACGAGTACGGACGGCCGGCGGCGATGCGCTGGGCGAGCGGGTCGCCCACGCCGCGCACCGACGACACGCCGAGCCGCACCGTCGGCTGGCGGGTGCTGGCGCGGAGGGTCGGCGGAGGCGGGCCGTCGCCGTCCCACTCGAGTGTGGCATCCGCGTCGGACATGTCGACGTGCGGTGGGGACACGGTGATGCCGTGCCGGCGCGCGTCGGTCACGAGCGACTGCGGCGACCAGAACCCCATGGGCTGCGCGTTGAGGAGGCCCGCGCACAATGCCGCTGGGTAGTGCAGCTTCAGCCACGCGCTGGCGTACACGATGTAGGCGAAGGACACCGCGTGGCTCTCGGGGAAGCCGAAGTTGGCGAACGCGGTGAGCTTGTCGATGATCTGCTCCGCGGCCGCGCCGGTGATGCCGCGCTCGGCCATGCCCGACAGGAGGCGGCCGGACAGGCGCGCCATGCGGGTGCCCGAGCGTTTGGCGCTCATCGCCTGGCGCAGCTCGTCGGACTCCGCCGGGGAGAACCCGGCGGCGTCGATGGCGATCTGCATGAGCTGCTCCTGGAACAGCGGGACCCCCAGAGTCTTCTTGAGGGCGCGCTCGAGCAGCGGGTGCGGGGGATCGGGTGGCTCCTGGCCCTGACGCCTCCGGATGTAGGGGTGGACCGACCCGCCTTGGATGGGACCGGGACGGATGATCGCCACCTCGATGACGAGGTCGTCGAAGCACCGGGGCCGGATCCTCGGGAGCGTCGCCATCTGCGCCCGGCTCTCCACCTGGAACACCCCGACGGTGTCGGCCCGGCACAGCATGTCGTAGACGGCGTCCTCCTGGTCGATGGCCGCCAGGTCGACGTCCACGCCGTGCGCGTCGCGCACGAGGTCGACGGCGCGGTGCAGCGCGTCGAGCATGCCGAGCCCGAGGAGGTCGAACTTGACGAGGCCGGCTTGCGCGCAGTCGTCCTTGTCCCACTGCAGGACGCTCCTCCCGGGGTGACGGGCCCACTCCACCGGGCAGACCTCGACGACCGGACGGTCGCACAGCACCATGCCCCCCGAGTGCAGGCCGAGGTGGCGCGGGAAGTCGAGGACGTCCTGTGCGAGGTGGGCCACGAGCGGGGGGAGCGGCCCGCCCTTGTCGAGCGGCTCCCCGCGGTCGACGGCCTTCGCCCACGCGTCCACCTCGTCGACGCTGTGGCCGAGGGCTTTGCCCACGTCGCGGATGGCGGAGCGGGCGCGGTAGGTGATGACGTTGGCCACCTGCGCCGCGCAGTGCCGTCCGTAGCGGTCGTAGACGTAGGCGATGACCTCTTCTCGCCGACCGGACTCGATGTCGACGTCGATGTCGGGGGGGCCGTCGCGCTCGGGGGAGAGGAACCGCTCGAACAGCAGCCCGAGCGAGACGGCATCCGCGCGCGTGATGCCCAGCGCGTAACAGACCGCCGAGTTGGCGGCCGAACCGCGACCCTGGCAGTAGATGTCGTGGTGGCGGCAGAACTCCACGATGTCGAAGACGACGAGGAAGTAACCCGCGTACCCGAGCGAGTCGATCACTGTGAGCTCGTGGTCGATCTGGGCCCACGCGCCGGCGACGCGCTCGGCATGGCGCGGCCCGTAGCGCGCCTGCGCGCCGCGGTGGGTGAGCTCCACCAGCCAGCTCTGCTCGGTGTGACCCGCCGGCACCCGGCAGTCGGGGAGCCCCGGGGCCAGCAGGTGGAGGTCGAAGGCGCACGCCTGCCCGATCTCGGCGGCGCGCTCCACGGCCCCGGGCCACCGCGCGAACCTGCGCTCCTGTTCGGCTCCCGAGCGCAGACGCGCCGCGGCGGCGGGGGGGAGCCAGCCGTCGAGCTCCGCGAGAGGTCGACGCGCCCGCACCGCGGCGAGCGCGGTGGCGAGCGGCCGGCGCTGGGCGGTGGCGTAGTGGACGTTGTTGGTGGCCACCACCTCCACCCCGCGCCGCACGGCGAGCTCGGCGAGGGCGTCGTTGCGGGCGGTGTCGAGCGGGTCGCCGTGGTCCCACAGCTCGACGGCGACATCTGACCGGCCGAACGCCTCCACGAGCCGATCGAGCTGGCGGGCTGCCGCGGCCGGTCCCGCCGCGGTGAGGGCGGCGGGAACGGCTCCCTTGCGGCAGCCGGTGAGGACCATCCAGTGCCCACCGCGACTGGGCCCACTGGTGTTGGGCCCACTGGTGTTGGGCCCACTGGTGCCGGCACGGGAATGGTGGTGTGCCAGGTCCTGCAGCGTGCAGGTGGGTCGGCCCTTTTCCCCGCCGGCCAGGTGCGCCTCGGTGATGGCCCGGCTCAGGCGGGCGTACCCGGCGGGGTCGCGCGCCAGGATCACCAGGTGGGTGCCCGGGGGGTCGGGTACTCCGGAACGCTCGGTGCCGCGGCGCTCCTCGGTGAGGGTGAGCTCGGCCCCGAAGACCGTGGGCACCTCGAGGGCGCGGGCCGTCTGCGCGAAACGGACCACCCCGTACAGGCCGTCGTGGTCGGTGAGCGCCAGGGCACAGAGGCCCAGCCGGGCTGCCTCGGCGACGAGCTCCTCGGGATGGGAGGCGCCGTCGAGGAAGCTGAAGTTGGAGTGGCAGTGCAGCTCGGCGTACGGCGTCGTCATCCGTCGTACCGCGGCATCAGTCGTAGGTCCCCTCGAGCCACCAGCCACCCCGCTCGCGTGTGAGCAGGTGGGCGGTGCCCCCGGCCAGGACGACCTGCATGCGCGCCCGTCGCCGGCGGCCGCGCACCGACCACCACCGCTCGTCCGCCGGCCAGGGGCCGGCCCACTGGGTGACGTCCGCCCACGGCCCCTCCGACACCGACAGCCGGGCGGGCGCCGCCGAGGCCATGCCGGTACTCGTGACCTCGACGGGGTGCCCGGTCGCATCCTCGAGGAACGCGGCGAGGGGACGGGCGAGGACCAGCGCCGGCGCCGGCGCCGGGACCTGCCCCGGCCATGGCTCCTCGCCGGGTCCCGTCCCGGTTGCGGGCTGGGCCGGGTCGTCGCGGGCCCCGCCCCAGGGCACGAGGCGGGCCCGTTCGGCCGGGCCTCGGCCCCCTTGCAGCCGCGCCCGGAGCACCGCCTCGGGGTGGAGCAGGCCCCTGACCTGGGAGACAGCACGCGCCGCCCGGGCGTCGGCATCCGCCCGGTCTCCCCAGAACCCCTGCTGGCGGGCTCCTTCCTGGTGGACGGTGGTCGTGCCGGCGGGCTTCTCGGCGAGGCCGAGCCTGCGCACTCGGCTCTCCCCGGGGGCGAACAGGCGAGCTCCCGGCAGCTCGCCCTCGAGCCCCCGGGCCACCCGGTGGCACGCCACGCCGTCGGTCCCGAAGCGGGCGAGGACATGCGGCGTGGGAAGCGCGGCGAACCGCCCCAGGGTGCGGATCCCGAGGCGGACGAGCAGGTCGGCGAGCTCGGGCTGGTCGAGGGTCGCCACCGGCCACGGGGCCAGGAAGTCGGGGGTCCGCCCGGGTGGGACGACGACCGGCGCGCCTCCGGGCTCGACCTCGAGCGCGCTGCGGGCCGCCAGGGTGGCGGCGAACAGCCCGTCGGCCACCCCGACGCCGGGGCTCTCGGCTTGGGCCGCCCGCGTGGCCAGGCGCGCCACGGCCTCGTCCCCCCCGAAGTACCGGGAGGGCCCGCGGGTCGGCACGGCGCACACCCCCGGCCGCACCGGGTCGACCCGGGCCGCGAACTCGCCCAGGGCCGCCACCACCTGACCGAACGCCCGTGCTTCCCGGCCGTGCTCCTCCTCGTGGAGGAGCCGGGGGCACCAGACGACGAGGAGTCGCTCCATCGCCGCTTCCTTCACTGTTCTATCTGTCTGTCCTGTTTCCCTCTGGGCTGTTTCTCTCGAGGCTGTTTCTCTCTGTGGCTGTTCCTGCCTCAGGTGGGTGCCACCGAGCCCGCCGGGGTCGGCAGCCACAGAGCGGCCCGCACCACCCGGGCCGCGCTGCGGCGGCCGGTGGCCGTCACCTCCACCTGCCGTTCGGTCAGGCGGCCGTGGCCGGAGTCGGTCCCGCGCCAGGCTCCGGCGCCCACGGTCAGCCGGATGTCGGGGCCGTCGGGCCAAGGGCGTGCCCGGGCCAGCACGACGAGCACGGTCCCGCGCTCGCGGGCCCGGGCGACCAGGCGCCGCGCCGCCCCCGGGCGCACCGGACCGGGCGGGCACACGAGCACGACGTCGATGCCGTCGAACAACGTGGCGGCCACGTCGGGCCACCTCGAGCCGGGGTCCGGGACGAGCACGAGGTGGTCGAGGTCCACGCCCAGCTCGGCGAGGGCGACCACCCCGGCGTCGGCCGGCCCCACCGCCGCACACCACGAGGCGGCCGAGGCGGCGGCGAGGAGGGCGAAGGCCAGCGTGGTGGCGCCACCTGCGGATCCGGGTGCCCCGGGCGCGCCGCTCGTGCCGCCGGAGGTGCCATCACCGAGGTCGACCACCACCACGCTGCCCCTCCGCAGACCTCCCCACGGGAACAGTGGGCCGAGCGCAGGAAGGACCGGGAGGAGCTGGTGCTCGCTCGAGGTGGTGGGGCGTGCCCGGGCCACCAGCGACACGTCGACGGTCCCGGCCCCGAGGGGGCGTTTTCCCTGATGAGGAGGGACGACCGGGGTCGGCGAATGCGGGGCGATGGTGCCCATGGGCGGACACTACCGAACGTATGTTCGATCTGCCAGAGCGCCCCTCAGGCCTGGTCGAGGGAGCGTTCCGCACGGCGCCCGAGACCCGGTTCTCCGCCGAGAGCCCGGTCATGGCCGAGCGATAGGTCATGGCCGAGCGCCATCGTCCGCCACGGCTCGGTCGAGAACCACGGCGTCAACCGGATCCATCCCATGCGGTTGCGCTCGTCGACCACCAGGGCCGTCCCCGGATGGCCCCGGGCGATGACGTCCACCGGCAGCCGCCGCCGCAGCACCACCGAAGCGGTCATGGTGGGACCCGGGTCGACATGCCGCGCCGCGGTGCCCAGGGCCAACCGGGCGAACGCCGCACCGAGCCCACCGGGGCGCGGCGCAGGCGCGGAGATCGACCGGGTGACCACCTCTTCCTCGCCGGCGAGCGACGACAACGCCTCGAGGGTGCGCACATCGCCGATCCCCGGCAGGACGACGGTCGCACCGAACAACGACAGGAACCCCTCCGCCGCGGCGCCCCAGCGGGCGCGCGCCTGGGAGAGATCCTGCAAGCAGACGAGTGAGACCGCACCCTGGCTGCCGCCCTCGCTCACCATCGCGGGCAGGTCGGGCAACGGTGCGATGTTGGCGGCTTCGTCGAGGGCGAACACGACCGCAGGCGCCTCGGCCGTGCGCCCGCCGCCGGCCGCCGCCGCACGCGCGTACGCCGCGGTTCGGATGTCGGTCAACAGCCCCACGACCAGGGGCGCAACCAGGGATTGATGCCTTCCGGTGGCGCAGACGTAGAGCGTCGCGTTCGACTCGCAGAACTCTTGCGCGTCGAAGTCAGGTGACACCGTCGTGGCCAGCGCGGCGGTGCTGCGGTAGGCGCCGAGGACGCCCGATGCCGTCGACCAGATCCCGCTCTGCTCGCGCGGGTCGGTGGACGCGATCCCGGCGAGGAGGTCGGCGGCCACGGTGGCGCCGGCGTCGTCGAGGACGCGCAGTGCGTGGCCCGCCTGTCGTCGGTCGACCCACGACAGCACGGTGGCGACGTCCGCGCCCGACGTCGCCGCGGCATGCAGGAGCGGAGCGAGAAGCGCTTCGGCGCGCTCGGTCCAGTGGTCGGCGCCCGGGACGGCTCGGTCGTGGCCCGACGCGACAGGCCGCATGCTTCCGACGAGGCTGCGAGCGACGAGCATGGCGTCGTCCCACCCGCAACAACTCGCTACCGGGGACCACCGCACCGGTTGCGCACCCGCGGGGACCGGCACGGTCCCGCTCGGGTCGTACACGAGGCAGGGGCCTCTGCGGGCCCGCGCCGACAACGTAGCCATCAGGACGTCCGGTTTGGTGGATGTCGACACCACCGGTCCACCGGTGTCCAACACCGTGGGCACAACGACTGACGAGGTCTTTCCCGAGCGCGGCGGTCCCAAAACGAGCACGGCGTGCTCGGGACCCGCCCACGTCGGGCTGATCGTGCCAAACCCCAGGTAGATGCCACGTTTTGGCACGTTCTCGCCGGCTTCGGCGCGGTCTTCAGACGGCCGCGCGGGCCGTCTGGCGAACCGTGTGCACGCGTGGCGCGCGTCCGGCGCGCACGCGGGCGCGAGGGCCTGCGACGTCCGCGACGTGGGTGATGGCGACGCGCCGCGTCGGCGTGTGGTGACGTCCGGCGCGTGTTGTCACACCGTCTCCGGACGGAAGCTCGGCACACCGGCGCGCACCCGCAACGTGCCCGGAACGCCGAGCAACGCGTACGGATCGGCGGTTTCGAGCGGTCCGCGACGGGTTTCCACGTGAATTTTTTTCAGGGGCACGATCTGGCCGACGTACGGGCCGAGCGTGATCGTCACCTCGATGTGCAGGACGCCGTCGTCGTCGGTGTCGGCATCGACCACCACGACGTCGTAGTTCCCGTCCGGCAACGGCACCATCGTTCGAAAATCCTTGCAAATACTGCGTTTCTCGTCCATCGCGACATTGCACACCTCACGACGCGTGCTCCTCGTGCCATCGGCGTGCACTGTGCGCGCGGTCGCGCTGAGTGACGACTTCCTTGCACGGATTCGCTCTGCATCGTTCGCGCTCATGCGGGCGCGATAGTGCGCGTGAGCGGCGGGAATGCTTGCTTTTGTCGCGAAAACATTCTTTGATTAGTGAGATTGCATTTCCCGGAGGAGGTGCGGTGAATAAGTCTGGGCTGATCGACGCGGTCAGCAAGACCACTTCACTGGCGAAGCGTGAAGCCGAAGAGGCGGTCAACGCGGTCGTGCACGTGGTCGCCAGCGAAGTTCGCTCCGGCCGTCGCGTCGTCGTCGCCGGCTTCGGCAGCTTCAATCCCACGCACCGTGGCGCTCGCATGGGTCGCAACCCCCAGACGGGCGAGGCGGTGAGCATCCGCGCCAGCAAGGGCATGCGATTCGCACCGAGCACATTGATGAAGGACATCCTGAACGGCAAGGCCGCACTGCCCGTGCCCAGAGCGTCCGCGTCGGCGAAGAAGTCCGCCGGCCCGAGCGCCCAGAAGAGTGGGCAGAGAAGTGCCCAGAGAAGTGCCCAGAAGAGTGCACAGAAGAGTGCCAAGAAGACGGTGAAGGCCGCCCGCAAGGCGGTCAAGCGATCTTCGACGAGGCCCGCGTCACGTGCGTCCACCCGGACCACTCGCCGGCCCGCGAGCAAGGTCGTCGGGCGCGCCCCGGCCAGAAAGGCCGCCAAGCGTGCCCCGGCGAGCAAAGCAACACAACAATCGGCCAGAAAGGCCGCCGGGCGCTCCCCGGTAAGAGCAGCAAAGCGACCGGCCAGAAGGCCGTAAGGAGGACCAGAGCATGCCAGTCAAGCGGGCAAGGAAGGCCGCAAAGCGGGCTCCCGCTCGTAAGGCGGTCAAGAGGCGGGCCCCGGCCCGCAAGGCCGTCAAGCGGCGGACCACGGCACGCAAGGCCGTCAAGCGGACCACCAAGAAGCGGTCTGCGAAGCGGGCCCCGGCGAAGAAGGCAGCCAAGCGGCGGACGACCAAAAAGGCTGCCAAGCGCCGTGCCCCCGCCAAGAAGGCGGCGAAGCGGACCCGCAAGGTAGCCAAGCGCCGTGCGCCGGCGAAGAAGGCAGCCAAGCGCCGTGCGCCTGCCAAGAAGGCGGCAAAGCGGACCCGCAAGGTAGCCAAGAAGCGGACCACCAAGAAGGCTGCCAAGCGCCGTGCGCCTGCCAAGAAGGCGGCAAAGCGCGTGACGAAGCGTCGTCGGCCTGCGAAGAAGGCCGCGGCGTCAGCCGAGTCCGCTCCGAAGCGGACGGCGACGCGTCGTGTCTCGCGGCGGGCTCCGGCACGCCGGCGGACCAGCAAGTAACACAGGCCCGGCCGGTTCGTCCGGCCTGGGTTGTCGCTGCGGGCCTCGGGCCTGCGGTGGCCAGTGACTGCGGACGAGGGGCCGGGCGCGGCCCCTCGTTCCGCGTTACGGCGTCAGTCCGGCGGGGATGTCCGCCGGTTCGTCCACGTCCCAGCTGAGATCGGGGTCGCGCACGACGCGCCACTCGAGGCCGGAGTGGCGCGCTTGGTCGCAGTGACGGGCGAACGAGCCCGGTCCGTACCTGAAGCGGAAGGGTGCCGCCGCGGGCACGCACACCACGTTGGTGCCGTCGTCGCGTCGGTCGGGGACGAGCGTGATGCCGTCGAAGCCGGCCAACCGGCCGAGCCCGTGCGCGTGAGGAAGGTCCGCGTGTGCGACGAGGACCTCGTGCGCGCCGGCGGCTGCGAGACGGCGCACCCCGGCTTCCACGGCGCCGTTCAACCCCCGTCCAGGCTCGGGCAGCACCATGGCGCCGAGGTCCGACGCCCACGCCGCCACCCCGGCGTCGTCGCACACCACCGCGACGGGCAGCGGGAGCGCGGCGACGAGCACGCGGGCCGCCATGCGACGTGACAGCTCGGCGCGATCCCGGGGGGTGAGGGAGGGAGCGAGGCGCTCCTTGGCACTGCCGAACGCCTTGACCGGCACGAGCACCACGCAGCCGCTCAGGGGCGGAAGAGGCAGAGCGTCCGGCACTGCCGTCACGCGGTCATCCTAAGGCGCTTCGTCGCCAGGCCGACTGGCGATTCGTCCGCTCTCGCGGGGCAGGGAGACGGGCCGGTTCGGACGCCGGGGAGGCGCGGGCCACGCCGTAGGGTGGTCGGGTGCTCGACAAGGTCGCGGTGATCGGAGCGGGCTCGTGGGGTACGACCGTTGCGAGCATCGCCGCGGCGTCGTCTGACACGGTGTTGTGGGCACGACGCCCCGAGCTCGCCGAGGCCGTGCAGTCCGGCCACGTCAACCCTGACTATCTCCCCGATGTCACGCTGCCGACCGAGCTCCGAGCCACGGCCTCGCTCGAAGAGGCCGCCGACGCGTGCGACATCGTCATCATGGGCGTGCCCTCGCACGGCTTCCGGGCCGTGCTCGCACAACTCCGTCCGTTCCTGGCGAGAGGCGTGCCGGTCATCAGCCTGGCCAAGGGGCTCGAGCAGGGGACCCACCTGCGCATGACCGAGGTCATCGCCCAGGTCCTCCCGGGTCATCCTGCCGGCGTGCTGAGCGGTCCCAACCTGGCGCGCGAGATCGTCGCCGGGCAGCCGGCCGCCACCGTCGTGGCGATGGCCGACGGGGAGGTCGCGTGCGCGGTGCAGGAGCTGCTGCGCACCGACACGTTCCGCGTGTACACGAATCCCGACGTGGTGGGCTGCGAGATCGCGGGCGCCACGAAGAACGTCCTCGCCATCGCGGCGGGGATCCTGCAGGGCCTCGGCCTCGGGGACTCGTCGCTCGCCGCGATGATCACCCGAGGTCTGGCCGAGCTGGGACGGCTGGGGGTGGCGCTCGGGGGCGACCGGATGACGATCGCCGGGCTGGCGGGGGTGGGGGACCTCGTTGCCACCTGCACCAGCAAGCTGAGCCGGAACCGCATGGTGGGGGAGGAACTCGGTCGGGGCCGTTCGCTCGAGGACATCCTCGCCGACATGCGCATGGTGGCCGAAGGCATCAAGACGGCGCGGCCGCTGCTGGATCTCGCCGCGGCGAACGACGTCGAGATGCCCATCGGCGAGCAGGTGGCGCTGGTGCTCGAGGGCGAACGCACGCCCGAGCAAGCCATTCCCGCGCTCATGCGCCGGTCGGCGAAACCCGAGTTCCAGGGGCTGACGAAATCCGGTGACGCCAGCGTGGACGAGCGCGGGGACGCCGACGACGTGGGTGGCCAGGTGCGCGCCATCGGCCCGTCGTGAGCGGAGACGCGAGCCCCGCCCCCCACGACGCCGAGGCACGGCGTCGGGTGCGCGACTTCCTGCTTTCCCGAGGCGTGCCGGAGGACGAGGTCGCGGAAGGTGAAGCGAAGGACGTCCTCGACCTGCTCGTGGCGGACCGTGTCGTCGTCCCGGCCCCGCGGCGCTACACGGAGTCGGACGTGGCCGAACGGACGGGGATGCCCGTCGAACTGGCGCGCCGGTTCTGGCGTGCCTTGGGCTTTCCCGCGGTCGAGCCGAGCGACCGTGTGTTCACGGACCTCGACGTCGAAGCGCTTACCACGTTGCGAGCGCTCATCGAGCTGAGGAGCTCGGACGCGAGTGCCGACACGAGCGCCGACGTCGAGACCGCGCTGCAGATGACGCGGGTCATCGGCTCCTCCATGGCCCGCATCGCCGAGGCCGAGGTCTCTCCGGCCGTGCGGACGATGCTCGCCGGATCCGACGCCGCCGACAGCGTGGAGGCGGCCGACCGCTTTGCCGCGCTGGCCGAGCCGACGCTCGCCGCCATGGCCCGGCTGCTCGAGTTCGTGTGGCGCCGCCACGTCGCCGCCGCGGTACGGCGCGCCATGCTGCAGCGGACCCGGGGTGACAGCCAGGCCCAGCCGGTGCTCGCGGTGGGTTTCGCCGACATGGTGGGGTTCACCGTCCTGAGCCAGCAGTTGGCCGAGGACGAGCTCGCGGCCATGGTGAGCCGCTTCGAGGAGGTCGCTCGCGACACGGTGACGGCCGGCGGTGGCCGGGTCGTGAAGATGATCGGCGACGAGGCGATGTTCGTCGCCGACACCGTCCTCGACGCCGCGCACATCGGTCTCGCGTTGGCGGAGGCGTATGCCGACGACGACCTCCTGTCGGACGTGCGTGTGGCGCTCGCCGTCGGGCCGGTTCTCGTGCAGGACGGCGACTACTACGGCCCCGTCGTCAACCTCGCGAGCCGCGTGGTCGACATCGCGCAGCCCGGGAGCGTGCTCGTCACCGACGACTTCCACCACACCTTGGTGCTGGGCGTGGCCGGCCCCGGAGCGGTCGTGCCGGAGGCGGGTGGGTCAGATACCGGCCTGGTCAGTGCCGGCGGGGTCGGTGCGGGCGGTGTCGGTGCCGGCGGTGTCGGTTCCGGCGGTGTCGGTTCCGGCGCACCGTCCCCCGAGGGCGGACACGACGACACGGACGCCGAGAGCGAATTCACGTTCAAGGCGCTGCGGCCGCGCAACATCAAGGGGCTCGGGCGCGTGCAGCTGTGGGTGCTGCACCGAGCCGGCGGCGAGGAACCCACGTTGGAGCGCCGGCTCGGCCGGCGCTGGGAACGCCTGTCCGAAGTGCTCGAGGATCTCGACGACCTGCGCGAACGGGGAGAACGCCTCATCACCGCCAGCCGCACCGGTTTGCGCCATGCAGCGGCGCTCGGTGAGCGCCTACCGTCAAGCGCCCGCGGTGCGGAAGGTGGCGATCTCGAAGGGACCGAGCGGGCATGACCCGTCCACGGGCGCGAGGGTCCGGCCCCGAAGGTCGACGAGCCATCCCGTGCGGTCACCGATCGACACGGTCGTCTCGGCGTCCGTCGGGTTGAAGACCCGCACCTCGAGCAGCGACGCCTGGCGCTGCACCGCCGAGACCTCGGCGCCCTCGACGCGCAGCTCACTGCCTTGCGGCGGCCGGGTCCCGCCCCCCGACGCGTACACCACGTCGAGTGGGAGGAACACGTCGTCGACGAGCGCGTAGGGATCGGGGCAGTCGACGCACAGCGCGTAACGAGCCTCGATCTGCTTGCCCCGGAGCTGGAGCCCGTCGACCGGCGTCAAGGGACCGGCGGGCAGCGGGCGGTACGACATGCCCAGGCGCGACAGCATGCCCGTCGACCGCAGAAGCGTCACCGCCATGGCGTGCGCCCCGTCGTCGTCCACGTCCACCAGCTCGTACTCGAGCAGGCCCTCGTGGGCCAGCGTGAGCCCACCCGCCGACACGAAGCGGCGCGACGGAAACGTCGGCAGCCCGAACTCGTCGGGCCGTCCTTCGGCCACCAGTGCGCGCCGCACCACCGCGAACGCGCACTCGGCATCGGAGTGGTCGGCCGGGGCCGGCAAGGGCAGGTGCACGCGCAGCCGGTGGTCGGACGCCGGGTTCACGAAGCGGGTGGTCACGCGCACGACCGGGTCGTCCGCCTGCACTTCGAGCTCGGTCGTCACGTCGACGGGAACCTCGCCGATGCGCGCCCGCGTGCTTCCTGACACACGCTCGGGCCAGGTGAAGCGGGCCTCGATCGCCACCTTGGCGCGCAGCGGGCCGCGCTCGAGCACGGTCACCGCCACCGAATCGGGCGTGTCGACGATGCGGTCGGTGGCCGGCGGCGAGTAGTTGTACGAGTCGCCGTGGTCCCCGCCGTCCACGAGGCGCCCGTAGCCGGGCACGCCACCCAGCGAGAACGTGCCGTCGACGACGTCCACGACGACCTCCACGAGGCCGTTGGTGATGGTGGGGCCGCGCCGTCCTGCACCGGCCGTGCCGGTCGACTCGGCGGGCTCGTGGACCTCGACGGCGTGGGTGATCTCGGCAGGCTGGGCGGGGCGCCAGCCGTAGCCGGGAACCTCGGCGGTGCGCATGAGGACGCGCTGCACGGGCGGCTGGTCGATCTTGATGCGCACGAGCGAGTCCGGCCGCGCCCCGAGGCGCGTGTAGAGGTCTTGCTTGACCGAGGCGATCGGCACGTCGAAGCGCTCCTCGTTGCCGAATGCGATCGTGACGTCGATCCCGGTCTCGTCCTCTTCGACGCGCACGTCCTGGATCCACGTGTGGGTGTCGATCTGGCTGCCGGCCGGCATCATGCCGAGGATCGTGCGCACCGTGGTGGCGTCGAGAGTCAACGGACCGAGGCCACGCGGGATACCGAACGCACCGGGCTCCTCGGGCAACGCCTGGGTGCGCGCCGGCACGTCCTCACCCTGGACGACCACCTCCACGAGGCCGCCCCGCGACCTCGCCGCGCTGTTCACGGCGAACGGCCCGGCGTCGGCGAGGGACCGGGTCAGGGCACTGAGGGCACCCTCGGCCAGCCCGTCGGCGATGACCCGAGCCTCCGCGTAGCGGACGTTGACGGCGTCGACGACGTCGTCGACCGAGCAGGCACACACCGAGTCGTGGGCCGCGTTGCGGACCACCTCTTTCCAGGCGATGCCGAACAAGGTCGCCGGCCACTTGTCGGCCGGGAGGAACAAGGCGCACAGCGGCTCGGCCCGGCGCTCGAGCGCGCGTTCGGCGCGGGCCGCCGCCTGCTTCACGTCGACGCGGTTGGAGGCCACTCCCATGAGCACGTTGGCCCGTGCCCCCGAGCGCAGCTCGCCACGCCAGGTCGGCAGGCCCTCGGTGGGCGCCGTGGCGAGGTACTCGGCGAGCGAGGTGATCTCGAGCGCGCTGTCGTCCTGGAGAGCGTTGGCCTCGGCGACCACCCGGCCCAGCCACGGCTGCGGCTCCTGGTGGTCGGTGCCGTTCATGAACAGCAGCCCGTCGAGGAGGAACTCGCCGACCTCCTTTTCGTGGTCGGCGACGCGGCGCACGAGCGCCTTGGCGTCGTCGGGGATGGACGCCCCGTTGCCGTAGCCCGTCATGAGGTACTCGGCGCGCACCTTCGACCCGTCGGGGGCCTCCCACCAGAAGGCGCTCTTGTCGACGGTCGACGGCACCCCCCGCCACACCACGGCGTGCTCGAACCCGGCCTGGCGGAGGATCTGGGGCATCTGGGCGATGTGCCCGAACATGTCGGGCAGGTACCCGACCTCCATGACGCCCCCGAAGGACGCGCCCCGCAGGATCCCGAGCTGCAGGTCGCGCACGATCGTCTCGCCCGAGATGAGGAACTCGTCCATGAGGACGTACCACGGCCCCATGGACACCCGTCCCGCGGCCGCCAGCGCGCGCAGGCGCCCAGCTGCCTCCGGCCGGACCTCGAGGTAGTCGTCCACCACCGCCATCTGCCCGTCGAGCAGGAACTTGGCGTACGAGGGGTCGTCCTCGAGCAGGGGGATCAGCCGGTCGAGCATCCGCACCAGGCGCAAGCGGAAGCTCTGGTACGGCTCGTACCACTCGCGATCCCAGTGGGTGTGCGGGACGATGGCGACGCGTCGAGTGCTCACGGGCCGAGATTAGGCCTCCGCCCGGTCGATCAGGCCCCGTTCGGTTCCTGACTCGTGGCGTTTTCACTACCGTCTGGCGCCGTGCCTCTGCTGCCGTGGCGCGCGCACCTGCCGGCCGGCGACGGCCTGGCGGCAGGCGATCTCACCGCCCGGGTGACACTGCCGGCGGCGTGGGCGGCCACCTGGGCGGCCGACCCCGGTGCCCGTGTCCTCCTCGACACCGCCGGGGGGCGCGGCGCGTGGTGCACGGCCGGCGAGCTCGACGAGCGCAGTGCGGCCATGGCGGCGCGCCTCATCGCCCTCGGCCTCGGGCCGTCCGATCGAGTGGTGTGGAGCGCGCCGTCGTCGGTGGCGGCCGTGGTCGCGAACGTCGCCGCCCTGCGGGCGGGACTGGTCGTGGTGCCGGCCAACCCGGCGTACACGGCGCGCGAGCTCGCCCACATCGTGGACGACGCGCAGCCGTCGCTCGCCATCGTGGACGACCCCGACCGGGCGCGCGCCATGGACTTGCTTTCCCCGGTGCCCGTCGTCGATCTCGATGTCGTCCCCGTGGCGGGACCATCTCCCGCCCCGGCGCGGCACGTCGCGCCGTCAGCCACCACGCCCGGCTCGCCGCGGGCCGACGACCCCGCGCTGGTGGCGTACACGTCGGGCACCACCGGCGCGCCCAAGGGCGCCGTCCTCACCCACGCCAACCTGCTGGCGAACAGCGCCGCAGTGGCGGCCACGTGGCGGTGGGGCCCTGACGACGTCCTCGTGCACGCGCTCCCGGTCTTCCACGGTCACGGGCTGTGCGTCGCCCTGTACACGACGCTCCTGGTCGGGTCGTCGGCCGTCCTCCTGCCGCGCTTCGACGTCGATGCCGTGTTCGACGCGCGCGCCGAGCACCGGGCGACGATGTTCTTCGGCGTCCCCACCATGTACCACCGACTGGCCGCGTCGCCGCGGGTGGGCGAGCTCCGCGAGCTGCGCGTGGCGGTGTCCGGCTCGGCGCCGCTGCGCGCCGAGCTCCACCGGCACATCGCCTCGGCCGGCGGCACGACCGTGCTCGAGCGTTACGGCACCACCGAGACGCTCATGCTGACGTCCAATCCGTACGACGGCGAGCGCCGGGCGGGGACGGTGGGCTTTCCGTTTCCCGGCGTCGAGGTGCGCGTCGAGGCCGAGGAGTCAGGGCCCGGCGAAGGGGGAGAGATCCTGGCGCGCGGGCCTGCGGTGTTCCAGGGCTACTGGCGGCGGCCCGGGGCGACCGCCGAACGGTTCACCGACGGCTGGTACCGGACCGGTGACCTCGGCGCCGTGGAGGACGGGTACCTCCGTATCCTGGGCCGCTCGGCGGAGCTCATCATCTCCGGCGGGTACAACGTGTACCCGGCCGAGGTGGAGGACGTGCTCCTCGCTCACCCCGCTGTGGTGGAAGTGGCCGTCGCGGGCACACCGTCGGACGAGTGGGGCGAAGTCGTCACGGCGTGGGTGGTGAGCGACGGCGCGCCCGACGCGGAGTCGTTGCTCGCGTTCGCGGCCGACCGACTCGCGCCGTACAAGCAGCCCCGTCTCGTCCGCTTTGTCGACGCGTTGCCGCGTAACCCCATGGGAAAGGTGGTGCGCTCTGCGCTCGGCGACGCCGGTGCCCGGTGACCGGTGCACCGTGACGCCCGTGCTCGGTAGCGTCACGTGATGATGCCGGGGCAGAACGGACCAGCCCACTACCAAGTAACGGTGACGGCTCCGAGTGAGACCGAGGCGTCGGCGTTGGGCCGTGCCGCCGTCGAGCGGCGTCTGGCGGCGTGCGCGCAGGTGTCGGGCCCGATCACGTCGGTCTATTGGTGGGACGGCGAGGTGACGTCGTCGCGGGAATGGATGTGCACGCTCAAGACGACGGCCGCTCGCTTGGGGGAGCTCACCGAACACCTCCGGTCGACGCACAGCTATGACACCCCCGAGATCGTCGCCACGCCGATCGTCGGTGGTGACGCCGATTACCTGGCGTGGTTGGACGCCGAGACCCTGCGATAGGTTTCGCGCATGGCAACCTTCTTGATGCTGTCGACGCTCGGGCCCGAGGGAATGGCGACGCTGCGGCAGAGCCCGCAACGACTGAAGGAGGTCAACACCGAGGTCGAGGCCATGGGGGCGCGCATCGTTGCCCAATGGGCGCTGCTCGGTCAGTACGACTTCGCCACCATCCTCGAAGCCCCCGACGAAAAGACGATCACGAGGGTGGCCGTCGCGCTCGGCGCGCGTGGCACGCTCAAGACCAAGACGCTCATCGCCGTGCCGATCGACGAGTTCCTGAAGACGCTCGAACCCCAGTAACGTCGAGCCCCAATAACGGAGCCCCAATAACGGAGAGCCCGAGCCTCAGTACCACCACCAGCCGCGCTTGTGGAGCTCGGGCCGCACGTCGTCCTCCGAAAAGGCGTCGGGAAGCACGCTGGCGTCCGACAACCTGCGGATGAGGTAGCCGCCCTCGATGTGTTCGGCGACCTCGAAGCCGTGGCTCCACCCGCCGACGAACCGGTTGCGCACATCCACACGCGTGCCGGCCGTCAAGACCCAGTTCGACTGTCCCGGATCGACCGACTGTTCCGGATCGACCGTCATGACACTGTCGGCCATCCCCCTCACCCTTCCTCGCGGCGCCCACGCCGGGGCCGCAGTTTGCGCTGGGTGTACCGTCGCTCGGTCGTGCCCATGATGGGCGCTGCGGGCGGCGTGCACAAGGGGGCGGGGGACAATACGGGGCCAACGAAACCTCGAGGTGCTTGGGGGACGGGTGAGGGAATCGAGCAGATGACGACCCCGCGTGCAGCGCGTACCGCACCGCGCACAGCGCGCGCGATGCGTCCGAGCTGGAGGTTCGAGCGGGGCCTCTGGGAGGCGGGCCACCATCTCGTGGGCGGCGTGGACGAGGTCGGACGTGGCGCGTGGGCCGGCCCGGTCAGCGTCGGCGTCGCCGTGCTGTGCCCGACGCCTCGCCGCATTCCCCGCGGCCTGCGCGACTCCAAGCAGCTACCCGAGGAGGTCCGCGAGGCGATGTTCGACAGCGTTGCGCGGTGGTGCACGGCGTGGGCCGTCGGCCACGCCGCGGCCGACGAGTGTGACCGCTTGGGGATGACCGCCGCCCTGCGGCTCGCCACGCGACGCGCGTTCGTGCAGCTGCCGTCGGACGCAAGGCCCGATGCGGTCCTGCTCGACGGCGCGTTCGACTACGTGAGCCCGCCCACCGCCCCCACGCTCTTCGACGACGCCGGTGAGACCGACGCTCCCGTGCACGAAGGCCCGGTGCAGACGATCGTCCGGGCCGATGCCCGGTGCGCATCGGTCGCCGCCGCCTCGGTGTTGGCCAAGGTCACCCGCGACCGGATGATGCGGGCAACCGCCCCCCACTACCCGGCCTTCGACTTCGAGCGGAACAAGGGGTACCCGTCGCCGTCGCACAAGCGGGCCCTGTGCGGGTACGGCCTGAGCGCGGTGCACCGTCGCTCCTGGATCTTCGTCGAACGCCTTCCCTGGGAGATGACCACGTGGCCGGCGCGCCTCGGCGAGCACTTCGAGGAGGAGGGGGAGCAGGCCGACGACCAGGCCGGGGACGAGCTGGACGTCCGGGCCGGGGACGAGCCGGACGTTCGGGCCGGGGCTCAGGCGGACGACCCGGCCGGGGGCGGTGCGGACGAGGGAACGCCGACGACCAGCGCCGCCCCGGTCGTTGAGGACCCCGCGGGGTCAGCGGGAGGCCGCGGGCTCCTTGGGGAGGCCGAGGACCCGCTCGCCGACGATGTTGCGCAGCACCTCGTCGGTGCCTCCCGCGATCCGCATGGCCGGTAGCCCGAGCAGGAACTGGGCCCAGGCGTAGGTCCCCCACTCGCCGGAGTCGGCGACGAGCTTCGGACCGAGCACGCACGACACGAGCTCGCTCATGCGGCGCATGTTCATCGTGAGCGACAGCTTGGCGATCGACATCTCGGGCCCCGGCGCCTGGCCCGCCGCCACCTTGGCCATGGCCCGGAGGTTCGTGTAGCTGGCCACCCGGCTGTTGATGTAGATCTCCGCGACCTGCTGGCGAACGAGCGGGTCAGCGGCGCGTCCGTGGTGCTTGACGAGGTCGATGAGACGCGGCGTGCTCAGGTTGCCCGATCCCGTGGAGATGCTGCCGCCCCCGATGGCGGCGCGCTCGTTCATGAGCGTCGTGAGCGCCACCGTCCAGCCGGCGTTGACGTCGCCCAGGCGGTGGGAGTCGGGCACCCTGACCTCGGTGAAGAAGACCTCGTTGAACGAGGAGCCCCCGGTCATCTGCCGGAGGGGGCGGATGTCGACGCCCGGGGCCTTCATGTCCACGATGAACCCGGTGAGGCCCTTGTGCTTGGGGGCGTCGGGGTCGGTCCGGCAGATGATCTCGCCGATGTCGGACAGGTGCGCGCCCGACGTCCAGACCTTCTGGCCGGTGACGATCCACTCGTCGCCGTCGCGCACCGCCTTCGTCTGGAGGCCGGCGAGGTCGCTTCCCGCACCCGGCTCGCTGAAGAGTTGGCACGCGACGATGTCTCCCCGCCACATGGCGCGGAGGTAGCGCTCCTTCACCTCCGCGGTGGCGTGCGCCAGGATCGTCGGGGCCACCATGCCCAGGCCGATGCCGTACGCCGACATGTGCGGGGTGGCGAAGCCGGCTTCGAGTGTGTCGTAGGCGCGCTGGTGGTCACGGGAGAGCGCACGACCGCCGTATTCCTCAGGACCGGTGATCCAGCCGAAACCGGCATCGAACCGCTTCTGGGCCCACGCCCGGGCCGCGTCCAGTTCGGCGATCTCCTGTTCGTGGGTTCGCTCGGGCAGCAGCGCCACGTGGTCGGAGCCCTCGCCCCATCCCTCTTCGATCTCGACGCGTGGTTCGGCGTTGGATTCGAGAAACGAAAGGGCAGAGCGCCCGAACTCGCCTTTTACGATGTCATCAACGGTGTCGGCCATGGTGTGCTCACGCTCGCGGTGCTGGTTGCGGCGCGAAGCGTACCGACAGCACATGAACCGTCGCCAACCAGGGCCGATGGGGTAGAAAGGCAGGCAATGGCCTACGTGCTGGCCATCGGGTGCGCCTTCGCCAATGCGCTCACCTCCGTCCTGCAGCGCATGGGAGTGGAGGCGGCGCCTGCCGAGACGACGCTGCGCTTCAGCCTCCTGACCTACGCCATCCGGCGCAAGGTGTGGCTGGCCGGTTTCGCCGTCATGATCGCGGCGTTCCTCCTGCAATTCCTGGCGCTGCACTTCGGACGGCTGACCACGGTCCAGCCGATCCTCACCCTCGAGCTGCCCTTCCTGGTCGCCATCCTGGGGATCTGGTTCCGCCAGTCCCTGGGCTGGCGGGAGTGGATGGGTGCCGGAGCCGCCGCCATCGGCCTGGCGAGCTTCCTGGCGCTGTCCGCGCCGGGTGGCGGCAACCAGAGCCCCGACGCCGGCACCTGGGGTCTTGTCACCTTCGCGGTGATCGCGGGCGGGGCCGTGGCGGTACTGCTCACCCGCGTGGGGTCGTCCGCCTGGAAGGCGTCGTGGTTCGGGGTGGCCGGCGCCATCGCCTTCGCCTTCACGG
>DATGKD010000130.1:0-2339 GCA_035294855.1 Acidimicrobiales bacterium
GGCGCGGAGTCGACCCTGGCGGGTACGCGGGCGCAGTTGGCCACCACGCAGAACAGCCTGACCAACACCCAGAACAGCTTGTCGACGACGCAGAGCAGCCTGGCCAATGCCAACACCGGCCTGTACCTCCAAGGGCTCAACATCGGCACCCTCGACACCTGCCTCGGCGGTGTCGAAAAGGCGCTCAACCAGATCGCCGTGAACGACCAGAACGGTGCCGTGAAGTCGTTGTCAGCGGTGGCGTCGAGCTGCCAGGCGGTGCAGGGCCAGGGTCTCGGAGGGCCCGTCTACCCTTTTGACTTCCCCGACCCGGACATCGTGCGCGTCGGCGCGAGCTACTTCGGGTACGCGACGAACTCGGCGACCGGCAACATCCAGATGATCGAGTCCGCCGATCTCGTGCACTGGAACGTTCTCGGCGACGCGCTGCCGCATCTGGGTTCGTGGGCCAAGCCCGACGCGACGTGGGCGCCGGGCGTCATCGCCCTCGACGGCGGCTTCGTCATGTACTACACGGCCCTGGACAAGACGACGGGGCAGCACTGCATCTCGGCCGCAACCGCGGCGGTGCCACAAGGCCCGTTCGTCGACAACTCGGCAGCGCCCGTCGTGTGCCAGACCGATCAGGGCGGTTCGATCGACCCCGGTCCGTTCACCGACGCCAGCGGAACGCCGTACCTCGTGTGGAGGTCTCAGGGTGCGAACGGGCACCCGGCCACGATCTGGTCGCAGCGCCTGAGCGCCGACGGCCTGTCCGTGACGGCCGGCTCGCCCAGTGCCCTCTTGCAACCCACCCAGAGCTGGGAAGGCGGCGTGGTCGAAGGGCCCTCGATGCTCGTCTCGAACGGCCATTTCGAACTGTTCTTTTCGGCCAACAACTGGAACACCGACAGGTACGCCATCGGCGCGGTGAGCTGTCAGGGGCCCACCGGCCCGTGCGCATCGTCGTCGCCCCGTCCGCTCATCGGCTCCCAGCCCTCGTTCACGGGACCGGGGGGCCCCTCGGTGTTCTCGGACAGCGGGGGCACCTTGTGGATCGCGTTCCATGCCTGGTTGCCGGGCGCCGTCGGGTACCCCCACAGCCGTCTGCTTTTCCTGCGACCGATGACCTTCGACGGCGGGAGCCCGGTCGTCCACAGCTCCTAGACGATCACGGCCGGCGCCCCATGAAGGCGACGAACTTGTCCTGGGGCGACGCGTCGTCGGGCACGGCGACCGCCGGACCGCACACACCCGGCATGCGCAACATGGCGTCCATGGGGGTGACGACGTCCACGCACTCGGACACGAGGGCCGGGGGAATGTCGGTGTTCTGCCCGGTCGCCTTGGCGACGTCCCAGCCGTGGGTCACGTGCTCCATGAAGGCGATGGCCCCCATCATCTGACCGGCCAGGCTCCCGAAGGGCATCTCCCAGTTGCGGTCGTACACGCCGGGCTCGCGAAGGGCGGCCACGAGCGCCTGGCGCCGTTCGTCGTAGTCCCGACCGGGGTCCTCGCCGAACTGGTCGCCCTCGGGGATGAGGGCCTTACCGCCGCGGGCGGCGGTGGTGAGCATCCCGAGGCCGCCGATCATGTGGTTCAGCAGGGCGCGGACGTCGAATTCGGAGCACGGCGTCGGCTTGGCCAGATCGGCCGCGGTCACCTGCTTGACCTTGTCGCCGGCGAACTGTGTGGCGAGCTCGATGCGTTCGGTCGGGTCCACGGTTCCTCCTCGGTGCGGTGGAGCGGGCGTTGGCGTGCCCAGCGTGGCAGACCGGGGACGAGCCCGCGTGGGACCCGGGGAGGCGATGCTCTCTACGACTCGACGAGGACCCCGAGCTCGGTGAGCCGGTCGCACATCTCACGTGGCGTGCGGCGGAAGATGGACCCGATGGCGCGGATGTCCTCGGCGCGGATGGTGACCGTCCGCCCCGCAGAAGACTTGCGCTGCATCAGGATCATCGAGATGTAGCGCTGCAGGACCGTGCGTTCGGGGACGTCGAGCCGGGCCAGCCGGGCGAGGTCCACGGTGACCTTGCCGACGTCGACCGAGGTGAGCCGGCGCGCCCCGTCCCCGGCGCGCTCGTCACGCCGTTCTGCGACCGGCTTTCCGCCGTCGGCGCCGGCCGGCAGGAACGCGTCCACCGGAACCGAGTAGAGGTCGGCGAGCCGGCGTAACCGCAGCACGGCGATCGAACGCTCACCCCGCTCATAGGCGCCGAGGACGGACGCTTTGAACTCGCCGCCGCTCGCCTGCTCCACGGCGTGGAGCGAAAGGCGTCGCTGCCGGCGGACCGCGCGCAGGCGCTCGCCGACGGCCCTCGCGTAGCTGGCGCTCCCTTGTCCGAAATCCTGATCGG
>DATGKD010000131.1:0-3401 GCA_035294855.1 Acidimicrobiales bacterium
CGGACCGGCACGTGGCGATCACCTTCGACGATCTGGAGCCGGGCGGGGTCGTGCTCATGCACGACGGTCCGCCCGCCAATCCCACCCGTCGCGTCGCCGTCCTCCACGCCATCCTGGGCGCCGTGGCCGAGCGCGGCTGGCGCGCCACGACCGTCGGAGACCTCCTCGAGGGACGAACGGCCCGCCGGCGCCGCTGGTTGCTCCGCCGCGCGGCGGCAGTCGTCGAGGAGATGCGTCCCCTCCTGGTTCGCGAAGACCTCACTCCCCTGCCACCCCGCACGCCCTGACAGACACCCAGCGGGCCGGGAACGCGCCCGTTGGCAGGTCCGTCGAGGCGGTGGTCCGCCCGTCGGGGCGGCGGGACCCGCCCGGCCCGATCACGAGCACGTCACATCGCCCGGCGGTACCATCGCCCCACCTGGCCTGGGGCCAGGCCGGTCGGAGGCCCCGGCTTCCGGCAGCGTGCGGGGGGTGGCGGAACGGTGGGTGTGGAGAGCGGGCTGCATCCCGACCTGCCTTCTCCGGCACCTCGAACGGTGCGACGGGGGCGGGTCCTCGCGGCGGGGGCGGTCGCCGCGGGCGGGCTCGTGGTCGTGGCGGGCATCCCCTCGCCGAGCTGGGCCCGGGCGGCGAGCCAGGCCATCGTGACCGTCGCCGGCGGCGGCGGCTCGACCGCTCTTCCTGCCGGGCAGGGCGGCACGACGCTTTCGCTGGGCTCGCCGGTTTCGGCGGCCACCGACCCGAACGGCAATGTGCTGATCGCCGACCCGGGCAACAACGTGATCGAGGCCGTCGCCGGCAAGACGGGCAGCTTCTATGGCCAGGCGATGCAGGCGGGCCACATCTACACGGTCGTCGGCGACGGCAGCCCCGGGTACTCGGGAGACGCGATCGCCCAGCCCTTGACCCAGGACGAGCTGTTCGCCCCGAACGGCGTCGCCATCGACCCGGCCGGCGACGTCGTCATCACCGACACGGGCAACAACGCCGTGCGCCTCATCCCGGCCTCGAGCGGGACCTTCTTCGGCCAGAACATGACCGCCGGCCAGATCTTCACCATCGCAGGCGGCGGTTCGCCGGGGCAGATCGCGGACGGGGGCCAGGCGACCTCGGCGGGGATGAACGCGCCCGACGGCGTGGCCTTCGACCCGGCGGGCGACGTGGTCGTCGCGGACACGAACAACGACGTGGTCCGCCTCATCCCGAGATCGATCCACCCCGCCTTCGGGCGACCGGTCCTGACCGACCGGATCTACACCCTGGCGGGTGACACGACCTTCGGCTTCGCCGGCAACGGCGGCCCCGGACGCAACGCCGAGCTCGGCCTCCAGCCATTCGCCGGGGTGGCCGTCGACCCGAGCGGCAACGTGGCCGTCGCGGACGGCGGCAACAGCGTGATCTGGCTCGTGTCCGCCAGCACCGGCGTCATCCGAACGATCGTCGGCAACGGCAATCCGGGGTTCACGGGCGACAAGCGCCCCGCCGCCTCGGCCACGATCGACGGCCCGCAGGGGGTCGCGTACGACGCCGCGGGCGATCTCTTCGTCAGCGATTCGAACAACAACATGATCCGACTCGTCCCCGCGTCGAGCGGCTCGTACGACGGCAAGAAGGTCAAGGCGGGCGACATCTACGGCGTCGTGGGCAGCGGCACGGCCGGGTACTCGGGCGACGGCGGGCCGCCGGGAGCCTCGCAACTCAACGCGCCGGCAGGCGTCGCCGTTACCGCGACGGGCCATCTTGTCATCGCCGACAACGGCAACGACGTCGTCCGCGAGACCGTGCCCCCGGTCCCGAGGGTCGCCGCCGTGCACCCGTCCTCGGGTCCCACATCGGGTGGGAACCGGGTGACGATCAAGGGCTCGGACCTGTCGGGCGCCACCGCGGTGTACTTCGGGTCGCGTCCGACGGCGAACATCCTCCGGAACAGCGCCAGGAAGGTGGTGGTCGTCGCACCGCCAGGTGCTCCCGGCCCGGTCGTGATCACGGTCGTCACGCCGGCGGGCACGAGCGTGGCGGGCCCGGGTGATCTCTACGCCTACTCCGCTGCCGCGGTGCCACACCACCGGCGCTGACGCCCAGTCGGGGTCTCTTCGCACCCTCCGCTCTTCTCACAATCTCGCGTCGCCGGAATTCGCTGATCACCGTTCGTTGATGATCGAGGCGTCCGAGCGAAAATCTCGCGATGAACCAGGCGGCGTCGGGAGGTCGAGACCCGGACCGACTTCGGAAGGAGCCCAGATGGCCACGCCGTTGGACAAGACCTTCGTCGCCAAGCTGGAGAAGAGCCCTGCGCAAGGGGGGTGGACCTACGTCGTGATGCCGAAGGCGGCCGAGTACTTCGGCACTCGCGGCCTGGTGAAGGTACGCGGGACGGTCGATGGCCAGCCGTTCCGCAGCTCGTTCATGGCCATGGGTGACGGGACCCACAAGCTTCCCGTGAAGGCCGCCATCCGCAAGGTGATCGAGAAGGAAGCCGGCGACGAGGTCACGGTGCACCTGGAAGAACGCCTGTGATCCTGCTCTGTGTCGGCGTCACGAGGACCGCATCGAGCGCTCGACGGCCGGTGGGGCGGCACGCTTCACGATTACGTAAAGCCAGCTCCGTATCCTGGGATCCATGGCTTCCCCCGGGCTCCGCAGGCGCGGACCTCGGGACCCCGATCCGCAGCCCATTGCGGGTGACGAGGGCGTAGAGGCCAACGCACGGCTCACCGCCTCGACCGGGGCGGTGATCTTCTTCCTCCTCTTTGCCGAGGGCGTCACCGTGCTGCGGATCCGCGGCCTGCTGTCGGCTCACGTCTTCATCGGCATGCTCGTGATCCCGCCGGTCGTCGTCAAGACACTGAGCACCGTGTACCGGTTCGCCCGCTATTACTCAGGAGCGCCCGCCTACCGGCGCAAGGGCCCGCCCCCCGCGATCCTGCGACTCATGGGCCCTGTGGTCGTGATCCTCACACTCGCGGTGTTGGCTTCGGGCGTGGTGCTCATGTACGTGGGCCCGGCGTCGCGCTCCACCGTGCTCTTCCTCCACAAGGCGAGCTTCGTGCTGTGGTTCGGCGCGATGACCATCCACGTGCTCGGCCACGTGGCGGACACGGCGCGAATCGCCCCCCGAGACTGGCTGGCGCGAAGTCGCCGGGCGGTGGCCGGTGCCGGCGCACGTCGCTGGACGGCGGCTGCGAGCCTGGTGGCCGGCGTGTTGCTCGGGGCGCTGCTCCTGGGACGCGTCGGCCCCTGGCTGGCCTCGACGACACACTGAAATCGGGAGCCGTTCCTGGGGTGGTAAAGGTCGGTCGGTCAGATCGTCGGGTCGTTCAGACGGTGGTCGGCACGGCCCCGACGACGTCGGTGACGGACACGCCCAGGCCAGGGAGCGAGCCCACGAAAGGCGCATCGCC
>DATGKD010000132.1:0-3441 GCA_035294855.1 Acidimicrobiales bacterium
CGAAGGCGCGCAGCACGTCCCAGGCGCGCCGGTTGGCGTCGGACGCGGGGTCGTCGGGCCGCGCCGGCACGAGGACGGGGAACTGGCGAGCCCCCTCCTTGTAGGACTCGTCGGGGAACGGTGCGTCGTACGCGGCGCGCACGTCGTCGGACATGGGCGTGGCGCAGCCGCTCGCGACGATGCTGCCCACGGGCAACTCGGGCGCTTCCTGGGAGAACGTCCGCCACGCGAAGAATGCCTCGCCGAGATCGGTGTCCCCGGTGGGCAACCCGGTGTTGGCGGCCACGACGCGGCGGAAGCGGTCGGGGTGCTCGGCGACGAGCCGCAAGCCGACGAGCCCGCCCCAGTCCTGGCCGACGAGCGTGACGCCCGACAGGCCGAGCTCGTCCAAGAGCGCGGCGCGCATCCACTCGACGTGGCGCGCATAGGTGTAGTCCGTGCGCGCCGCGGGCTTGTCCGAACGGCCGAAGCCGACGAGGTCGGGCGCCACCACGCGGAAGCCGGCCGCCGTGAGCGGGCCGACCATCGTGCGGTAGAGGTAGCACCACGACGGCTCCCCGTGGAGCAGGAGGATCGTCTCGTCGCTGCCGGTCGCGCCTTCGTCGAGGTAGTGGACGCGCAACCGGGAGGGCCCGTCGCCGCTGGCGATCTCCACGTAGTGCGGCTCGAAGTCGAACCCGGGCAGCGACTCGAAGCAGGTGTCGGGGGTACGGAGCACGTCCATGGCGCGGCACCGTTGCACCCGGGGCCGGGCGCGTGCAACCCGGCGGCGGTCCTCACCCGGCGAAGGCGCGCGCCGACTGCTCGGAGTCCTCGAATCCACGGAAGAAGGCCACCTTGCCGTCCGCGAACCGCCACCAGTGCAGCATGTACATCGACGCTGATTTGCCGGTGGCCTTCACCGTGAAGGTCCAGTGCACGGTCGAGATCACGTCGTCGCCGCCGGAGATGCACGACACGACGTCGAATTCGGTGACATCGACGTTGGATCCGATCTCGTGGAAGAACCGGGGCACTTCGGCCTTGCCGTTGTGGGCGCCCCACCAGGGCACGGCGTCGCCGGCAGCCTCGGCGGCCCAGTCGACGTCGTCGGCCACCTCGGCCAGGACGGCTTCGATATCGCCCCGCCCGTAGGCACCGTAGAGACGGCGGACCGCCTCGATCTTCGGGTCGGTCCCGGTTGCCGGCTTCTCGGTCAATTCGGTTTTGGTCATGTCGGTGTTGGTCATGTCGACACGATGCCGAAAACGGGGCGCTGTCCGCATCGGGAGAATTCCCGATGTTGTGCCCCTATCGTTTCGGCATGTCGGAGGGGACGACCCTGGCGCAGGTGGCGGCTCTTCTCGCCGTCGCACAGGACCACGCGTTCGGACAGCCCCCGGGCTCGCAGTTGCGGGCGACCGTCCTCGCCCAGCAACTGGCCGCCTCGGCCGAAGTCGGGATCGCCGAGCGTGGCACGACGTGGTTGACCTCAGCACTGCGATTCCTGGGATGCACGGGTCATGCCTTCGACACCGCCGTGCTCCTCGGCGACGAGATCGACTTCCGGTCGGACACCATGCGCCGAGACTTGGCCAATCCATTCGACATCGTGCGGTTGATGGTGGACCACGCGGGACCGGGGCTGTCCGGTTTCGCCCGCCTGTGCGCCGTCGCCGCCGTACTCGCGGCCGGGCGGAAGCCCGCCGAGCTCAACTTCCGGATGGCGTGCGAGGTGGCCGACGCCTTCGCCGTCCGACTGGGTCTCGGAGAGGCCGTTCGAGGTGCACTGTCGACGACGTTCGAACGGTGGAACGGAAACGGGCTGCCGCGCCGGCTCAAGGGCGCCGCGATCCCGCTGCCGATGCGCATCGCTCATCTCAGCCAGGAGTTCGAGGTGCTCGCCCGCGTCGAAGGGGTCGAGGGAGCCCTCCTCACCCTCAAGTCACGCAGGGGCAGGGCTTACGACCCCGAGCTCGCCGACCTGGTCTTGGCGAACGGAGCTGCGTGGTGGGCGGCCGTGGAGGACGACGATCCGTGGGAGGCGGCGTTGGCGGTCGCCCCGCCCGCCGCGCCCCTCGGTCCTGAGGACACCCGCGATGCACTGTTCGTGTTGGCCGACTTCGCCGACCTGAAGTCGCCGTGGACGAGCGGTCACTCCCGCGCGGTGGCCGCACTGGCGCTGGAGGCCGGCCGGGCCCCACGCCGAAGCCGCCGCTCTGGTCCACGACCTGGGTCGCGTGGCCGTCGCCAACACGATCTGGGACAAGCCGGCGTCGTTGACCCGCGACGAAAAGGACAAGGTCGAAACGCACGCCCTCGTCACCGATCAGCTCCTTCGCCGTGTGCCGGTCACCGCGGCGTTGGCCGACGTTGTCTCCGGGACCCACGAGCGGCTCGACGGCTCGGGATACCACCGGCGCCTTCCGGCCGCACATCTCGACGATTCGCAGCGGATCGTGGCGGTCGCAGATTGCTACCAGGCGATCGTCTCCGACCGGCCGCACCGTCCGGCTCGAACCGCCGAGGACGCCGCGAAAGAACTCCGCGCCATGGTCGACGCCGGTCAGCTCGACGGTGAGGCGGTCGAGCGGGTTCTCGCCGCGGCGGGCCACCGCCGCGCCGCCCGGCGGGCGTTCCCCGCGGGCCTCACGGCACGCGAGGTCGAGGTTCTCCGCTTGCTGGCCTTGGGATTGACGACGCGCCATGTGGCCGAGCGTCTGGTGATTTCGCCCAAGACCGCCGACCACCACGTCCAGCACATCTACGCCAAGATCGGCGTCTCGACACGCGGTGCGGCCACGCTCTTCGCCATCGAACGCGGGATCCTGCCTGCGGATACGTGATCGCTACCCGTCGAGGGCGCGGCACCCCCGCACGGCCGCCTCGGCCGCGAGGCGCGCCGCCCGCGTGCTGTCGTGGCTCAGCTGCTGGAGCTTGGGCAGCAGGTCGGGCTCTTCCTCCAAGAGGCGCTTGACAGCGGCGACGTCCGCCGAGCCGTCCGGATGCGACAGCGCCACCAGGCGCGCGTCGAGGAGGCCGTCGAAGTAGCGGTCGCCGATGCAGCGGTACACCGACCAGTCACAACCGTGGCCCTCGCACACCTCGGCCACGGCGGAGGTCTCCATGTCCACCGCGTAACAGCCTTCGTCGAAGAAGCGCCGGCTCAACTCCACGTCGAGGTTCACGCCTTCGGTGGTCACGAGCTTCCCCTCGAGCGGCTCGTCGCCCGGCGGCGAGTGCCGGTAGGTGGCGCCGCTCGTGTGGTCCACGACCACCTCGGGGTTGACAAGCGTCCCGACGGCGAGCTCGGGATGCAGGCCGCCGCAGATGCCCGCGATCATCACGTGGTCCACGCGTCGGTGCCCGGGCGCAGCCGTGTCGAGGAGGCGGCGCGTGGCCTGTCGGGTGAGCGCCGGCCCCATGCCGATGTGGACGGCCGTGACGTCCGAGTCGCCGACG
>DATGKD010000133.1:0-16621 GCA_035294855.1 Acidimicrobiales bacterium
GAGTCGGGGGAAATCCGCGTCTACGGACAGGAACTCGACGAGGACGGCAACGTCACCCGGGAGTGGGACGACACCCCCAACGACTTCGGCCGCATCGCCGCCCAAACGGCCAAGCAGGTCATCCTCCAGCGGATCCGGGAGGCCGAGCGCGACCTCAAGTATGAGGAGTACGCCGGGCGCGAAGGTGACATCGTCACGGGGATCGTCCAGCAGACCGACAACCGCTACACCCTGCTCGACCTGGGCAAGGTGGAGGCGCTGTTGCCCCAGGCCGAGCAGGTGCCGTACGAGCGCTACGAGCACGGTGCCCGCCTGAAGGCCTACATCGTCGAGGTCCGCAAGACCACGAAGGGCCCGCAGATCGTGGTCAGCCGGAGCCACCCCGGGCTGGTGAAACGGCTCTTCGAGCTCGAGGTCCCCGAGATCTCGTCGGGCGTGGTGGAGATCCGCGCCGCGGCGCGCGAGCCGGGCCACCGCACCAAGATCGCCGTCTGGTCCAACGATCCCAACGTGGACCCCGTGGGAGCGTGCGTCGGCGCACGCGGGTCGCGCGTGCGGATGGTGACCAACGAGCTCCGAGGCGAGCGCATCGACGTCGTCCCGTTCGCCGACGACCCCGTCGACTTCATCCAGGCCGCGTTGCAGCCGGCGCGCGTGCGCGAGGTGCGGCTGGACGACGAGACCGGCACCGCCACCGTCGTGGTGAGCGACTACCAGCTGTCCCTGGCCATCGGCAAGGAAGGCCAGAACGCGCGCCTGGCGGCACGGCTCACCGGCTGGCGCGTCGACATCAAGAGCGAGACGCAGCTCGCCGAGGAGGAAGCCGGCTACGGCGAGGAGTGGGCCGAGGGCGAGTGGGTCGAAAACGAAAAGGGCGAGATGGTCTGGCAACCCGCCGAAGGCGGGGAGGCGGTCTCCGCGGCGGAGTGGTCGCGCGTCGCGGCGGGCGGCGAGCCCGTGGCGAGCGGGCCCGCGGCGCAGACCGCCGAGGGAGCCGAAGAGCCCAAGCCCGACGAGACCGTCCACGGCAACGGCGACGAGCCGGCCGCAACCCACGCGGCCGATGCATCTGACGCAGCAGCCGGCGCGCAGGCAGACGGGTCGCCCACCGAGCCCGGCACCGGCGACGAGGCCGGGGAGGGCTGAGGCGCTCCGGACCTGCGTCGGCTGCCGGCGGGTGGCCGAGCCCGATGCGCTCATGCGCGTGACCCGCGCCGCAGACGGCGGCGTGCTCGTCGGGACCGGGCATCCCGGCCGGGGCGCGTGGCTGTGTCGTCACTCGGTCGGGTGCCTCGACACGGCGGTGCGACGCGGCGCGTTGACGCGCGCGCTACGCGCACCGCTGCGGCCCGATGCGGTCGAGCGGCTCCGTACACTCGTCGTGACCTCGTCACCAAGAAGAGAGGCCAAGGGCGGCGATGAGGTCCGGGGTCCAGAGGGGCCCTACCACGGGCGGCCCAGCACAGGTGTGCGAGGATGTTGAGCCGGGTCGAGCGACCGGCTCGTCGTCGCACGCCGGCGACCAGCACCACCACGAAGGGCACTAGGAGCCTTTGCCGAAGAAGATCCGAGTCTACGAATTGGCCCGTGAGCTCGGGCTGACGAACAAAGAAGCGCTCGACCTCAGCCTGTCCCTGGGCATCGGGGTGAAGAGCCACTCGTCGTCGATCGAGGACGCCCAGGCCGACCGCGTCCGCCGCAAGGCCGACGCGGAGGGCTTGCGGCGGCCCGTCCAGCCTGAGGAACCCCCCGCCAAGCCGGCCGCGGCCAGCCGCGCCGGCGCGACCGCCCCCGACCAGGGCGCGGTCACCGAGCCGGCCGCCCCCCGCCCGGCGGCCGCGTCGACAAGGGCGCCCGCACGTGCGGCCGCGTCGCCCGCCCCGCCCGCGCCTGCGCCGGCACGCGATCCGGCGGCGCGTCCCCGCCTCGTGACGAGCCGGCCGGCGAGCGAGGTGGCGGTGCCCCCTCCGGCGGCGCCGCCGCGGACCGCACCTCCCGCGGCTCGGCCGCCTGCCGCACCGGTGCGCCCGGCCGCCGCCGCGGCCACCCCGCCGCCCGAGGCACCGCCGGCGAGCCGGCCCGCCCCTCCGTCGCCGCCTCCCGCGCAACGCCCTCCGACCAGTCCATCCGGTCGGCCCATTCCGCCTCCGCCCGGACCCCCACGCTCCAACTCGGGCCGCCCGATCCCGCCTCCGCCCGGTCGTCGGGCTCCGGCCGGTGGCCCGCGTCCCTCCGGCGCGCCCGGCGGGGGCCGGCCTTCACCGGGTGGGGGGCGCTCCGGTGGTCCTCCTGGTCGCCCCGGGATGGGCGGGGGCTTCGGTGGCCGGGGCGGCGGCGGGGGTGGATTCGCGGGACGACCCGGCGGCCCGCCCCCTCCCGGAGCGCGCGGCGGCCCCGGGGGACGTGGCCGCCAGGCACCGCGGCGGCCCCGGCGACGGCGCCGGAACCTCGAAGAGCTGGAGCCCACGCAGCTCACCACGTACACGCCGTCGAACGCGCCCGTCCCCGACTACGAGGTGATCGTGGAGCGGGGATCGACGCCACGCGAGCTCGGTCCGAAGCTCAACCGCTCGGCCGGAGACGTCATCCGGTTCCTCTTCCTGCAGGGCGAGGTCGTGACGGCCACCCAGTCGCTCACCGACGACATGATCGAGCTGTTCGCCGCAGAGCTCGGCGCTCGCATCCGGTTGGTCGACTCCGGGGAGGAGCAGGAGGCCGAGCTCCAGGCGAAGTACTTCGAGGACGACGAGGAAGAGAACGAGGAGGACCTGCGGCCCCGGCCACCGGTCGTCACCGTCATGGGCCACGTCGACCACGGCAAGACCCTGCTCCTCGACCGCATCCGGTCGGCGAACGTGGTGGCGGGGGAGGCGGGCGGCATCACGCAGCACATCGGGGCCTATCAAGCCGAAACCGGCGGGCACCTGATCACCTTCATCGACACGCCGGGCCACGAGGCGTTCACCGCGATGCGCGCCCGCGGGGCCGAGGCGACCGACATCGTGGTGCTCGTGGTGGCGGCCGACGACGGGGTCATGCCTCAGACCGTGGAAGCCGTCGACCACGCCCGCGCCGCCGACGTGCCCATCGTGGTCGCGCTCAACAAGATCGACCGCCCGGACGCGGACGTGAACCGCGTCATGCAGCAGCTCTCCGAGCGAGGGCTGCAAGCCGAGGAGTGGGGCGGCGACACCATCGTCGTGCAGGTGTCCGCCCTCGAGGGGCTCGGGATCGACGACCTTCTCGAACAGATCACGCTCGTCGCCGAGCTCGAAGAGCTGCGGGCCAGTCCCGAGGGACGGGGGCGCGGCGTGGTCCTCGAAGCGAACCTGGAGGCGGGGCGGGGCCCCGTGGCCACGCTGCTCGTGCAGAGCGGGACATTGCGCGTGGGGGACCCGATCGTGGCGGGCGCGGCGTGGGGCCGGGTGAAGGCGCTCATCGACGACCACGGCGACCAGGTGAAAGAAGCCCCTCCCTCCACCCCGGTGCAGGTCCTCGGGTTCTCGGAACCACCTCAGGCCGGCGACGAGTTCCGGGTGACGGTGGACCAGACGACGGCCCGGACCATCGGCGAAGCGCGCGAGCGCCGCTTCCGTGTCGCGGGCCACGCCCCGGTGGCGACGGCGCCGGGGGCCAAGCTCGAGGATCTCTTCGAGCAGATCCAGCGGGGCGAGGCGGCCACGCTCAACCTCATCCTGAAGGCGGACGTACAAGGCACGTTGGAGGCCATCACCGAGAGCCTGCGCAAGCTCGAGCGCCCCGACGTGAAGCTGAGCTTCGTGCACCGCGGCGTGGGCGGCATCACCGAGAACGACGTGCAGCTGGCCGTGGCCTCGAACGCCACCATCATCGGGTTCAACGTGCGCCCCGACCGCCGGGCGCGCGAGCTGGCCGGCGAGCGCGGGGTCGGCATCCGCACCTACGAGGTGATCTACAAGCTGCTCGAGGACATCGAGGCGGCCATGGTCGGCATGCTCGCTCCGGAGTTCGAGGAGATCGTCACCGGCGAGGCCGAGGTGCGAGCCGTGTTCCGGGTGCCGCGCATCGGAGCCGTGGCCGGCTGCTACGTGCGCGACGGCGTCATCACGCGTGGCTCCAAGGTCCGGTTCTTGCGCGAGGGCGTGGTCATCTGGAAGGGGAGCATCACGTCGCTGCGCCGGTTCAAGGACGACGTGCGCGAGGTGCAGTCAGGGTTCGAGTGCGGCATCGGCCTTTCGGACTTCCAGGACCTGAAGGAAGGCGACCTCATCGAGACCTACGAGGAGCGCGAGATCCCGCGCACCTGACGCCGCGCCGACGCCGCGGAGGGCGCCGGTGGCCGGCCGCGCGCCGGGACGCTCGGAGGAGGTGACGGTGTCCGGACGCCGACGCGAACCGAGGACGACCTCGTTCCCGCGCACGGCGCGGGTGAACGAGGTGCTGCGCGAGGTGATCGCCGACTCCCTCGAGCGCTGGGCGGACAGCGACGAGCGGCTGGGGCTGCTCACGGTGACCGCCGTCGACACCACGCCCGATCTTCAGCGCGCCGTGGTGTACGTGGCGTCGCTGTCGGACGAGGCGGCGGCCGCGCTCGTGTCCCGGCGGGCTGAGCTGCAGCGCCGAGTGGCACGCCAGGTGCGGATGAAGCGCACGCCGCATCTCGAATTCGCGCCCGATCCCGCGGTCGCCCACGGCTGGAGGGTGGAGCAGATCCTCCGCCACCTGGGTCGCACCGAATCCGGTTCCCAAGACGCTGTGGGCGCCGAGGTCCGGGGCCCCCACGACGCGGCCGACGACAGCCGAGACGAGCGCGGCCGGCACCGGTGACCACGGACACCGAGACGCCCTCGAGCGGCCTCATCGGGCTGGCCGTCGTGGACAAGGAGGCCGGTTGGACCTCGCACGACGTCGTGGCCCGCTGCCGCGGCATCCTCGCCGAGCGGCGCGTGGGACACGCGGGGACGCTCGACCCCGACGCCACCGGGGTGCTCCTCGTCGGAGTCGGTCGCTTCACCCGCATGCTCCGGTTCCTGTCCGCGCTGCCCAAGTGTTACGAGGGTGAGGTCGTGCTCGGCACGGCCACGTCCACGCTCGACGCGTCCGGCGAGGTCACCGGCACGTGGGAGATGGGCGCGGTCACCGAGGAGGACGTCCGGAAAGCGGCCGAATCGCTCACGGGGACGATCGAACAGATCCCGCCGATGGTGTCGGCCCGCAAAGTGGGCGGCCGGCGCCTTCACGAGCTGGCCCGCGCCGGCGAGGAGGTGGAGCGCGAGGCTCGTCCGGTCGAGGTCACGCGGTTCGACGTCGAGCGCGCGTGGGGTGCCGACGGTCCGCCGGGCGTGTACCGCATCGCGGTGGAGTGCTCGAGCGGCACGTACGTACGTGTCCTCGCCGCTGACCTCGGCGAGGCGCTGGGAGGGGGCGCCCACCTGAGAAACCTGCGCAGGACCCAGGTGGGCTCGTTCCGGGTCGACGAAGCCCGTCGGATCGGCGAGCTGCGCGTCGGCGACGTCATGTCGCCCGCCGCGGCGCTGCGTGACCTCCCTCAGGTGGTCGTGGGCGGTGACGTCGTGCGCCAGGTCGCGCACGGACTCGCCCTCGACAAGGTGTCCCTCGGCGCGGCCGGACGCGGCCCGTGGGCCCTTGTGGACCGGCGGCAGCGGCTGCTCGCCGTGTACGAGGGCACCGTGAGCGACCGAGTCGTCGCCGCGTGCGTGCTCGAAGCAAGTGGGTGAGAGGCGCTCCCGTATGAACGACCGTGCCGGGACCGATGCATGTGCGGCCATGCCGGGACCGGGAGGTGCGAACCGCCCCGGGTAACCTCGCACGAGTGGAGGTCGTGTTCGGTCCGGAGCGGTGCACCGCCCCCGCAGGCGGCAGTGCGGTCACCATCGGGGCGTACGACGGTGTGCATCTCGGCCACCGTCGTCTGCTCGCGGAGTTGCGCGGGCGCGCCGCGTCGGACGCCCTCACGACTGCGGTCGTCACGTTCGACCGCCATCCTGCGACGGTCGTCCGGCCGGAGTCGGCGCCCCTGCTCCTCACCGATCTCGACCAGAAGCTGGAGCTGCTGGCCGCCGAAGGCGTCGACCTCACCGTCGTGGTCCCCTTCGACGAGGCGCGCGCCCACGAGACGGCCGAGGACTTCGTGTCGGAGGTTCTCGTGGGCGCGCTGGGTGTGCAGCTCGTGGTGGTGGGGGAGGACTTCCACTTCGGGCACCGGCGCGCCGGCAACGTGGCGTTGCTCGAGGCGATGGGCCGTGGCCACGGCTTCGAGGTGGTGGGTCTCGGGCTCGAACGGGCGGACGACGCCGAGGTGGTGTCCTCCACCCGGATCCGGGCCCTGCTCGCGGCGGGCGACGTCGAAGGCGCCGCCCGGCTGCTCGGCCGGCACCACCAGGTGCGCGGCACCGTGGGGCGCGGCGACGGGCGGGGCGGCCCCGAGCTCGGGTTCCCGACCGCCAACGTGGAGTTGCCGGGAGGTCTCGCCCTGCCGGCCGAGGGCATCTACGCGTGCTGGTACGAACGGCCGAGCGGGGAGGTGCACGCCGCCGCGGTGTCGCTCGGGCGCCGGCCCACGTTCCACCCCGAGGGCCGAGCGCCGGTCCTCTTGGAGGCTTACCTCCTCGACTTCGAGGGCGATCTCTACGGGCAGGAGGCCCGGGTTTCGTTCGTGGCCCGCCTGCGCGACGAGCAGGCCTTCGACACGGTGGCCGCGCTCGTCCGGCAGATGACCGACGACGTCGAGGCGGCGCGCGCCGTACTGGGTTCGGCCCCCGGCTGACGCCCGGGCGCTCGCGCTGGCGGCCTCTCGGCTTCGACCTCCCTGCTACAGTGCGTGGCTGGCCGGGATCCGTTCCGGCCGATCTTTGGGCTCGCGGGCGCCGTCGCGTGCGGAGCACCGGGCCCAGACCACCTACCGAGGTCGCTGTTCCCCACATGGCCGACAAGTCCGCGACGATCAGCGAATACCGCCTGCACGACTCCGACACGGGGTCGCCGGAGGTGCAGATCGCGCTCCTCACCGGGCGCATCACCCAGCTGACCGAGCACCTCAAGGTGCACAAGGGCGACCATCACACCCGACGTGGGCTGATGAAGCTCATCGGGCGACGTCGCCGCTTGCTCGACTACGTGCGGGACAACGACGTGGAGCGCTACCGCTCGATCATCGGGAGGCTCGGCATCCGCCGGTAGGTGAACGGTCCCGCGACCGGTCTGCGCCGGGCACGGGACCACCTCGGGTGGCTTCCCACCCGGGCATGAGGCGGGACATGCCCGCCCGACCAGACGAACAGGGCGCCTGGCCAGCCGTCAGCTGCCAGTCGCCGGTCACCTGCGCCGCCCTTCCCGACCGCCGTGCGGTCGAGCCCGCAAGGGAGACGGAACCGGGCGGATATGGAGGTGGCCGACGACTGGGAACTGGCCCCTGGCACGGTGCCCTCGAACCAAGCGAGGACACATGGCGGACGCCATCACCGTGTCGGCTCCGGTCAGCGAGACCGACCGCACCCTTTCCTTCGAGACGGGCCGGCTGGCCCTGCAAGCAGACGGCGCCGTCATGGGGCGCCTGGGCGACACCATGGTGCTCGTCACCGCCACCGCGGCACGATCGGTGCGGGAAGGCACCGACTTCTTCCCCCTCACCGTGGACATCGAGGAGCGGATGTACGCCGCGGGGAAGATCCCGGGCTCGTTCTTCCGGCGGGAGGGGCGGGCCACCGATCAGGCCATCCTGACCGACCGGCTCATCGACCGGCCGCTGCGCCCGTCGTTTCCGACCGGCTTCCGCAACGAGGTCCACGTGGTCGGGACCGTCTTCGGCGCGGACCTGGTGAATCCCCACGACGTCCTCGCCATCAATACCGCGTCGGCGGCGCTCATGGTGTCGGGGATCCCGTTCGACGGGCCCATCGGGGCCGTTCGCCTGGCGTGGACGTCCGAGGGGACGTGGACGCCCCATGCCACCTATCAGGAAGGCGACGCCGCCACCTTCGAGCTCGTCGTGGCGGGACGGGCACTGTCAGAGGAGCCCGGGGCGGAGATCGCCATCATGATGGTGGAGGCGGGAGGCGTCGCGGACTCGTGGAAGCTCTACGAGGCGGGGACCCCGAAGGTCACCGAGGACGTGCTCGCCGAGGGCCTCGAGGCGGCCAAGACCTGGATCCGGGAGTCGATCGACCTGCAGCGTGAGCTCGTCGCCCGGGCGGGCACGAAGCCCACCATCGCCTACGAGCTCTTCTCCGACCACGGGGAGGACGTCTTCGCCCGCGTCTCTGAGCTCGCCTCCGACGCTCTGGCCAAGGCGAACACCATCAGCGACAAGGCCGAGCGCAACGCTGCGCTCGACGAGACGACAGCATCCGCGGTGGCGCAGCTGTCGGGGGAGTTCCCCGAGCGCGAGCGGGAGATCAAGGCGGCCGTGCGGGCGATCACGAAGAAGATCGTGCGCACGCGCATCATCGAGGAAGGCATCCGGATCGACGGTCGCGGCACCGCGGACATCCGGCCGCTGTCAGCCGAAGTGGGGATGATCCCCACCGCCCACGGTTCCGGCCTGTTCCAGCGAGGCGAGACGCAGGTGCTGAACATCACGACCCTCGGCATGCCGCGCATGAAGCAGGTCCTGGACACGATCGGCATCGACGAGTCCAAGCGCTACATGCACCATTACAACTTCCCGCCGTTCTCCACGGGCGAGACCGGTTTCATGCGCGGCCCCAAGCGTCGTGAGATCGGCCACGGGTTGCTCGCCGAGCGGGCGCTGTTGCCGGTGATCCCCTCCGAGGACGAGTTCCCCTACACGCTGCGCCTGGTGTCCGAGGTGCTGTCCTCCAACGGGTCCACCTCCATGGCGTCGGTGTGCGGTTCCACGCTCTCGCTCATGGACGCGGGCGTCCCGATCAAGGACCCGGTGGCGGGGATCGCCATGGGGCTCGTGGCCGAGGACGGCACGTACGTCACGCTGACCGACATCCTGGGGGCGGAGGACGCCCTCGGCGACATGGACTTCAAGGTCGCGGGCACGCGTGACGCGGTGACCGCGCTGCAGCTCGACACGAAGATCGACGGACTTCCGGCCGACGTGCTCGCCACGGCGCTGCGTCAGGCCCACGACGCCCGGCTCGTCATCCTCGACGTGATGGAGCGGGCCATCGCCGAGCCCCGGCCAGAGGTCGCCGACAACGCTCCCAAGATCGTGTCCTTCCAGATCCCCGTGGACCGCATCGGCGAGGTGATCGGGCCCAAGGGCAAGGTGATCAACGCGCTCCAGGCCGAGACCGGGACCGACATCGCGGTGGACGACGACGGCCTCTTCGGCATCGTCACGATCGGTGCGAAGGACGGCGGTGCGGTGGCCGAGGCGAAGCGGCGGATCTACCTCATCGTCGAGCCGCCCGAGGCCGAGGTGGGCGCGACCTATCCGGGCAAGGTCGTGAACATCACCAAGTTCGGCGCGTTCGTGAACATCCTCCCCGGCCGCGACGGCCTGCTGCACATATCGAAGATCGGCGGCGGCAAGCGCGTCGAGCGGGTGGAGGACGTCCTGTCGCTCGGGCAGGAGCTGGAGGTGCGGGTCGACGACATCGACCCGCAGGGCAAGGTGTCACTGTCGCTCGCCGGCGACCCCCCGGCGAGCGCGGGCAACGGCGGGCCGGGGAGCTCCACCGGGGCGGCCGCTGCGCCCCGCCGGGCCGACGGGAGCAGGCGGTCGGACGAGCCCGCGGTCCCGGTGGCGTCGTTCGAAGCCGCCTTCGAGGCGGAGCTCGCCGACGAGTTCGGCGACCTCGGCCCGGGGCCGGCGGCGGGCGCCGAACGTGACCGGGGCGGCGAGCGCGGCGGCGATCGGCGCCCGCGACGCCGGCGCAGGTGACCGGCGCTCGGGCCGACTCGGGGTCCGCGGGAGCGCCCCACCAGCTGCGGTGATCTGCACGGAGCTCCTCGAGTGCGGCGTCCGGCTCGTCACCGAGCAGATGGCGGACGTCCGGTCGGTGACCGTCGGCGTGTGGGTGGGCACCGGCTCGCGTGACGAGGACGACCATCTGTCGGGCGCATCTCACTTCCTCGAGCACCTCCTGTTCAAAGGCACGCCCACCTGGGGCGCGGCGCAGATCGCCGAGGCGGTCGACGAGGTGGGCGGCGACATGAACGCCTTCACCGCCAAGGAGTACACGGCCTTCTACGTCCGGCTCCTCGCCGAGCGACTCCCGCTCGCGTTGGACGTGCTGGGAGCGATCATGACGGCGCCCGCCCTCAGGCCCGAGGACGTCGACGCCGAGCGCCAGGTGATCCTCGACGAGATCCTCATGCACGCCGACGAGCCGGCGGACTTCGCCGCCGAGCGGTGCACCGCGGCGCTCTTCCCCGAGCATCCCCTCGGACGCGAGGCCCTCGGCACGGCGTCGAGCGTCGCCCGCTTGGACCGGCGTGCCATCGAGCAGTTCTTCGACTCGCACTACCGGACAGAGAACCTCGTCGTGGCCGCGGCCGGGGACGTGACGCACGCCGAGGTGGCCGAGCGCATCGAGGAGCGGTTCGCCGGACGGGGAGGGGGAGGAGCCCCGTCCCGGATCGGGCCGTCGGCACCAGCGGAACGCCTCGTGGTCGACCGCCGTTCCACTGAGCAGGTGCACATGGTCCTGGGCATGCGCTGCCCCGGGCGTCATGCGCCCGAGCGATGGCCGTTGGCGGTGCTGAACCACGTGCTCGGAGGCGGTATCTCGAGCCGCCTGTTCCAGGAGGTGCGTGAGCGCCGGGGCCTCGCGTATTCCGTCTGGTCGGAGCGGACCCATTACGACGAACTCGGGACGTTGACGGTGGCGGTCGGGACCGCACCGGAGCATGCCCCCGAGGTGCTCGGACTGATCCACGGTGAGCTCGACCGTCTCGGCGCAGACGGCATCACCGAGCGCGAGCTCGAAGTGGCCAAGGGGCACCTGCGGGCCGAGACGCTGTTGTCGCTCGAGGACTCCGGTGCACGCATGAGCCGCATCGGCACGAGCTTGTTGCTCCACGGGCGCGTCCTCGAGGTCGACGAGGTCCTGGACAAGGTCGACGCGGTGACGGTCGACGATGTCGGTGCGCTGGGGGCGACACTGGCCGGTGGCCCTCGGACCTTGTCCGTCGTCGGACCGTTCGACCCGGCGTCGTCCTGACCCTCGCCCGGGCGGGGCTCGGGACGGCGATCGTCTGCCCGGGGCGGCCGGCGAGCGGGGCCTGTCGCCCCGTGCGCGCCGCTCCCACCGTTCACGCGCCGCTCCCACCCTTTACGACGCTCCGGCGTAATCGCGCCACGAATCGCGCGCCGCGGCGATTTTTGAGGCCGCGTTGTCGCCAGACAGGGCTGCGACGCCGTTGTGTTTGAGGGGAGACCTCACCGGGCACGGTCAACTCGACTTGTGGAGTGCTCCGTCCGCCCGGCGCCTCCCGGCGGCAGCAGATCAACGACGATCCAACGACCACCCGGGGATGCCCATGCTTTTCGGCCGCACGACGCCGTGGCTGACACCGCGTTACCCAGGCGACCTCGCTCGCGGGCGAGGGCCCCGGTCGAGCCCGGACGGTGTCCGGTCCGCCATGATCGCCTCGGCGGCCGTCGCCATCAGCGACCTGGTCCTGCTCACGGTGGTGATGGTGGTCGCCGGCGTGGGGTCGCCACTGGGAGTGGGGGCCTTCCTGGTCCTGGCGGGTGGCCTGCTCGCCGCCCGCGGCCAGTTCCGCGCGCGCATCACCCTCTCGCTGGTCGGTGACCTCGGCCCCATCGTGACCTCGGTGGCGGCGTCGCTCGTCGTCGTCGCCATCCTGGGCGGCTTCGACCACCACGTCGCGGGGGCCCTCCACGCCGGCATCGCCGCCGTCGTGGCCATGGTCCTGGCTCGCGCCGTCCTGTACGCCGCCCTGCGTGCCCTGCGGATGCGCCGGGTCCTCGCCGAGCCCACGCTGGTCATCGGCTCGGGACCGCTCGCCGCCCGTTTCGCCGACGTGCTGCGGGAGCACCGTGAATACGGACTCGAGCCCGTGGGCTTCCTCGACGACGTCGACGGGCCCGACGAGCTCGACGAAGAGGTGACGCTGCCGGGCCCGCTGCTGGGCCGCGTTCCGCACTTGCCGAGTGTCATCGTCGAACACGGCGTCCAGCGCGTGGTCATCGCCTTCGGCGCGGCGCGCGAGTCGGCGATGGTCGACATCGTGCGGGCCTGCGTCGACGCGTCGGTCAACGTCCACGTGCTGCCGCGCTTCTACGAGCTGGGCTGGACGCCCAGGCACTGCCAGATGGACGACGTGTGGGGCTACCCGATCGTGCGGCTTCCCCATTCGGCATGGCGCCCCTTGGGCCGGTTCGCCAAGCGTTCGCTCGATGTCGTCGTGGCGAGCGCCGCGCTCCTGGCCGTGTCCCCGCTGTACGTGGCGCTCGCCCTCGCCGTCAAGGTCTCGAGCCCGGGCCCGGTCTACTTCCGACAGGTCCGGGTGGGGGAGCGGTCGCGGCCGGTGGAGATCCTCAAGTTCCGCTCGATGCGGGTCAACGACGACGCCGATGTGACCTGGGACGTGGGCGACGACGAGCGGGTGACGCCGGTCGGCCGGTTCATGCGCGACTTCAGCCTCGACGAGCTGCCCCAGCTGTGGAACGTCGTCCGAGGCGACATGTCCCTCGTCGGGCCACGGCCCGAGCGCCCGTACTTCGTCGAGCGGTTCCGCGACGAGATCGACCACTACGACCGACGTCACCGCATGCCCGGAGGTCTCACCGGCCTTGCGCAGGTGCACGGGCTGCGCGGCGCGCGCACGTCCATCGAGGACCGGGCGCGGCTCGACAACCATTACATCCAGACATGGTCGTTCTGGCGTGACGTCGCCATCCTGGTCCGCACGCCGATCGTGGTGGTCCACCACGCGTGGCGAGACCGCGTCGACGCGCGCCCCAGCCTGCGAAAGGCGCGCCCGGCAAGCGACGAGCGCGCGTTCCGGCCCCGTCGTCCGGAGATCCCCGGCATGGAGGACCGCCGTCCGGCCTCCGGAACGCGCCCCGGCCACCGCACGGCGCGCCCGGCCTTCCTCGACCGGCACGCACCGGGTACGCGGGTGGTCGAACGCCCCACCCGTGGCGGGCAGGCCCCGTCGGAACAGGCAGAACCGCGCGACGAGGCCGACTCGATGGTGTCGCTGCTCGTCGGGAGCTCCGTTCAGGACCGCGACCCGTCCCCAGACGGCACCGGGAGCGCGCCCGCCGTCTGATTCCCGCCGCGCGCCGGGCTCACTGGCCCTGCCGTGAAGCGCCTCGGGCGACGAGGCCGACCCTCGCCTTCAACGCCGTCGGTAGGGTTGGCCCGTGACCCGGGTGGGAGTGATGGGCGCGGGGGGACGCATGGGGCGCGCCGTGTGCCGGGCGGTGGCCGACGACCCCGAACTCGACCTCGTGTGCGCAGTCGACCCGGACCTTTCGCCCGACGAGGCGGGGTCGGTACTCGCCGGCATCGACAGTGATGTGGCGGTCGGCGCCGACATCGAGTTGCTCGCCCGCACCGAAGCGAGCGTGGCCGTCGACTTCACCGTGGCCGAGGCGGCGATGCAGCACATGCGCTGGTGCGCGTCGCATGGCGTGCACGCCGTGGTCGGCACCACCGGCATCCCCCCGGAGTTCCTGGCCGACGTGGGAGCGGAGTTCGCCCGCGGCGTCGCCAATTGCGTGGTCGCCCCGAACTTCGCCATCGGCGCGGTGCTCATGATGCGGTTCGCGGAGTTGGCCGCGCCGTACATGGACAGTGCGGAGATCGTCGAACTGCACCACGACGGCAAGCTCGACGCGCCGTCGGGGACCGCGCTGCTCACCGCCGACCGCATGGGCGCGGCGCGTCTCGCCGCCGAAGCGGGCCCCTGGCCCGCGGACCGGACGACGACCGAGGTGGTGGCCGGGGTGCGCGGCGGTGCCGGCGCAGAAGGCGTGCACATGCACTCGGTCCGCCTCCCCGGTCTTGTCGCCCACCAGGAGGTCATCTTCGGAGCGACCGGCCAGAGCCTCACCGTCCGCCACGACGCCTACGACCGGAGCTCGTTCATGCCCGGTGTGCTCATGGCGGTGAAAGCGGTCGCGCAGCGACCCGGCATGACCATCGGCCTCGACGCGCTGCTCGGGCTCTGATCTCCGGCCCTCCTCCCGGCACGGTCCCGGCGGGCAAAGGGCGCGTTGGTAGCGTTCGCAGCGTGGAGGGCACGCGCCAGCGCATCCTCGAGGCGACGTACACCTGCGTGGCCCGGTGGGGCCTGACGAAGACCACGGTCGAGGACGCGGCGCGTGAAGCCGGCGTGTCGCGGGCGACGGTGTACCGCTACTTCCCCGGAGGCCGCGACGAGCTCGTCGACGCCGTGGTGTCGTGGCAGCACCTGCAGTTCTTCGCCCGCCTGTACGAGGAGGTGCAGGGATCCACCTCGCTCGAGGAGGTCCTCGAACGCGGCCTGCTGTTCGCCCGCCAGGCCGTGCTCGAGCACGAGGTGCTCCAGAAGGTCCTCCAGACCGAGCCCAACGTGCTATTGCCGAAGCTCTCGGTGGAGTCGAAACGCACGGTCGGGCTCATCAGCGGATTCCTCGTGCCGTACCTCCACCAGCACGGCCTGGCGCCCGGCGTGGACATCCATGACGCCGCCGACTTCGTGGCGAGGATGATCCTGTCGTACATCTCGTCGCCGGGGCACTGGGACCTGGGCGATCCCGAGCAGGTGGCCCTGTTGGTGCGCACCGAGCTCCTGGCGGGCGTCGTGACCGCCCCGGGCTGACGCGACCCCTCGCCGCCCGTCGTCCCAGGCCAGACGCATCGCCGGCCCGTTCACCGTTCAGCCACGTGCGAACTCGTGGAGCGCCGCCGCGGCCCGGACGAGTCGTTGACAATGAGACATCTCGAGCATTACTGTCTCATTCGTGGGTGGCGTCCGCCTCGAAGTCGTACGGCGGCATGGGCTTGACGAAGCCCGTGCCGACGACCGGGCGGCGAGAGTGCCGGTCCGCCTGCGGGTGATCGAAGGCGCCCTCGACTGCATCGCCCGGCAGGGGGTGGCGAAGACCACCCTGGACGACGTGGCCCGCCGAGCCGCGTGCAGCCGCGCCACCGTCTACCGCGCCTTCCCCGAAGGCAAGGACGGGGTCCTCGCTGCGGTGGTGGACACCGAGGTGAGCCGTTTCTTCAGCGCGCTGGCGGTGCGCATGGGCCAGGCCGACGACCTCGAGGACGTCCTCGTGGCCGGCATGACCGAAGCCGCCACACGGGTGCTTTCGCACCCCGCGCTCACGTACCTGCTCGAGTACGAGCCCGATGTGGTGCTGCCGCACCTCGCCTTCGCCCGTCTCGACGACGTCCTCGCCACCGCGTCGACGTTCCTCGCCCCGTTCCTGGGGCGCTGGCTCGACCACACCGGCGCGGCCAGCGCCGCGCAGTGGGCGACGCGCATCGTCATGTCGTACCTGGCGTGCCCGGCCGACGGCGTGGACCTCACCGACGAGGAAGACGTCCGCCGTCTGGTGCGGACCTTCGTGCTGCCCGGCATCCGCGCCGCGGGGGGATCCACCGGAATCAGCAGTACCAGCGACGAGCGAGCTCTACGGCCCGTCCCCACCCGTTCGACGTTACACACCGTGACCAAGGGAGAAGCTTCATGACCCAGCAGATGCGCGAGACGGTCGACATCATCGGCCGCTCCGATATCAACGACCTCGAAGCGATCTTGTCCGTCGTGAACACCGACACCGACGAGGAGATCCACGGCGTCCACTCGGTCTACGACACCATCTTCACGTGGGACTACGAAAAGGGTCAGCGTCCCAAGCTCGACAAGCTGTACGAAAAGGCGAAGAAGGCGCAGTGGAACGCGCAGACCGACCTGCCATGGGAGACCGAGGTCGACCAGCGCGAGCTCGTGGTGGCGAACGCGGTGGCCAACGGCGGGTTCAACGAGGGCATCGACGTCGCGGGCACGTCCCTCGAGAGCTGGGGCGACGAGGAGTGGATCACCTTCGGCGTGGAGAGCCAGAACTGGACGCTGTCGCAGTTCATGCACGGTGAACAGGGCGCCCTGGTCTGCACGGCGAAGATCGTCGAGTCGGTGCCGTGGATCGACGCCAAGTACTACGCCGCGACGCAGGTCGTGGACGAGGCCCGCCACGTCGAGGTGTTCAACAAGTACCTCGACGAAAAGCTGTCGGGTCACTACCCGATCAACGCCCACCTCCGCCTGCTGCTCGACGACATCATCGCCGACAGCCGGTGGGACATGACCTACCTCGGCATGCAGATCATGGTCGAGGGCCTGGCCCTCGCCGCGTTCGGCTTCATCCACATGATGACCACCGAACCCCTGCTCAAGCAGCTGCTCCGCTATGTCATGAGCGACGAGGCCCGTCACGTCGCGTTCGGGGTGCTGAGCCTGCAGGACTACTACAAGGAGCTCACCGTCGCCGAGCTGCGCGACCGCCAGGAGTTCGCGTTCGAGGCCGCGGTGCGCATGCGGGACCGCTTCCTGCAGCAGGAGGTGTTCGACCGCATGGGCGTGCCGGTCAAGGACGCCATCGAGCTCGTCCTCCAGGCGCCGGACCGCAACCAGTTCCAGGCCCTCCTGTTCTCCAAGATCGTGCCCAACTGCAAGAAGCTCG
>DATGKD010000134.1:0-8295 GCA_035294855.1 Acidimicrobiales bacterium
AAGCCGCAGTTCGAGGCGGGCCGGGCCGCCGCGGACAAGGGCAGAGGTGTCGTGCGCGACCCCGCCGTCCGGCGGGCGGCCCTCGGCCGTGTCGCCTCCGCCTTCGAGGCGGCCGGGGCAGCCATCATGGGGGCGATGGCCTCCCCGCTGCTCGGTCCCGCCGGCAATGCCGAGTTCTTCCTGCACGTCCGGGCCGGAGCCCGCAGTGACCACGGCGCAAAGGACCTCCCCCCCGGGGCCACCACCGAAGCCGCGCTCGATGCCGCCGTACGAGCGGCGCCCGACGCCGGGTAGCGCCATGGCCGTCGTGGCATTCGTCGTCCACCCGCTTCGCCCCGAAGCCCGGACGCTGGCCGAGCGCGCCGGCAAGTGGCTGGAGGCCGGCGGTCACGCCCAGGTCTTCTGGGAGGAAGGCCTCGACGCGACGGGCGCCGCCGCATCGGCCCGCCCGGAGGGATCGCCGACGGCGGACGACGCCGTGGGTGACGCCGACCTGGTCGTCAGCCTGGGAGGCGACGGCACGATGCTCCGGACCGTCAATGTGGCCACGGCACGGGCGGTGCCGGTCCTGGGCGTCAACCTCGGCCACCTCGGCTACCTCACCGAAGTCGAGCCCGCCGCGCTGGAAGAGGCGCTGGCGCGCTTCCTGGCGGGCGATTACCAGCTCGAGGAGCGCCTCACGCTCGAGGCGATCCTCGAGCCGAGCAAGCCGGGGGTCGCGGGACAGCCACGCCCCCTGGTCGTCGTGAACGACGCCGCCATCGAGCGCACGGAGCCGGGCCACATGATCCGCGTGGCCACGGGCATCGAGGGCCGCCACTTCGTGACCTACGCCGCCGACGGCCTGCTCGTCGCCACGCCCACCGGTTCGACCGCGTACAACCTGTCGGTGCGGGGACCGATCCTCTCCCCGGGGTTGCGCGCCATGGTGGTCGTGCCCCTCGCGCCGCACATGCTCTTCGACCGAGCGCTCGTCCTCGAGCCCCATCAGTGGCTCCGCTTCGAACTCCTGGGCCCGCACCCGGCCGTGCTCGTCATGGACGGGCAGAACGTGGCGGAACTCGGCACCGGGGATGTGGTGGTCGTGAGGGCGAGCCCCATGCCGGCTCGCCTGGTGACCTTCGGCGACCGCGATTTCCACGCCATCCTCCGGGCGCGCTTCAACCTCGCCGACCGCTGACGGGGACGGGATGCTCGTCGAGCTGCGCGTGCGCGACCTCGGGGTCATCGAGTCGGTCGGCATCGACCTCGGCGCGGGCATGACCGCGCTCACCGGCGAGACCGGCACGGGGAAGACCTTGTTGGTGGAAGCGCTCGAGCTGCTCGTCGGGGGACGGGCCGACCCGGCGCTCGTCCGTCCCGGTGCGACCGAGGCGCTCGTCGAAGGGCGTTTCGTGCTCGACGACGAGGAGGTGATCCTGGCGCGCAGCGTTCCCGCTCAGGGGAGGTCACGCGCGTGGGTGGACGGCCGCATGGCGCCGGTTGCGGTGCTGGCCGAGGCGGGGTCGCGACTGGTGGACCTGCACGGCCAGCACGCCCACCAGTCGCTGCTCGACCCGGCTGCGCAGCGCCGGGCGCTCGACGAATACGGGGGCGTCGACACCGCCCCGCTCGCCGCGGCGCGCGCCGAGTGGCGTATGCGCCGCGCCGAGCTCGATCAATTGGGTGGTGACGAGCGGGCCCGGGCGCGTGAGTCGGACCTCCTCCGCTATCAGATCGGGGAGATCGACGCCGCCAAGCTTGCCAGCGCGTCCGAGGACGACGACCTCGACGGCGAGGAGGAGCGTCTGGCCGAGGCGAGCGCGCACCGCGACGCCGCCACCCGGGCCCTCGACGCGCTCGACGCAGGAGAGCGGTCGCCGGGCGTTGTCGACCTGCTCGGCACCGCCAGTGCGAGCCTGGCGGGACGCATCCCCCTGGCGCCGCTCGCCGAGCGGGTGGCCGCCCTGCAGGCCGACGCCGCCGACGTGGCATCGGAGCTGCGGCGGGTCGCTGAGACCTGGGAGGACGACCCGGTACGCCTCGAGGAGGTCCGAGCTCGCCGGCAACTGCTGCGCGACCTGTCACGCAAGTACGGCGACGGACCAGCCGGCGTGCTCGAGTACGCCGCCGAGGCCCGTCGCCGCCTGGACGAGCTGGACTCGGTCGACGCGCGCGCCGCCGCGCTTGCCGACGACATCCGTCGTGCCGAAGCCGACGTCCGTGCCGAGGAGGCCACCGTCGGTGCCGCCCGTCGCGCCGCCGCACCCCGGCTCGCCAAAGCGGTCGAAGCTCGCATGCGCACGCTGGCGATTCCCAAGGCGCGGCTCGAGGTGGCCGTGGGGGACGATGACCCCGGCGACGAGGTCACCTTCCTGGTCGGCGTCAATCCGGGCGAGCCGGTGCTTCCGCTCGCCAAGGTGGCGTCCGGGGGTGAATTGGCGCGCGCCATGCTGGCGTTGCGCCTCGTGCTGAGCGCCGCGCCGCCGACCATGGTCTTCGACGAAGTCGACGCGGGCGTGGGTGGGGAAGCGGCGGTCGCCGTGGGGCGTGCTCTCGCCGAGTTGGCGCAGACCCAGCAGGTTCTCGTGGTTACCCACCTTGCACAGGTGGCGGCTTTCGCGTCGCGTCAGTACGGCGTCCAGAAAGAGGTGGCGGGCAAACGGACAGTCGCCCGCGCGGCGGTTCTGGACGGCGACGACCGCGTGGTGGAGTTGGCGCGCATGCTGTCGGGGCGCCCGGGTTCGGAGACCGCCAGGCGCCACGCCGAGGAGCTCCTGGAAGCGGCGTCGCCCGCCGGTCGGGGGTAGCGCGTCCCCCGTCACACTCCGCCGGTACCCTCGCGTCGTGGACTACGGTACGGCGATGCCGGGAGGGCGCCGGGCATGACCAAGTACGTGTTCGTCACCGGCGGCGTGTCTTCCTCCCTCGGCAAGGGTCTCACCGCCTCGTCGCTCGGCCGCTTGCTCAAGTGCCGCGGCCTGCGGGTCACCATGATCAAACTGGACCCGTACATCAACGTCGACCCCGGCACGATGAACCCGTTCGAGCACGGCGAGGTGTTCGTCACGCACGACGGGGGCGAGACCGACCTCGACCTCGGCCACTACGAGCGCTTCATCGACGAGGAGCTCAACCGCAGCTCCAACGCCACGACCGGATCGATCTACTCGGCGGTGATCAGCAAGGAGCGACGGGGCGACTACCTGGGCAAGACGGTGCAGGTGATCCCGCACGTCACCGACGAGATCAAGGAGCGGGTGAAGAAGCTCGCCTCCGACGACGTCGACGTCGTCATCGTGGAAGTGGGTGGCACCGTCGGTGACATCGAGATCGTCCCGTTCCTCGAGGCCATCCGACAGTTCCGCCACGACGTCGGGCGGGACAACGTGTGCTACGTGCACCTCACGCTGGTTCCGTACCTGGCGCCGTCCGGTGAGCAGAAGACCAAGCCCACGCAGCACTCGGTCACCGAGCTGCGCAGCCGAGGCATCCAGCCGGACGTCATCGTCTGCCGCTCCGACCAGCCCATCTCCGACGCCTTGAAGCGCAAGGTCTCGCTGCTGTGCGACGTGCCCGCGCAAGCGGTGATCTCGGCGGTCGACGCGCCGAGCATCTACGAGATCCCGCTCGTCCTCCACGACGAAGGCTTCGACGAGGTGGTGTGCGACACGCTGGCGATCGACAGCGAGGTCAACCCGGTGGACCTGTCGACGTGGCAGAGCGTGGTGTCCCAGGTCTCCGCGTCCGAGCGGCCGGTGCGCATCGGGGTCGTGGGCAAGTACGTCAACCTTCCCGACGCGTACCTGTCGGTGGGCGAGGCCCTCCGCCACGCCGGCTTCCACCACGGCGCCAAGGTCGAGGTCGACTGGATCCAGGCCGAGCAGGTACCCGACCTCCTCGGCACCGACCGCATGCTGCAGCTCGACGGCATCGTCGTCCCCGGCGGGTTCGGCGAGCGGGGGATCGAGGGGAAGATCGACGCCGTCCGGTTCGCCCGCGAGCACGAGGTGCCCTGCCTCGGCCTGTGCCTCGGCCTCCAGGTGATGGTCATCGAGGTGGCGCGCCACCTCGTCGGACTGGAGCACGCCAACTCGCGCGAGTTCGACTCGATGACCCCCGACGCGGTCATCGACCTCATGGACGACCAGCACAACGTGGTCGACATGGGCGGCACGATGCGCCTGGGCTCCTACATCGCCCAGCTCGAGCCGGGTTCGAAGGTCGCCGAGGCATACGGCACCACGGTCGTCTCCGAGCGTCACCGGCACCGCTACGAGGTCAACCCCCGCTATCGCGCCGCGCTCGAAGAGGCGGGCCTGCTCTGCTCCGGAGCGTCACCCGACGGGCGCCTCGTCGAGTTCATCGAGCTGCCCGCCCATCCCTTCTGGGTGGGCACCCAGGCCCATCCCGAGTTCAAGAGCCGGCCGGACCGCCCCCATCCGCTGTTCCGGGAGCTCCTGGCGGCGGCGCTGGTGCGCGCCGAGGGCCGCCTGCCGCGCCTCATCCCCATCGACACCGACGTCGGTGCCGCCAACGCCTGACGCCGGGGTCGAGCGCGGCGCGGACGGCGGCGACCCCGGTCCGGGCCGGTTCCGCCAGCTGGGCGAGGAGCGCCGCTTCCAGGGTTGGCGCATCTCGGTGGAGGAGGCGACCTTCGAGACGCCCGACGGTGAGCGCTTCACCCGCGACATCGTCCGGCACCCCGGGGCGGTGGCCGTCGTGCCGCTCACCGGTGACGGCACGGTGCTCCTCGTCCGTCAGTACCGGGGGCCCATCGACGGCGAACTGCTCGAGATCCCGGCGGGCACGCGCGACGTCCACGGGGAGCCCCCCGAGGAGACGGCGAGGCGCGAGCTCGAAGAGGAAGCCGGGGTGCGCGCCGGGCGCGTCGAGCTCCTGGCGACGATCTTCAACAGTCCCGGATTCTGTGACGAGAAGACCGACATCTACGTCGCCGAGGACCTCGCACCGGGACACGCCGAGCGCGACGGCCACGAGGAGCGTTTCCTGGAAGTCGTCGAGGTCCCGCTCGACCAAGTGGACGAGATGATCCGCTCGGGGCGCCTCACCGACGCGCAGACCGTCCTCGGCCTCCTCCTGGCGCGCGCTCGCCCGACGGGCGGCGACAGATCCGGCGGGGAAGGCACCGGATCTCGAGGGCGGAGTAGGTGACACGTTCCCGAGCGCCGGTCGCGCCGACCGATGACGACGGCGCGCTCAGCCCGGCGTCGGAGGAGTACCTGACCTGGTTGGCCGTCGACCAGGGCAGGGCGCGCAACACCGTGGCGGCCTACCGGCGCGACCTGGCGTCGTACGAGGCGTCGCTCGCGGCGCGGGGCAAGAGCGTCGACGTCGCCTCGGTGGCCGACGTCGAGGAGCACCTGGCGGCTCGCCGGGGCGAGGGCTTGGCCGCCACGTCGCTCGCACGCGCGCTCGCCGCGCTGCGCGGGCTGCACCGGTTCCTGGTGGAGGAGGAATGGACGTCCGGCGATCCCACCGAGGACGTGCGGTCTCTCAAGACACCACGCCGACTCCCGAAGGCGCTGACCGAGGAAGAAGTGGACGCGCTGCTTCGGGCGGCGGACGGGGACGATCCCGCCGGCCGGCGGGACCACGCCATGTTGGAGGTCCTCTACGGCACCGGGATCCGAGTCTCCGAGCTGGCCGGTCTGTCGCTCGCCGACCTCGGTTCCGACACGGGCCTCGTTCGCGTTCTGGGCAAGGGCGACAAGGAACGGCTCGTTCCCCTGGGGTCGTGCGCGCGGCGCGCGCTCGATCGTTGGCTCGGTCCGGGAGGCCGGCCGGAATTCGAGCCCCGGCGCTGGGCCCGGCGCGGCGACGCCGAGGCCGTCTTCCTGAACGCCCGGGGCGGCCGGCTCACCCGCCAGGGGGTGTGGGGGGTGCTCAAGAAGCGGGCGACGTCCGCCGGGCTCGCGGACCGGGTGCACCCGCACGTCCTGCGGCATTCATGCGCGACGCACATGCTGGCCCACGGGGCGGACATCCGGGTCGTGCAGGAGCTCCTGGGCCACGTGTCGATCGGCACCACCCAGCTGTACACACGTGTCTCGCCGGAGCACCTGCGCGCTGCCTACGAGCAGGCGCATCCGCGCGCCCGCCTCACCGCCCCGCATTAGTCTTCCCAAGGTGCCGAACGACGCTTCGACCGTCGATTACCGCGCCCTGTTGGAGGAGGAGCGCACCGACCTGCTCGCCAAGCTCGACGAGCTGGGTCTGGGAGCAGGCGGCCTGACGTACGACTCCAACTTCGCCGACTCCAGCCAGGTGACCGCGGAGCGTGGTGAGGTCGAGGCGCTGGGGGCCAAGCTCCGGGAGACGCTCGTCGAGGTCGAAGAGGCGCTCGCCAAACTGTCGGCCGGCACCTACGGCGTGTGCGAGGACTGCGGACAGCCCATCGATCCTCTGCGGCTCGAGGCGAAGCCCGCGGCGCGCCACTGCATCGACTGCGCGTCCAAGCACTGATCCGGAACAATTCGTGACCGACGCCTGGGGGCCTCCCGCTCAGGGACGGCCGCCCCGTCGACAGGGCGCGAACCCGCGCACGGTGGCATGGGTGATCGCCGGCATCACCGTCGCCGTCGTGCTCGTGCGGCTGCACCGCATCACGAAGGCGGAGGTCCTCATCTTCCTGGCGATCGTGCCGTCGGTCATCCTCCACGAGGTGTCCCACGGGGCCGTGGCGCTCGCCTTCGGGGACGACACCGCCAAGCGGGCGAAGCGGCTCACGCTCAACCCCATCCGGCACATCGATCCCTTCGGCACGATCATCCTGCCCGCACTGCTCGTGCTGAGCGGGCTCGGGGCGATCGGCTATGCCAAGCCGGTGCCGGTGAACGTGGCCCGGCTCCGCCACCCCCGCAACGAGGGCGTGGTGGTCGCGCTCGTGGGACCGTTCGTCAACATCGTCATCGCGGTGGCGTGCGGGCTCGCCTATCGAACGCTCGTCCCGGGCTCCACCCGGATCGCGGCCCTCTTCTCGGAGCCGACCTGGATCCAGTTCTTGTTCTTCGCCGGCTACGTCAACGTGATCCTGGCGGTGTTCAACCTGATCCCGTTGCCACCGCTCGACGGGTCGGCCGTCCTCGAGCGTTTGCTGCCGCGCCGCGCCCTGCCCACGTACTACCGGATCCGCCCGTTCACGATCGTCGTGCCGCTCGTCATCGTGTTGCTGTTCCCCCGGTTGCTCAACGACATCTTCGAACCGGCCCTGCGCGAGTGGGGGAGGCTCTTGGGCGCGGGCCCGACGCCGTTCTGAGGGTTCTGAGGGTTACGCCGTGAAGCCGCCGGGCGGGGCGAGGAGGCCGGCGGCGCGCATGGCCCGGTCGAAGGTGGGTCCGGCGACGGCGTGGGCCTTGGCCGCTCCCTCGACCAACACGGCCTCGGTGTAGCCCCGGTCCGCGGCGATCCGGGCGTGGCGCTCGCGCACGGGGCGTAAGAGCTCGACCAGGGCTTCGGCGACGTCTTTCTTCAGCTGCCCGTAGCTCTCGTAGCGGCCGGGCAGCTCTTCGAGGTCCTCGCCCGTGGCGGCGGCCAGGAGCTCGAGCAGGTTGGAGACCCCAGGCTTCTTCGCCGGGTCGTAGCGCACCTCGGTGTCGGTGTCGGTGACGGCCTTGCGGACTTTGCGGTCGATCTCCTCGGGCGAGTCGAGGACGAGGACCGTGCCCAGGGGGGAGCTCACCGACTTCGACATCTTGCGGGTCGGCTCCTGGAGGTCCATGACGCGCGCTCCCACCGGCGGCACCGCGGCATCGGGCACCACGAACGTGGGCCCGAAACGGTGGTTGAAGCGGATGGCGACGTCGCGGGTGAGCTCCAGGTGCTGACGCTGGTCGTCTCCCACCGGAACACGCTGCGCGTCGTAGAGGAGGATGTCCGCCGCCATGAGCACGGGGTAGGTGAGCAGCCCCGCCCGCACGGCCTCCTGCTCGCCGCCCTTGTCCTTGAACTGGGTCATGCGGCGCAGCTCGCCGTAGGTGGCGGTGCACTCGAGGAGCCACGTCAGGCGGGCGTGCTCGGCCACGTGGCTCTGCACGAACAACGTGCACACGGTGGGGTCGAGGCCCACCGCCAGCAGGCTCTCGGCGGTCTCGAGCGTGCGCCGGGAGAGAAGGTCGCGGTCGTAGTCGAGCGTGAGCGCGTGCAGGTCGACCACGCAGAAGAACGCGTCGTGGTCGTGCTGATCGGCGACCCAATTCCGGAACGCCCCCAGGTAGTTGCCCAGGTGGAGCTCGCCGCTCGGCTGCACGCCGGAGAACACCCGCGTCATCGGCCCATCGTAGGAGACGACCCTCA
>DATGKD010000135.1:0-8524 GCA_035294855.1 Acidimicrobiales bacterium
TGTCGGTCAGCCGACGGACATCGCAGCTCGGGACCCGTCGGGAAGGGGCCATCGGCCTCAATGGCCGGGTGCTGATCGTCCCCGACGGCTGTCGCCTCGGCCCCACCCTCCGGGTCGACCATCACCACATCTGGGTGCGCGAGGGACGAGCGGTGATCCTCGACGTCGGATTCGGGCCCGGGTCCTACCCGCATGTCCCAGAAGGCGTCGAGCACGCCATCGATTTCACGACCACCGAGGGTTGCACCGCGTGCTCCCTGTACGTCCGGCCGCCCGGGCCGAGCGCCACTTCGCCCCCCCACCACTCGGTGAGGACGGCGGATCGCCCGCGTCTCGGCGCTGACGCCGCGTGGTGCCCCTACTCGCGCTCGGGCGCTCCCCGGGTCCCGAACCTGGGGACCCAGAGCACGTCGTGCCACAGCCGCTCGGGCTGGCGATGAGGAAACGCTCCTTCATCGGAGCCTCCCGAAACCCCGGGGCGGGCGACTGCCGCGAACAGACGCCGCGGTGCGTCGGCGAGGACGAGCGCGGCAAGACCCAAGACGACGAGTGCCCCGCCCACGACGAGGAGCCACCACGTGACGGGGCCAGGCCCCGTAAAGGCGAGTGACCCCGATGTCGCCGTCACAACCGACGCATTGCGGGCCCCCGCCGGGGCTTGGGATTCGCTCGACGCGTTCGAGGACGCGCCCGATGCACCCGACGCGTTCGTCACCGTGCTCGCCCCGTCACTCGCCGGGGGGCCGGTCGTCGTCGAAGCGGGGTCGGAGCTCCCTTGTGTCTCCGGCACCGATGTTCCCGTTGTGTCCGTCGTGGACGGTGCGGCCGACGTCAATGTCGTGTCCGGTGGCGACGTGGTGGATGTCACCGGACTGACGGGCGTCGACGTCGTGGGTGGGCCACCTGAGGAGCCCGGCGACGTCCCGCCCACGGGCGCGATCGTCGTGGGCGGCGAGCCGCTCGCGGGGCAACCGGGCGGGGTCCCGGGTATCACGTTCTGCAGGAGGCCGCACACGGTGGTCATGGCTACGAGCCACGTGCCGTTGACTTGAACGGCAAAGCCCTGTTGGCCAGGCAGGAGGGCTCCGCCCGAGGTCGACAGGATGTCGAAGGCAACTTGCGCGCATGGACTCGGAAGTCCGTCCTGGGCGCACGTGGCGGTGTCGAGCAGGATCACGTCCGACACGTGCGCGCCACCCAATTCCTGAACCAGCGGCGACTGACCCGCCTGCGTGAGCGCGTCCTGGATGGTCGAACCGTTCTGGACGAGGGCGATCCTCTGGGCGGCGGGCGTGGAGGAATCGAGGAACGACTGGTACGCCTGGGTGATGGCGGTGACGTCGGACGATCCCCCGGTCGGCGGCGAGGTCGTCACCACGACCGGGCTGATCGGAGAACCCGTCGGAATGGTGGTCGCGATCCCGCTCGGGGCGCTGTTGTCCGGATAGGCGGTGCACGACAGGTTCAGCGCGGAGCCGGACACCATGATCGACAGCTGGATCTGGGGGCTCTCGGACAAGGTGATCGTGCCGCCCGACGCGGTGAACGGCCCGACGGTGGCTCCGGGTGACGGCACCGTGAGCGTCAGACCGGAAGGTGGCACGGGCGTCGGTATCGGGACGTTGAAGCTCATCGTCCCCGACGACACCGACGCGGGCGTGGCGCCGAGCGCGTCGATGGTGGCGGTGGCGGATCCCATGATCGAGACGTTGCCGAGAGCTGACGCGGCATTGACGATGTTCGCCGGCAACGGCACCTGGGACTGGTAGTCCGTCAGGTTGAACTGGTCACCGGCCGCAGGGTTCGCCGGCGACAGGCTCCCGGTGGACGAGACGTTGTTCAGCACGATGCTGCCCACGGGCGTACCCGGGCAATACAGCTCGTACGGTGTCGAGCCTCCAGGGCCCGGCGGGGGCGGGGGCGGGAACGACGCCGTGCCAGTGGCGATGATCGGCTCGACGAATTGGTTGAACGGCTGGCTCGTGGCGAGGCCGGTGGGCACGGCGTCGTTGGCGTAGGAGTTGCAGAACAGCCCGAAGTGGTCGCCGAAGGCGCTCACGTTCAGGTTGAAGCCGTTGGCCGCGATCGTGATCGGGCCACCAGATGCGGTGAACGGCGGCACCGTGGCTTGGGACGTGGCCGTGAATTGCACCCCCGTGCTCGGCACCGGTGAGGGCAGGTTGACGTCGAAGCTCAGGTCATACAGCCCCGGGAAGGGATACGGGTACGGGTACGGCCCGGGGATGATGACAGAGGAGCCGGGCCCGGACGGAGCCGTAGTGGCGGTCGTCGAACCGACGACCACAGTTCCGCCGCTCGAGCTCACGGTCGACAGCGCGTAGCCTCCGTAGCCGCCACCCTCGGTCCCCGGCGCGCTCAGGAACAGCGAGATGTCGCCGCTCAGTTGCGTGAGCCCGAGCCCCTCGGCCGTCTGCACCACGTTCTGCGGGAGCGAAAAGGCCATCTGCAGGTTGGAGAGCTGGAACTGGTCACCCTGGACGAGCGTGGTGGGCGACAGCGACGCCGAAATGGTCGTGTCGTTGATCGCCAGGCTGCCGATGGGTGTCCCCGGACAGAACAGCTCGAAGGGCTTGCCCGGGGCCACTGTCGACGGTCCGATCGGGAACGGGCCACCTCCCGGGATGGTGGTGGTGGTCGGCGTGCCCGAAGCGCTCGCCACCGCGATGACCGGCCGGATGGCGTTCGCCGTCGGCTCCGTGCTCACCGACCCGGAGTTGGCGACGCTGTCGTTCGGATAGGACGTGCACGACATCTTGAACGCCTTGCTCGAGAGCTCGGCCACCACGAGCAGGGACTGGTCCTGCGCGATCGTGACCGGGCCACCGTTCGCGGTGAACGGACCCAGCGTCATCGGCGACGGGGGCAGCTGGAGTTGCAGCCCCGCGGACGGCACCGGTGTGGGGATCGGCACGTTAAAGGCGATCGACCCCGATCCTCCTTGTGCCGGCGTGGCGCCGTAGGCGTCCACCGAGCTCGACGCGATCCCGTTGAAGGCGGTGTTGCCGAGCCCCACGGCGGCGGCCGCCAACCCGGCCGGCAGCGGGATCGTCGTCTGGTAGCCGGTTACCTGGAACGTGTCACCGGCCGACAGAGCCGACGGCGACACCGTGGCCGACGTCGTCACGTCGTTGAAGACGAGGTCCCCCACCGGGGTGTGGGGGCAGTACAGCTCGTAGGCCCCCGTGATCGGGTTGGTCGGAGGCGGCGTCACCTGCCCGGCGGTGGCGATCACCGGCGTGATCGGCAGGCCGGGGGGAATGCCTTGCGCCTGCCCCGACGGCAGCACGTTGTTGGCGTACGGCGCGCAGTTGATCGGTGGCAGCGGGAAGCTGAAGGCGGCGTCGTTGAAGCTCAAGGTGACGACGGAGCCGAGAGAGATGGCGATGTTGCCACTCGTGGCCGTGAACGGTCCGATCGTCGAGGGAGTCGACGGCACGTCGAGCATGAACCCGGAGGGAGGAACCGGGTTGGGGATGGCGGTGTTGTACGGCAGCGACTGTGACGGAGTCGTGGCCGGAGTGGCACCGGTGGCGCCCAGCGCAACCGACACCGAACCGCTGAGCGAGTTGTTGCCGACGATCGCGGCCTGTTGCGCGACGCCTTGCGGGATGGGCACCTGGGCCTGGAAGTTGACCACGTTGAACTGCTGGCCCGGGGCGGGGGCGGGCGGGGAGAGGCTGGCCGTGACGACGATGTCGTTGAAGACGAGGTCCCCGATCGGCGAGTTGGTGCAGAACAGCTCGAACGGCGCACTGTCGGCGAACGCCGGCGATGTCAGGCTCTGGACCGCCACCCCAACGATCATCGTCGTGCCGGCCAAGAGCGCGACGGCCCCCGCCGCGCCGAGGCGGGCGGCGAGGTTCGACAAGCGTCCCACCGGTCCCCCTTAGAACGGGGCGGCTTCCTTGGAGTCGCCGGTTCGCCCGGTGACATCGGACCAGAACCCCGCGCTCACGGCATCGCCAAATTTGACGAAGTGCACAGAGAGCCCAGCCGGCGTCGTTGCGTGGCGGGGTCCGTTATTCCTCAGTCGCCTGGATGGGCGAGCTCTCGCACAACGGCGTCGGGCCCGACGACAAGTCCGTCCGAGGGTCGTTCGGCCGACGGTCGGCTGACCATGTCGAGCACCTCGTTGTACCGAGCCCTCCGGGCCATCAACCCGGCCCGGAACGCGGCATTGTCCGTGGCGGCGATCTCGTAGCTCAGATCGCTCACGGTGTTCATGAGGAGGGTCTTCAGGTCCTCAGCCTGCTCGGTGGTCAGCTCGAGGTTCATGGCTGCCTCCCTTCTCCTTCGTCATGCGACCGCGCCGGCGCGTTGCCGTGCGCCGAGCCGGTGCTCGACGTCGAGGACATGGCGAGTCGTCCGGATCACGGTGTCGGGGTTGAGGCTCATCGATTCGATGCCGATCTCCACGAGGAACTCGGCCATTTCGGGATAGTCGGACGGGGCCTGCCCGCAGAACCCCGAGTGGATGCCGTTGCGGCGGCACCCGGCGACGGCGAGGCGGATCATCTCCTTCACACCGTCGTCGCGTTCGTCGTAGTCGAACGCCACGATCTCACTGTCCCGGTCGACGCCCAGGGTCAGTTGGGTGAGGTCGTTGGAACCGATCGAGAACCCGTCGAAGAGCTCGGCGAAGCGGTCGATCAAGATCACGTTGTTGGGGATCTCACACATGGCATAGACCTGCAGCCCGTCCCGGCCGCGCTCGAGGCCCAGCTCGGCCATGCGAGCCAGCACGGTCTGCGCCTCCTCGACCCGGCGGACGAACGGGAGCATGAGGATCACGTTGGTCAGGCCCATGTCGCCTCGCACCCGCAACATCGCTTTGCACTCCAGCGCGAAGCCTTCCTCGTAGGCGGGATGGGCATAGCGCGACGCCCCGCGGAAGCCGAGCATGGGGTTGTCCTCGGAGGCCTCGAAGACCGCTCCCCCGAGCAGGCTGGCGTACTCGTTCGTCTTGAAGTCGGACATGCGCACGACCACGGGCTTGGGCCAGAACGCCGCCGCGATCGTGCCGATGCCCTCCGAAAGGCGCTCGACGAAGAACTCCCCACCGTCGCGGTAGCCGTGGACGAGGCGCGCCAGCTCCGCACATGCCTCGGGGTCGTCGACGCGCTCGGGATGCAGCAGGGCGAGCGGGTGCGCCTTGATCGACTCGCTCACTATGAACTCCATGCGGGCGAGCCCCACACCGTCGTTGGGCAGCTGCGACGTGGCGAACGCGAGGTCGGGATTGCCGAGGTTGACCATGATCTGCGTCGCCGGCCTCGGCAAGTCGTGGACATCCGTGCGCTCGACGCTGACGCCGAGCGCACCGCGGTAGACGCGACCGACCTCGCCGTCGGCGCACGACACCGTCACCTTTGTCCCGTCGGCGACGCGTTGGGTGCCGTCCCCGGTACCCACCACTGCCGGTATGCCCAGCTCCCGGGCGACGATCGCTGCGTGGCACGTCCGGCCGCCGCGGTTGGTGACGATGGCGGCCGCCACCTTCATCACCGGCTCCCAGTCGGGCGTGGTGGTATCGGCGACAAGGACGTCGCCGGCCGCGAATTCGGCCAGCTGGCTGATGTTGTCCACCCGCCGGGCCACGCCCGAGGCCGCCTTCTCCCCCACCGCCCGGCCCGTGGCCAGGACCTCGCCGCCTGGTTCGACCACGTACCGCTCGAGGGTCACCGAACGCTGGGAGACGCTCGTTTCGGGCCGGGCCTGCACGAGGTACAGCAGCCCGTCGATGCCGTCCTTGGCCCATTCCATGTCCATGGGCCGGCCGTAGTGGTCCTCGATGACGAGCGCGTGGCCGGCGAGCTCCAAGACCTCCGCGTCGGTGAGGCAGTAGCGGGCTCGGTCGGCCTTGGGCGTCGGGACGTTGCGCGTCGTCTGCTTGGACTCACCGGCGACAAAGACCATCTTCACGGCCTTGTCCCCGAGGAGCCGGCGCAGCACGGCACGATGCCCCGCCTCGAAGGTCGGCTTGTGCACGTAGAACTCGTCGGGATCGACGGCACCTTGCACCACGTTCTCACCCAGCCCGTAGGCGCCGGTCACGAACACCACGTCACGGAACCCGGACTCGGTGTCGAGCGAGAACATAACGCCCGAGGAGGCCAGGTCGGAGCGGACCATCTTCATGACGCCGACGGACAACCCCACCTTGAAATGGTCGAACCCCTGATCGACCCGGTAGTGGATGGCTCGGTCGAGGAAGAGGCTGGCGAAACAACGACGGCACGCGTCGAGCAGGCTCGCGTCCCCGTGGATGTTCAGGTAGGTCTCGTGCTGGCCCGCGAAGCTGGCTGTGGGAAGGTCCTCGGCGGTGGCCGACGACCTGACGGCCAGGGTGACGTCGTCCCCGTACTGCTGCTGCAAGGCCCGGTACGAGCCCACGATCTCCTCCGCCAGGTCCCCGGGGAGTCCAGCCCCGTAGACGATTTCGCGTGCCCGCTTCCCCCGCCGGGCGAGCTCACGGGCGTCGTCGACGTCCAGGCCGTCGAGCGCCGCGTGCAGTTCGCTCCACGCCCCTGCTTCGTCCAGGACCCACCGGTAGGCCTCCGCGGTGATGGCGAAGCCGTTGGGCACGCGTATGCCCTTCGCCGACAGGCGGCCGTACATCTCGCCCAGCGAGGCGTTCTTGCCGCCCACCAGGGGGACGTCGTCGATGCCGATAGCGTCGAAGAACCTGACGAAACGCGGTGTGTTCACCGCTCCAGCGTCACCCGAGCCGTGCCGAATCGGTAGAGGCCAAAGTCCCGAGCGAGCGGTGGGTGCCTCCCCCCGTCGTGGGTGGGCTGAGGCAGGCGCGCAGCGCCCTCACCGCCGAGGCCACGTGGTCGTCATCGGTGCCGTGCTCGGTGTCCACCGTGACAGCTCGGCTCCATGGCACCGCGGTGGCCGCCATCGCCCGCACGACCCCTTCGTCCGCGCCCGACACGTCGCCGCCGCGCTGCCGTCGGGCTCGGACCCGGGCCTCGGCGACTCGCGGAGGCACGGTGCACCGCAGAACGACCAGGTCGCTCGTCGTGGTGTCGGCCAGCTCCTCGACGGCGCGCCGAAAGGCCGGGTCGTTGAAGGTGGCGTCCAGGACGACCGGCTGGCCGCGCACGATGAGCTCTCCTGCCCGTTCGAGCATCGTCCGGTACGTCCGGGCCGTCGCCGCGGGCGCGTAGGCGCCGGCTTCGAACGACGCCGTCAGCGGCTGGGCGTCATCGCGTACACCCATGATCTCTCGGCGGATGTCGTCCGACCGGAGGACCGGCCATCCGAGCCGCTCCCCCACGGCGCGAGCCAAGGTGGACTTGCCGGTGCCGGGAAGGCCGGCGACGACGCCGAGGATGACGCGTCCGGCCTCCAGATGGTCGTGCGCCAGCGATAGGAGGCTCCTCGCCTGGGCGCGGTCCCCGCCGGCCACACTTGACTGGTCTCCGGCTGCCGATCGTTGGGTGGAGCGGAGGCAGGCCACCTCCGACCGGATGACCGCACGCTGCGCGCAGTAGTGGTGCAGGAGGGTCACCGGAAAGCGGTCACCAGCCGCCTCGCGGTAACTGCGAACGAACTCCCGGGCGACCGCCGGCGCGCCCAGATGCTCGAGGTCCATGGCCAAGAATGCGATGTCGGCGACCACGTCGATGTGTCGCAGCTCGTCGTCGAAGTCGATGCAGTCGAGCACGCGGGGCCCGTCGTCGAGAAGGAACACGTCGTTCGCCAGCAGGTCGCCGTGACCGTCGCAGACCCGCCCACCCGCGATGCGTTCCTCGAACAGTGGGCCCCGCCCTCGCAGGTACCTCGTGGCCAACCCGTCGACGTGCTCGAGCGAGGGCGTGTCCCCCAGTGCAGCGGTGAATGGCGTCAGGGCGTCGAAGCAGCGCCTCCAGGTTCGGGCGATCGCGCTCGGGCGGGCGCCGGCGTCGATCTCCTCCGACCGCTCCGCGCCGGCATGGAACATGGCGAGCAGCCGGGCAAGGCGCGGCAGCTGACCGGCGAGCGCAGGGTCACCGCTCGCCGCCATCGACGCCAGGCTCCTTCCCTCAGGGAGACGGCGCATGACCACGGCATGGTCGAGCAGGACGGCCGCCATCTTGACGTCCGCCACACCGAGGTACACGTCAGGGCTGAGTCGACGGTTCGACGCCACCTCCGCGTCGCACGCTCTGCGCCGTTGCTCGATACTCGTGAAATCGACGAACGGCAGGCGCAGAGGCTTCTTGTACTTGAGCACCACGTCGTCGTAGAAGACGAGCACCGACGCATGGGTCTCCACCACGCGCGGAGGCTCGTGGTCCGTCACGTCGAACCCGCCGTGTTCGACGACGGCGTCCTGAGGTGGACGGACCGCTGGGCCCACGCCAGCGGCACGAGCAGGCACGGCACCGGGAGCTCACCGAGCACCGAGCGCACCAGCCGCGCGTGTCCTTCGGGTGCGACGTGCCGCCAGGGGAGGACGAGGACGTCGGCGTGCGCGGCCGCCTTCTGGAGCTCGTCACCGGGTGCACCGGTCACG
>DATGKD010000136.1:0-10722 GCA_035294855.1 Acidimicrobiales bacterium
CATGAGCCTGGACGCTTTCATCCGGCAGGCCACCGCGTACGAGGACGAGGACGACATCTACGCGCGCCATGCCCGGTTCCGCGAGGAGCTGGGCAGCAGCCACCCGTTCGCGGTCCGGCGCGTCCGCCAGCTCGTCAACTGGGTGAGCGACGGCGACTTCGACCGGATCCGCTCCGGGCACTACGTGCGGCGCGGCCAGGAGCCGCCTCCCTCGGAGGAATTCCAGTCGGCCCTCGACCACTACGGGGACCGGTTCGCGTCGACGGTCGACCGCCTCGGCGGTGACGTGCAGCGAGTGGCCGACCAGATCACCGCGTGGTTGCGCAACCGGCAGGGGGCGGAGGCGGCAGGCCCCGACGTCGACGACCCTGCATGGGACGACGATCACATCTGAGGCGGCACCGGTCACGGGGAGACTGTGGTGACGTCCCCGGGTTCCCCGCACGTCGTCGGAGCCTCGGTTCCGCGGAGCCGGTCGGCGATCCACTGCCCGACGGTGGCGAGGTCGACTTCGACGACCGACCCGTGCGTGGCTCCCGCCATGTGGATGTAGTCGACGCGGTCACCGATCGGGCAGGCCATCGATCGGACGTAGCTGTCGGTCAGTTCGGGGGGAACCACCATGTCCGCCGTCCCCTGGACCACGAGCATCGGCGCGGGGATCCGCACTCGGCCGGGGTCGTTGAGGCGGGCGTGCGCCACCACGACGGGATTCTTCGGCGCGTCGGGCTGGAAGATCGCCGCCGGCGTGAGGTGCTGGGCGGAAATGGCCGTCGACACCGCCGGCACACACTGCCCCGGGACCACCGACGCCGCGATCCGTGCCCCGGTGGTGGTGAAGACGTCTGCGCCCGGCAGGTCGCGGTAGGTCTTCGTCCACCCGTACGCCGTCGGCAGCGTGAAGATGAGGATGCTCTGCCCCGTGGGGGGCGTTGTCGCCACCGACACGATGGTGCTCAGGTTGGTGGCCGGAGCAGCCGCCACCACGCCCACCACGTGCAGCTCGGGTGCATAGCTCGGGGCGAGCTCGCCGGCGAACAAAGCGGCGTGGCCGCCCTGGGAGTGCCCGTAGATGACGATCGTCCGGCTGGTGGCGAGCCCCGGCAGGCGGCGGGCGGCGCGCGCCGCGTCGAGGACGGCTTGTCCCTCGCTCTTGCCGAGCAGATACGGATGGACGCCCGCGACGCCGAGGCCTTCGTAGTCGGTGGCCGCGATGACGAAGCCCCGGCTCAGGAAGTCGGCGAGCCCGGGGACCAGATAGGGCCCGATGCCCAAGCCGCCCTGCGCGGCGAGGAGCGACGGTGCGCACGGGGCCCCGAAGCCCGTCGTGCCGTGCGCCCACGTCAAGATGGGGCGGCCGCCTGCAGGAGCGGGACCGGCGGGCGCGACGACGTATCCGGACTCGGCGATGTCGGCGCCGTAGATCGAACGGGAGTGGTACAGGACGCGCCACACCTTGGCGTCCGGCGGGATGCCGGGGACACCGGTGACGACCTCGGCGCGGATGATCGTGCCCGCCGGTGCCGGCGCGAGCGGTCGTGGCGGCGAATAGAACGGCGGGACGACGGTCGCCGACACGTCGTCGCGGACGGTCGGAATGGCGATCGAGCCGTTGGGCGAGCTACATGCCCCCAACGCCAGCGCGGCGACCACGACCATGCCGGCCGCTGCGACGCGTGGTCGCTGCCGCGCCGTGCTGACCCGCATCGGGATCAGCTTTTCATACGGGCTCCGCTGCTCTTGTTCGCCCTGGTGGGGCCGAGCGCCTCGAGCCAGGGGCCGAGCGTCTCGACCGGCAGCTCTACGACGACCGTTCGGTGCTCGCCGGGACCTCCACAACGGGCTCGGCGACGTCGGTGAGGCCCTTCTTGAACTCGCTGCGCGCCGTCCCGAGCGAGCGGGCCAGCTTCGGGATCTGGGTGCCGCCGAAGAGCACGACGGCGACGACAACGATCACGATCACGGCGTCCACGCCGAAGATCTCAGCAAGCATCCCGGGCATCTCCTTCATCCGAACGGACCACGTGGGTTGTTCGGCGCCCGCCCCTCCGGCGGATGTACCCCGAGCCAATTGATGGATACCGTGGCGCCGTGCCGCGGCTCCGGTCGGGTCGCTCGCCGGGAACCGGCCCGGGTGACGACGCCCGGGTGGGAATGTCATCCGCGGTGTCGGGTGGCTCCGAATCCAAGGGCGACATGCTCGATCTCGAGGCGGCCAGCGACGCCGCCTTGATGGTGGCCATCGCGCGCATGCACGAGCCCGCCCTGGCCGAGGCGTATCGCCGGCACGGCGGGGCCGTGCTGGCTCTGGCGCGCCGGGTCCTCGGGTCCTCCGACCTGGCCGAGGAGGTGACCCAGGAGGTCTTCGTCGAGTTGTGGGACGCCCCCGAACGGTTCGACCCGGGGCGAGGGGCGTTGCGGACCTACCTCATCACCAAGGCGCACGGGCGGTCCGTGGACATCGTGCGGTCGGAGTCGGCGCGCAAGCGACGCGAGGAGAGGACGCTGCGCGAGACGGCCTCGTCCGGTTACGACATCGAGCACCAGGCCTGGGACCTGGCGATCGCCGAGCAGGTGAAGGCGGCGGTGACGAGCCTCCCCGCCGACGAACGCGCCGCCATCGAGATGGCCTACTTCGAAGGCCACACCTACCGCGAGGTGGCGTCGCTCCTCGGCCAGCCCGAGGGCACGGTGAAGAGCCGGATCCGGAGCGGGTTGCGACGGCTGCGCACGGCGCTGGCGCAACACGGGGTGGAGGCGGCGTGGACCGACCGGTGAACCACGACGAGTTCGCCGAGCTGCTCGGGGCCTACGCGCTGGACGCCCTCGACGCCGACGAAGCGCGCCTCGTGGCCGAGCACGTCGCCCGGTGTCCGCGCTGTGCTGCGGAGGTCGCGGACCACCACGAGGTCGTGGGCATGATCGCCAACGTGGGCGCCGATGCCCCGCCTGAACTGTGGGACCGCATCGCCGCCCGGATCGCCGCCCCTGGCCCTGTCGAGCGCGTCCCCGCGCCGCTGGGCGCGGTGTCGCGCGCGGGCATCCGGCCCTTGTCGTCGGCTCGCAGCACCGGGGTCGGCCGTTTCGGATGGAGCGCGATCGGCGTCGCGGCGGCCGCGGCTGCGGCGGTCATCGCGGTGCTCGCTGTGCAGGTCGCCAGACTGGACAACCGCGTCGGCCAGGTCGACCGGGCGATCGCCCAGCAGGGCACGGCCCAGGCGGTGCTGCGGGCCGAGACGGACCCCCACGCCACCCGGGTCTCGTTGGCGCCCGCCGGGAGCGGGCCCGTGGCGCAGCTCGTCATCTTGCCGACCGGGACGGGATACGTCGTGAACCAGCGGCTGCCCGCCCTGGCCGCGGGCCGGACCTACCAGTTGTGGGGCTTCGTGCACGGGCAACCGGTCTCCCTCGGGTTGCTCACCCGCCACCCGACGTACGAGACGTTCACCGTCGACCCTTCTGCCCCGGTGGCGAGTTTTGCCGTGACAGACGAATCGGCGGGCGGCTCGCCGCGGCCCACGGCCACGCCGTTGGCCGTCGGCACGGCGACGACGTGAGCGGCGCTCGAACCTGTCGCGGGCCGATCGGGCTCAGCGCGTGAACGTGTGACGGCGCACGATCTCGGCCACCTGGATGTCGTAGCTTTCGTAGAACTGCTCGCGCCCCAGGCGCTGCGCGGCGCAGTGGTCGGGATCCTCGCGCCAGGCGCGCTGGGTTGCGGCACTCTCGAAGGTGATCACCGACACCCGTTCTCCGTCGTCGGACTGGAACTGCTTGAAGTCCACGAAGCCGGGCATGCGCTGCGCCAGCTCCAACATGCGCTGCGCCCAGCCGGCGTACTCCTCACCGGCGTCGGCCCGCAGACGCGACCGGAAGACGGTCAACACCGCTCGGGCTGGGTCTGCGCTCATCCGAACATCATCCCTCGCGCCCGCACCCGGTCGGTGCGGAACGCGCGTTCTCGGCCCGGCTTTGGGCCCACGGTCGTCAGAGACGAAGCGGTTTGATCGGCGCGAAGACGGCGCCGGGGTCGTCGCGCCAGTTGACGCCAGGCACGTCGATGTAGAGCTCGATCTCGTTGCCGTCGGGGTCCTGCACGTAGAGGCTGTGGGTCACGGTGTGGTCGCTCGTTCCGACGATCGTCGCCCCGGCGTCCTGGACGGCGCGCAACGCCTCGCGCAGCTCGTCGTCGGAGTCACCGACCTTGAGACCGAAGTGGTACAGGCCGACATGGCGTCCGCTCGGCAACCCCTGCGCATCCTGGCCGACCTCGATGAGCAACAGCTCGTGATGGGTCCGCCCCGACGGCGCCGAGAATGCCGCCGCCGGAAAGCCCAGTTCGGGGTTCGGGCCGACCTGCCTCCAGCCGAGCACGTCCCGGTAGAAGGCGGCGGAACGTTCGAGGTCGCGAACGTAGAGCACCAGGTGGCCGAGCTCCTTCACTTCCATGGCTTCTCCTCAGTCCGTCTCCGGGAATCTGACGTTCCCGCCCCGGCGCGACGTTGAACCTCGCCCGTACGCCGGGTATTCCTCGGCGCCCCGGACCATATGCTCACCCGGTGGACTTGAGCGGGCCGGAGTTGCGCGTCGTCGGGTGCCTGGTCGAGAAGCAGCTCGCCACGCCTCAGCAGTACCCCCTGACGCTGAACGCGCTGACCCTCGCCTGCAACCAGACCTCCAACCGCGACCCGGTGGTCGACTTCGACGAGGCCACGGTGCAGCAAGCAGTAACGAGCGTCAAGGCGAAGGGCCTGGCGGCTTTCGTCCACCCCTCGCACGGGCGCTCGGCCTTGCGCTTCCGCCACACCGTGGACGAGGCGCTCGGCATCGGGCCGAAGCCGCTCGCGCTCCTGTCCGTCCTCTTTCTGCGGGGCCCGCAGACTCCCGGCGAGCTGCGGACCCGCACCGAGCGGATGGTCGGGTTCGCCGACCTCCAGGAGGTCCTGGCCGAGCTGGACGCACTGGCTCGACGGGAGGAGCCGCTCGTCACGCGCCTGCCTCGTGTCCCGGGGCAGAAGGAGGACCGGTTCGCGCCCCTCTGGGGTGACCGTCTCGAGAGTCCGACGACACCGGCGCCGGCCGCGAAGCCGACCTCACCCAGCTCGCCGCCGAGCGACGCCGGCGGCGAGCCCTCCACCGCCACGGCAGAAGCGTTCGCCGCGCTGCGGGCCGAGGTGGCGTCGTTACGGCGCGACCTGGACGACCTCCGGTCGCAGCTGGGCGCGTAGGCGACCCGGCGGCTCCATGACGAAGCTCCCAGTGAGGAAATGCCCGTGACGAAGCAGCGCCTGAGCACTCGTTGGCGGCTCCGCCCCGGCGAGCGCGTCGACCTGGCCCACCGCGACGCCGGTTCGACGGCGGGCATGCCCGGCGACAAACAGGCGACGGTCGACGAGCTGGGCACGTTGAGCGTCGAGCTCTTCGCACTCCAGGACAAGCTCTGGGCCGAAGCTCGGCGCTCGGTGCTCGTCGTCCTCCAGGGCCTGGACGCCTCGGGCAAGGACGGCAGCATCAAGCACGTCTTCCGGGGGGTGAACCCCCAAGCCACACGGGTGGCGTCGTTCAAGCAGCCGACACCCGAGGAGCTTGCCCACGACTTCCTCTGGCGCGTGCATCGCCAAGCTCCTGCGGCGGGTGAGATCGGCGTGTTCAACCGCTCGCACTACGAAGACGTTCTCGTGGCGCGCGTCCACGGGCTCGTGCCCGAAGCCGTGTGGCGTGACCGCTACCACCGGATCAACGCCTTCGAAGCGTCGCTCGTTCGAGCCGGCACGGCCATCGTCAAGTTCTTCTTGCACGTGTCGTTCGAGGAGCAGGGGCGGCGGTTGGAGGAGCGCCTCGACCGACCCGACAAGATCTGGAAGGCGAGCCCTTCCGACTTCGCCGAACGGGTGCGGTGGGACGAGTACCAGACGGCCTACGCCGAGGCGCTCGAACACACCACGACCGAGCTCGCGCCGTGGTACGTGGTGCCGGCCGACCACAAGTGGTTCAGGAACTGGGTCATCAGCCGCGTCCTCATCGACACGCTCGAGGAGATGGACCCCCGCTACCCCACGCGCACCCCCGCGGAGCTCGACGCCGTGCGCCAGGCGGCCGCAGCGGCCGCGAGCGGCAAACGCGCTCGCTGAAGCTCGGGCCGTCCGAACGGCGGAAGGACGGGCCATACTTCCTGCCATGGATGCTCTGCGTGAATCCGGTTCGATCGTCATCGCCCGCTCGGCCGACGAGCTCTACGACATCGTGTCGGACGTGACCCGCATGGGTGGATGGAGCCCGTTCTGCACGGCGTGCTGGTGGGACGAAGGTGCCGGTCCTCGTGTCGGAGCGATGTTCACGGGGAGAAACGCGCTCCCCGATCGCACCTGGGAGACGCGCTCGGAGGTGGTGGCGGCCGATCGCGGCCGGGAGTTCGCCTATGTCGTCCAGCCACGGGGACCCGTTGGGGGTACGCGCTCGCGCCGGTCGACGGCGGGACCGAGCTCACCGAGTCCTGGGAATTCCCGGCCACCGCGATCGCAGGCTTCCAGGAGCGCTTCGGGGAGGACGCCGACAACCAGATCGAGCAGCGACGTGACCTGGCACGCACGGGGATCGCCGCCACGCTGGCCGCCATCAAGCAGGACGCCGAAGGCTCGTCGGCCTGAGGCCTCGACGGGGCCGGGGTCCGCCGACTCTCAGACGGCGGCGCCTGACCTCGCGATGGCCGCCTCGTCGGTGCCGAGGTAGGACGCGATCACGGCCGGGTGGGCGAGGACCTCCTGGGGCGAGCCTTCGGCGATGACGTGGCCGAGCTCGAGCGCGACCAACCGGTCGCACAGGGAGCTCAGCATGGGCATGTCGTGCTCGATGATGAGGATCGAGCAGCCCGTCTGCTCGCGCACCCGGCGCAACAGCGGGCCGAGCGCCTCGGTCTCCTTCTGGGCGATGCCCCCCGAGGGCTCGTCGAGCATCAGCACTTCGGGGTCCTGGGCCATGATGCACGCCAGGTCGACGATGCGACGGGTGCCGGTGGACAGCTCGCCGGTCAGCTTCTCCCGGTAGGCCCGCAATCCCATCATGTCGATGAGCGCGTCGACTTCGGCCATGACGGCCAGCTCCGACTCGAAGGACGCGGGCAGCTGCAACGCCGCGGCAAACATGTCCCTGCTCTGCAGGTGGCGCTCGCGCGACACGGCGATCGTCTCCGCCACCGTCAGCGTGGGGAACAGCAACGCGTCCTGGAACGACCGGCCGAGCGCGCCTTTGGCCCGCAGGTTCGGTGCCCAGTCGGTGACGTCCACGCCGCGCAGCACGATCCGGCCCTCGTCCACCTGTAAGAAGCCCGAGATGCAGTCCATCAGCGTGGTCTTGCCCGCGCCGTTGTGCCCGATGAGGCCGACGATCTCGCCCTTGCGCACCGCGAGGTCGACGTAGTCGACGGCGGTGATGCCGCCGAAGGTCTTCACCACCTGCCGGCACTGGAGGACCGCCTTGGCGTCGGCCGCCACCCGGGGCGCCGCCGGAGCCGGCTCGGGCTGCGGCGCCCGTCGCGAGGCGATGTCGACCGGTGGGGGCTCGACGGAGGACTCGAGGGACGGCTCGGCCGGAGAAGGTTGGAGCGGCGAGGGAGCATCGCCGTCCGGCTCGGTGGAAGTGTCGATCACCGATGCTCCGGCGATGAACACCGAGCGCAGGATGTCGGGGCGCTCGAGCAGTTCGGCGGTGGGGCCCTCGAAGCGGACCTCGCCCTTCTCCATGAACGCCGCCCGCTTGGCCAGGTTCAGGGCGATGTTCACCGACTGCTCGACGATCACCACCGTGGTGCCGCGGCGGTGCACCTCTTCCACGACTTCGAGCAGCTGGCCCACGATGGTGGGGGCGAGGCCGAGCGACAGCTCGTCGATCATGAGCAGCTCGGGCCGCGTCATAAGCGCCGAGCCCAACGCCAGCATCTGCTGCTCCCCGCCGGAGAGGTTGCCCGCCATCTGGTGGTAGCGCTGCGACAGGATGGGGAACAGCGAGAGCACTTCTTCGCGTGCTTTGTCGACGCGTGCCGGGTGATCACGGATCAACCAGGCCGCCATCTTCAGGTTCTCCGCCACCGACAGCGTGGGGAACACCCCCTTGCCGCCGGGCATCATCGAGATGCCGCGCCGCGCCGTGACGTCGGCGGCGAGCTTGGTGATGTCCTCGCCCTTGAACGTCACCTTGCCGCGCTTGGGGCGCACGAGGCCGCAGATGCCCTTCAACAGCGTCGACTTGCCCGCGCCGTTGGTGCCGAGGAGCGCGACGAGCTCGCCCTCGTGGACGTCGAAGTCCACCCCGAACAGGATCTGCACCGACCCGTACGACATGTCGATGCCGCGGCACGACAGCAGGGTCTGGGGAGCAGGCGGCACCACGGGCGTGCGCTCGGTCGGGGTGGTCTCGACGCTCGTCATCCCGAGCGCGCCTCGGCGGGTTGCTTGTCGGCCACGGGTGCGTGGCCGTTACCGGACGCCAGGGTGGTGAGCAGATCGGTCTCGCCAGGGAGCCCCTTCTCGCGCGCTTGGCGCTTGTCGGCCACGAGGCTGGGCACGACGATCCCGCGGCGGTCCGCCACGACCCGCAGGAGGCGGTCGCGCACGTCGTAGACGAGCTGGCCGATCCCGCCGGGCAGCACCTGCAGCACCCACAGGAGGGCCGCACCGCTGATGAGCAGGTGCACCTGGCCCAGCGCGGTGATGGACTCCAGGTACTTGAAGCCGAGGACGCCGATCAGGACACCGGCCACCGAGCCCAGGCCGCCGATGACCGAGTACCCGAAGATCGTGATGCTGTCGACGGGCGGGAAGCTCCCCGGGTTGAGCGCTTGGAGCAACAAGACATCGAGCGCGCCGGCCACACCGGCGATGACACCGGCCACGGCGAAGCCGGCCAGCTTGATCTGGGTCGTGGGGACAGCCGCCGAGGCCGCGGCCCGCTCGTTGTCCTTGGTGCCGATGAGGACGCGCCCGGCGCGTGCTTTGCGCATGCCGCTCACCGCCAGGATGGCGAGCACCAGGAACGCCAGGCACACGAGATACATCTCGTACTCGTTGTTGAGGTCGAAACGCTGCAACAGCAGAGGCCTCGGCACGCCTTCCGCCGGGATGAATTGCGGGAACGTCGCCTGGTTCAAGAAGTACTGGTCCAGGGCGATGGCGAGCGCCAGGGTCGTGACCGCCAGGAACAGTCCCTTGATGCGCAGCGCCGGCAGGCCGACGAGCAGCGCCACGGCTGCGCCCACGACGCCCGACACCGAGACCACGATGAAGAAGTCGGCGTTCCAGTGGGCGACCATGTTCCCGGCGACGACCCCCGCCACGCCCGCAATGCCGAACTGGCCCAGGCTGATCTGGCCGCCCCAGCCGGTGAGCACGACCAGGGACACCCCGATCATCGCCCAGATGATGGCGAAGCCGGCGAGCAGCTGGTTGCTCGGCCCCCACGTGTGGGGGATCCAGATGAACGCCAGGGCGAGCACGGCGAAGATCGCCCGGCGCGCCCACTTCACTTCCGGCAGCCGCCGCAACTCGCTGGGGACGGCCTTCAGCGCGCCCACCGCCGACCACGACGACGCGCCCGCCTCCTCGGCCCGGCTGAGCTTGTTGGACTGGGCCAGCAGGGCGATGACGATCACGGCCAGGTAGAAGGCCCAGATGATGGCGGGGTTGCCGGTGGTGTTCCACCGGACGAGCGCCTCCATGATGCCGAGGCCGATGCCCGCGCCGAACGCCAGCGGCAGCGACTCCATGCGGGCCACCACGGCGATGGCGAGCATGGGCAGCAACGTGATCGGCCCGTTGGAGGCCACCCCGGGCTTCACCCCTTCGAACGGGGCGGAGAGCATGTAGGTGAGCACCGCCAGCGCGCCGGCGATCGTCCACACGATGGTGGCGAGGCGGCGCACGGGGATGCCGAGGAGCATGGCCCGGTCGCTGTTCTCGGCGGCGGCCCGCACGGCGATGCCGGCGTTGGTCTTGAGCAAGAACCACGCCAGCGCGCTGATGACGAGGGGGACCACGAGCACGGCGAGGATCTCCGCGCTGTGGAACGTGTACACGTCGACGGTGATCGAGATGTTGAACGGGGGCGCGAACGCACCGGTGAGTGCGGTGAAGCCTTCGTGCTTGGAGCCGAGGAATTCGAGCCCCCCGAGCACCTGGGCGAGACCGACGCTCGCCACCAGCAGCACGAGCCGGGGCGCGTTCTTGAAACGCCGGATGGTCGTCACCTCGACGGTGGCGCCCACGATGCCGCCCACGATGACGGCGAGGGGGAGCGCGATCCAGTAGTCGAGCCCGTGCACCTTGACGAGCCCGATGGTCAGCACGCCGACGAGGCTGCCCAGCGCGCCGTGCGCGAAGTTGATGAACCGGTTGGCCCGGTACACGAGGATGAGGCCCATGGCGCCGAGCGCGTTGACCGACCCGTAGACCACGCCCACGAGGACGAAGCCGATGGGCGCGTGCTTGTGGATCCATCCGTGCTTGCCGGAGGCAGTGGCGAACGCGATGTAGACGACGAGGACCGTGGCCACCGCCAGCACCCAGCGGAGCCGGGCGGGCAGCCGCTTCCACCGCCCGGACGCGGCGGCAGCGAGCCTGAGGCCGCGGTCGAGCACGGCAGGGGCGCTGGTCGTCATGCGCCGATCACGACCACGGGATCACCCCGACGGAGCGGGACAGCCGGGCGGCCCCTGCGGCACGTTGCCCGTCG
>DATGKD010000137.1:0-13724 GCA_035294855.1 Acidimicrobiales bacterium
TTTCTTCACCCGCGGGCAGCCGATGCCGATGGTGCGCGACGCCGGCGTCGAGCACTACGACCCGCCGCCTGTCGCCGGGCGACCAGCCGGGCCCGGGCCGGCGCCAACCGCGGCGGCCCCAGCTGCGGCGGCCCCCACCGCAGGGTCCGGAACTCGTGCGGACGACGTCTGGCGCGAGGCCGAAGGTGACGACTCGAGCAGCGCCAACGCCGGTCGACATCTCCGAACCGGTCGTCGCCGCACCGGTGGGCTCGTGCTCCTGGCCGTGGCGCTCGTCCTCTTCGGCGCCAGCGGACTGGTCGAACTCGCCAGGGTGCTCGGTGCGAACGGGTCGCCCGCGCCCCACGGCGCATCGCATCACGGCGCGCCCGCCGTGACCACGACAACCGACAACCCGTTCGTGCGCTGGTACAACTCGCTACCGGCCTCCGAGAAGCAGGCGGCCCTCACCCAGGCGCTCCGCTCGCTTCCGCCGCCCACGACCATGACCTCTCTGGAGCTCGCGCTGAAGGCGCTCCCCAAGAATGGCGCGGGGAGCGCCCCGGCAACGGCGCCGACGCCGGCGCCCCAGGCCACGACGGCGCTACCCGGAACGCTCGCGCTGGGTTCGTCGACGCCCCCGCGGAGCGCACCATCGTCGTCTCCATCGCCCGCGGGGAGCGCGTCGCACCCCCCGACGGTGGCGGCGCCTTCGACGTCGGGCACCTCGGCATCGGCGACGACCGCGGCACCCACGACCGCCCCGCCCCCGACCGCCCCGCCCACGACCACCCCGTCACCTCCGCCGACGACGCAGCCTGCCCCGACCACGACCACGTTGCCGTCGCCCCCACCCACGTGGACGGCACCCTCGACGACGACGACGTCCTCGGCGACGCCCACCACGGCCGCGGCGACGACGACGACAACGGTGCACCACGTGCCGACGGTGCCCTGAGGCCGGCTCGCCGGGGACTCAATGGCGACCCGCAGGGCGAGACGCCGCGTCGTCTGATCCTCAGAGCAGCAGCTCCGCCATCATCCGCAGGGTGTCGGTCGACCCGGCCACGAGCAGCGTGGTGGCGATCGACTCCCGCCAGGCTTCGAGCTCGGCGCCGATCTTCTCCTTGGGCCCGATGAGCGCGATGTTCTCGATCATCTGCGTGGGTACCACGGCGGCGGCCTCGTCCTTGTGGCCGTCGAGGTACAGGTCCTGGATCTTGTGCGCCTCAGCCTCGAACCCCATGCGCACGAACACGTCGAAGTGGAAGTTCATCTCCCTGGCGCCCATCCCGCCGATGTAGAGCGCGAGCATCGGCCGGAACGAGTCGGCGGCGCGTTCGAGGTCGTCGTCCACGACGACCGGGCAGAAGGCGATGACCTCGAAGTCCTCCTTCGACCGCCTCGCGCCGGGCCGGGCGAAGCCTTCGTCGAGCGAGGACGCAAACTCGCCCATGTGGTTCGGCGAGAAGAAGATCGGGAACCAGCCGTCCGCGATCTCCGCCGCGAGCGCCACGTTCTTCGGTCCTTCGGCCCCGAGCACGATGGGGATCTCGTTGCGCAGCGGGTGGACGATCGACTTGAGCGGCTTGCCCAGACCCGTCCCTCCCGGGAACGGAAGGGGATAGTGCGGCCCGTCGTTGCTCACCGGCCCCTGTCGGGCGAGGACCTGGCGGACGATCGACACGTACTCGCGGGTTCGGGCCAGCGGTTTCGAGAACGATTGGCCGTACCAGCCCTCCACGACCTGGGGACCGGACACCCCGAGCCCGAGCACGAGACGCCCCCCGCTCAGGTGGTCGAGGGTCATGGCGGCCATGGCCATGGCCGTCGGCGTGCGCGCCGACAGCTGGCAGAGCGCGGTCCCGAGACGCACGCGGTTGGTGCGCGACCCCCACCACGCGAGCGGCGTCAGGGCATCTGAGCCGTAGGCCTCCGCCGTCCACACCGAGTCGAAGCCGAGGTTCTCGGCCTCTGTCACCAACTGAGGCGCGTTGACGGGCGGCTGGGCGCCCCAGTACCCCAGCTGCAGGCCGAGCTTCAGCTCTCCCATGGCTACCTCCGCCTCCTCGTCGTCACAGCCGTCGACAGCCCCGAACTGCGTCAGCGCATCGCGTTCAGGATCCGGTCCGCGTAGCGCGCCGAAGCGTCGAGACGCGCCCGCAGCTGGACCTCGGGCGGATCGTCCGGGTCCACCTTGGCCAGCATGGCCGGCGCGCAGAGGATGTCGGTCACGCCGTGTTCCTCCTCGAACCGCCGGTACAGGTCGGCGTCGGGCGGCGCCCACAGCGACAGAAAGATACGGAACGGCTCATCGGAGCGGCCGGCCCGGCGGCGCTCCTCCTCGAGCAGGCGCAGGTAGCCGCGCGCCTCGTCGTTGGCGTAGGCGCCCGCCGCCACCCATCCGTCGCACAGGCGCGCCGCCCGGCGCAGCGCCGGAGCGGAGTGGCCGCCCCCGATGATGGGGATGGGCCCGGGTGGGGACGGCTCCATGCGCATGGCAGGAACGTCGTAGTGGGGACCGTGGTACTCGACCCAACCGCCGGACCACATCGCCCGCAGCGCCGGGATCATGTCGTCGAGCCGCTTGCCCCGTGTCGTGAAGTCCTGGCCGGTGGCGTCGAATTCCTCCTTGCACCAGCCCACGCCCACGCCCAGGTTGACGCGCCCCTCGGCGATCACGGCCGTCGTGCCCACCTGCTTGGCGACGGTGATGATGTCGCGGGCGGGGGCGATGTAGACGCCGGTCGTGAACTGCAGCCGCCCGGTCAGCGCCGCCATGGCGGCGATGAGGCACCACACGTCGGGCCAGTCGGTGTCGGGGTCCCAGTGGTCGCCGAACCCCGGAGCGCCGTCGTCACGCTTCGAGTACGTGTAGCGCGACTGTCGATCACGGGGGAAGAACATGTGGTCGGAGACGTAGACGCCGTCGTAGCCCTGCTCGTCGGCCGCGCGCGCCAACTCCAACATGTGCAGCGTCGGCAGGAACGTCACCGCCTGGTGGAAGCGCATCGTCCCCCCTGGTCGGTATGGCGCCGGTCGGCTCGGGTCGCGACCGGCCCGTCAGCGCCGGACCGGCTTGGCCGGCGTAAAGGCGACCGGCAGGTGCTTCACCCCGTTGATGAACGCCGACTGCAGGCGCTTCGGCTCGCCGTCGAGGTGGATGTCCGGCACCCGGTCGAGCAGGTGCTGGTACATGACCCGGATCTCCATGCGCGCCAAGTTGGCGCCCAGGCAGAAGTGAGGACCGCCGCCCCCGAAGGCCATGTGCGGGTTCGGGTTCCTCGTGATGTCGAAGGCGTTCGGGTTCTCGAAGATCTCCTCGTCGCGGTTGGCCGAGACGTGGAAGAAGACGACCTTCTGGTTCTCGTCGATCTGCTGGCCGCGGATCTCGAGGGGCGCCATCGTCTGCCGCCGGAAGTTCATGACCGGGCTCACGAAGCGCAGCATCTCCTCGATGGCGCCTGGTAGGAGCGAGTGGTCGGCGACGAGCTTCTGCCACTGGTCGGGGTGGTCGAAGAACGCGTGCATGGCACCCGAGATGAGATTGCGAGTCGTTTCGTTGCCCGCCACGGTGAGCAGCAGGAAGAACAGCTCGAGCTCGAGCTCCGACAGCTTGTCGCCGTCCACCTCGACCTCGGCGAGGACGCTCATCAGGTCCTCGGTCGGGGCCGCCCGCTTCTTGGCATAGAGCTCGGCCGCGTATGCGTAGAGCTCCATGGCGGCCTCCGAGGCGTATTCCTCGCTCACCTCGGGCCGCTGGTACTCGGGGTCCTCCTGGCCGATCATGCGGTTGGACCAGTCGAACATGGCGTGGCGGTCGTTCTGCGGCACGCCGAGAAGGTCGGCGATCACGATCAGCGGCAGCTCCGCTGCGATGTCGGTGACGAAGTCCGCCTCGCCCTTTTCGATCACGGCGTCGATGATGTCGTCGGTGGCCTCGTGGATCTTCTGCTCGATCGCGTTGACCATGCGCGGCGTGAAGCCCTTGTTGACGAGACGCCGGTAACGGGTGTGCAGCGGCGGGTCCATGTTGAGCATCATGAGGCGCTGCTGTTCGAGTTGTTCCTCGGGCATGTCCCACATGAGCGCCGTGCGCCGCGCCGAGGAGAAGTGCTCGTAGTCCCGGTTGACGTTCACGCAGTCGTCGTACTTCGTGACCGTCCAGAAGCCAGGGCCGTCGCTCTCCTCGTGCCAGTACACGGGCGCGTTCTTGCGCAGGAAGGCGAACCACTCGTGGGGGACTCCCGACACGAAGTTCTTCGAGTCGGTGAGGTCGATGTCGCTGAGCTCCATGGCCGGCGCCTCCTCGTGGTCGCCACGGCCGCGCGGGCGCACGTCCGCCGCAGCCCACCCCGGTGGCAGCGGCTCCAACCCCGGCGGCGATATGAGAACGTGTTCCACTGATGTTAGGGGCACCCCGGGGCGGGTTGCCACCGCCGGGGGCCGCGCCGATTGTCCGCAGCGGGGCCCGTCCGGTACCGTGGGCAAACTAGAACGAGTTACAGGCCGGGACCGGGCGGCGCCCGGCCCGGACCGGAGCACGGACGGCGACATGTTCCTGGAGGAGACGCCCGACCAGCTGGCGCTGCGCCGCGAGCTGCGTGAGTACTTCGCCGACCTGCTGACCGACGACGTCCGTGAAGGGGTGGGGGAGGTCGGCGAGGGCGGGGAGCTGTGGCGGCAGATGGTGCGCCGCATCGGCAAGGACGGCTGGCTCGGGATCGGCTGGCCCAAGGAGTACGGCGGACAGGGCCGGCCCGCCACCGACCAGTTCATCTTCTTCGACGAGACCCGCCGCGCCAGCGCGCCGTTTCCGTTCGTCACCATCAACACCGTCGGGCCGACGATCATGCGGTTCGGCACCGACGAGCAGAAGCAGTTCTTCCTTCCGGGGATCCTGTCCGGGGAGATCAACTTCGCCATCGGCTACACCGAGCCCGAAGCGGGCACCGACCTGGCGTCGTTGCGCACCCGGGCGGTGCGCGACGGCGACGAGTACGTCGTCAACGGAGCGAAGATCTTCACGAGCGGCGCGGAGCTCGCCGACTACGTGTGGCTGGCGGTGCGCACCGACCCCGAGGCTCCCAAACACAAGGGCATCTCGATCCTGTGCGTGGACACGAGCTCACCCGGCTTCTCGTTCACGCCCATCGTCACGGTGGCGGGCGCCAAGACGAGCGCCTCCTTCTACAGCGACGTCCGCGTGCCCGTCGACCGGCGCGTCGGAGCCGAGAACGAAGGCTGGCGCATGATCACCACCCAGCTCAACCACGAGCGCGTGGGGCTCGCGGCGTGGAGCGGGTTCGCGCTGCAGCTCTACGAGGAGGTGATGGAGTGGGCGCGCCGCACGTCGGTGAGTGACGGCCGGCCGGTGCTGTCGCTCGGTTGGGTGCAGGCCGACCTGGCGCGCTGCAAGGCCGAGCTCGAGGCCATGTACCTCCTCAATTGGCGGATGGCGACCGCGGCGGCCGCCGACGAGCTCAAGCCGGCCGACTCGTCCGCGCTCAAGGTCTTCGGCGTGGAGAAGAGCATCGACATCTACCGCCGCCTGCTCGGCATCGTCGGGGTGGGCGGCTACCTCGTGCCGGGATCGCCGGGGGCCGCCCTGCAGGGGAGGCTCGAGCGCTCGGCGCGCCACGCCCAGATCAACACGTTCGGGGGCGGCGTCAACGAGGTGCAGCGCGAGATCGTCGCCACGACCGGCCTCGGCATGATCCGGGCGTCGAGATGAGCGACTGCGACCTCTTCGAGCAACTGCGCGCCTTCGAGGGCCGCGAGTCCGGGCCGCCCATGGTGGCCCGCGACGCGGTGAACCAGGCGATGATCCGGCACTGGACCGACGCCATGGGCGACACCAACCCCGTGTACGTGGACGAGGACGCGGCGCGCGCCAACGGCTTCGGTGGCATCGTCGCCCCGCCCACCATGCTGCAGGCGTGGATCATGCGCGGCTACCGGTACCCGGAGCCCGCGCCCGGCGAGTGGTCCGCGGCGACGAACGGGACGCCGGCGATCGAGCAGCTCTGGAAGCTCCTCGTCGACGCCGGCTACTCGTCGGTGGTGGCGACCGACTGCTCGCAGGAGTACGTGCGGCCGCTCGTGATCGGGGACCGGCTCACCGTGACGTCGGTGATCGAACAGGTCTCGCCGGAGAAGCACACCGCCCTCGGCGACGGCCACTTCGTGACCACGCGCATGGACTACACCGACCAGAACGGCGCGCCGGTGGCCACGATGCGGTTCCGGGTCCTGCGCTTCCGGCCCCGGCAGGTGGCCGCGCCACCCGCCCAGGTCCCGCGGCCCCGTCCGGCGATCACCCACGACAACGCCTTCTTCTTCGAGGGGCTCAAAGAGGGGAAGCTCCTCGTCCAGCGGTGCACCTCGTGTGGGCTGCTGCGCCATCCGCCCCGGCCCGCCTGCCCGAGGTGCCGCGCCTTCGACTGGGACACGGTGGAGGCGAGCGGCCGCGGGACGGTGTTCAGCTATGTCGTCGTCCACCACCCGCAGGTGCCCGGCTTCGACTACCCGCTCCCCATCGCCGTGGTCGAGCTCGAGGAAGGCACGCGCCTCGTCGCCGACCTGGTCGGCGTGGAGCCCGACGACGTGCACGTGGGCATGCCGGTCGTGGTCGACATGGTCGCCGTCGACGACGAGCTCACGCTCGCCATGTTCAAGCCCGACCCCGCCGTCGCCGGGGCAGCCGCGCCGGGAGGAGCCGTCGCGGGGGGAGCAGCAGCAGGGGGAGCGGCCTGATGGACTTTTCGTTCACGGAGGAACAGCTGGCCGTGGCGGAAGCCGCGGGGGCGATCTTCGCCGGCAAGTCGAAACCGAAGCGCGTGGCGGAGGTCGAAAAGACCGCGGACCGTTTCGACGAGGAGCTCTGGTCCGAGCTCGCCCGCGCACACCTGCTCGGGTTGGGCATTCCCGAGGAGCACGGCGGCTCGGGGCTCGGGCTCACCGAGGTGTGCCTGTTGCTCGAACAACAGGGCCGTGCCGTGGCGCCCGTGCCCTTGTGGGCCACGCTCGTGCTGGGCGCCGCCCCGCTGGCGCGCTTCGGCACTCCTGCGCAACAGGCGCGGTGGCTGCCGGCGATCGTCGCCGGCGACGCCCGGCTGTCCGCCGCCCTCAACGAGCCGGCCGCGAGCGACGCGCGCCGGCCGGGCGTGCGCGCGGTTCCCGACGGCTCGGCCTGGCGTCTGGAGGGCACGGCGGTGGCCGTGCCGCAAGCGCACCTGGCGGCGCGTGTGCTCGTCCCCGTCCGCATGGGAGGCGACGGTCCGAGCGCGGTCGTCCTCGTCGACCCCGCGGCTCCGGGCGTGACGCTCGAGCGCGCCATCACGACGGACCGCCAGGTGCACCCGCATCTGCACTTCGACGGCACCGTGGTGCCGTCCGACGACGTCGTCGCCGGGCCGGACGCCGGTGACGATGCCATCGCGTGGATGCTCGACACCGCCCGCACGGGCCTGTGCGCCATCCAGCTGGGCGTCACGGAGGACGCGCTGCGCCGGGCCGCCTCCTACCTGAACGAGCGGCACCAATTCGGGCGGCCGCTGTCCACGTTCCAGGGCACCATGCTGCGTGCCGCCGACGCGTACATCGACACCGAGGCCATCCGCGTCACGACATGGCAGGCGGCGTGGCGACTCGACACCGGTCGTCCGGCTGCGGAGGCGGTCGCCGTCGCCCACTGGTGGGCGTCCGACGCCGGCCAACGCGTGGTGCACGCCACGCAGCACCTCCACGGCGGGGTCGGCGCGGACATCGAGTTCCCGATCCACCGGTACTTCCTGTGGGGCAAGCAGATCGAGCTGATGCTCGGCTCACCCGGCGCGGAGCTGGCCCGCCTCGGGGAGCTCGTCACCGAGGGAGCGCGATGAGCCCGGCCACGGCCGCCACGCGGGCGTTGGAGGACGTCGCGGTGGGGGAGAGCCTGCCCGAGCTGCCCATTCCGCTCACGCGCTCGCTCATCGTGGCGACGGCCATCGCGTCGCGCGACTACCAGGACGTGCACCACGATCCCGGGTTGGCCACCGAGCGCGGGTCGCCGGACATCTTCATGAACATCCTGTCCACCAACGGGCTCGTGGGGCGCTACGTCACCGACTGGACCGGTCCCGGGGCGCGCATCGAGGCGGTGTCGATCCGGCTCGGCGCGCCGAACTACCCCGGCGACACCATGGTGCTGTCGGGGACCGTGACCTCCGCGGGGGTGCCCGAAGGCCGCGGCGACGGGCGCGGCGTGGTCGAGATCGCGGTGCGGGGCGCCAACAGCCGCGGCGACCACGTCACCGGCACCGTCCGGGTGGCGCTGCCGCTCTCTGCGTCCTCTCCTGGCGCGCCGTCCACGGGCTCTTCGTCCACTCAAAGGGGTGCGTCGTGAGCGCGTCGTCCCCCCGTCGCCACAGCTTCGCCGGCACGACCGCGATCAGCGGCATCGGGGCGACGGAATTCTCGAAGGACTCGGGACGGAGCGAGTTGCGCCTCGCCACCGAGGCCGTCTCCGCTGCGTTGGCCGACGCGGGTATCGATCCGTCCGAGGTCGACGGCCTCGTGACGTTCTCGGCGGACACGAACCCCGAGATCGAGGTGGCGCGCACCCTCGGCATGGGGGACCTGATGTTCTTCAGCCGCATCCACTACGGCGGCGGCGCCGCCTGCGCCACCGTGCAGCAGGCGGCCATGGCGGTGGCGAGTGGGATCGCCGACGTGGTGGTGTGCTACCGCGCCTTCAACGAGCGGTCCGGGCATCGCTTCGGCACGGGCGTGCAGGCCCGCCCGCCGGTGCCCAATGCCGAGAACGCCAATTTCTCGTGGTACGTACCGCACGGCTTGCTCACCCCGGCATCGTGGGTGGCGATGTTCGCGCAGCGTTACCTGCACATCACCGGGGCCACGACCGAGGACTTCGGGCGCGTGGCGGTGGCGGACCGCGCCTTCGCAGCCACGAACCCGGCGGCGTGGTTCTACGGCAAGCCCATCACGTTGGAGGACCATCAGGCGTCGCGCTGGATCGTCGAGCCGATGCGCTTGCTCGATTGCTGCCAGGAGTCTGACGGCGGCCAGGCGCTCGTGGTCACGTCGCTCGAACGCGCCCGGTCCGCCCCGCATGCCCCCGCGGTGATCGCCGCCGCCGCCCAGGGCTCTGGCGACCAGCAGGACATGATGACCTCCTACTACCGCGACGACATGACGCGCCTGCCCGAGATGGGCGTGGTGGCTCGCCAGCTGTGGGAGACGTCCGGACTCGGGCCCGACGACATCGACTGCGCCGTGCTGTACGACCATTTCACGCCGTTCGTCCTGTACCAGCTGGAGGAGCTCGGCTTCTGCGACTGGGGCGAGGCGAAGGAGTTCGTGCGTGAAGGCCACATCGGCCCGGGCGGCAAGCTCCCCACCAACACCCACGGAGGGCAGCTGGGCGAGGCGTACATCCACGGCATGAACGGCATCGCCGAAGGCGTCCGCCAGGTGCGCGGCACCGCCGTCAACCAGGTGGAGGGCGCCGAGCACGTGGTGGTGACCGCCGGCACGGGCGTGCCCACGAGCGGCCTGGTTCTCACCCGCGACCGTTGACGCGCGCGGCCGCCCGCGGCTGAATCGAAAACCACCTCCGATACGCTCGCCTGCCGTGCGGACGAGGGGGCACGGTTGGCGTGGCACCATCGCGGTGCTCGCCTTCGCATCGGGCGTCGGCCTGCTCGCCGCGGCCTGCTCGACGTCTCCCGCCCGGGGCGCACGGGGGTCGACCACCACCACGACGCGCCCCCCGCTGCCGGCGGGTGCGCTTCCTTCCGACGTCTCGAAGATGGTGTGTGCGGAGAAGACACAGAGCGAGCTGGCGAACGTTCTCGGCGTGTCGCCGCAACAGCCCGTCAGCCCGACCTGGGCCGACCACCAGTACACGTGCCGCTTCGCCTACTCGAGCGGCCAGCTCGTCCTGACGGTCAAGGAGCTGTCGTCGTGGAGCGAGACGCTGTCGTACTTCCACGGTCTCGGGAGCCAGCTCGGCGACACCGGCTCGCTGAGCGGGCTCGGCCAGGGGGCGTTCACCACCCAGAACGGCTCGGTGGTGGCGCGCAAGGACTGGAAGGTGCTCCTCGTCGACATCTCGGGCTTGCCGGCCCAGTTCGGGGTGCCCGCCACGAGCTCCGCGGACGTGGCCGACACCGTGGCCGACGTCATCATGGGGTGCTGGGCGGGCGACTGAGACTCAAGCGGCCGCGAGCGCGCCGGGTCCCCGGGCTCGTCAGTTGACCGTGAGCGAGAACGTCTGGGTCACGGTGTGCTTGGGTTTCGCCTTGTCGGTCACCTTCACGTTGAACGTGGCGCTGCCCGGCTTCGCCGGCGTTCCGGAGATGACCCCGGTGTGGCTGAGTTTGAGGCCCTTCGGAAGCTTCCCGATCTTCTTGAACTTGTAGGGCGGGGTGCCTCCGCAGCCGGACAACGACAGCGTGTAGGGATCCCCGTGGGTGGCGCTCGGCAGCGGGCTCGCCGTCGTGATGGCGAAACCGCCCGGGCACGACGGGGGAGGCGACGAGATGCCGATGGACTCGATCAGGCCCTGTCGGCTGCCGGACGTGTCGTACTCGCCCACGGCGGCGCACACGGTGGCCGAGGCGCACGCCACCGCGTCGAGGATGGAGGCCTGACCGCTGGAAGTGGCGTTGGCCGGCAGGGGTGCCTCGACGGGACTCCAGATACCCCCGGACAACGCGTCGACGAGAGGCTGGTCCTCCCCGGTGGGCGTCTGGTTGTCGGCATAGAGGCCCACGGCCGTGCAGGTCCCCGCCGACGGGCACGTCACCGTGGTGAGGCTGTTGAAGGGGTGGGCGAAGGGGAAGCCGGTCGGGACCGCGTGGTTCGCGGGCAAGGGCGCCTGGACGGCACTCCAGGTGCCGCCGGACAACGTGTCGATGACGCCCTGTTGGAAGCCCATCGGACTCGAATTGTCGATGTAGTCGCCCACCGCGGTGCAGCTCCCCGCGGCGTCGCACGCCAGACCACTGACGACCGGATGGGGGTCGGCGGCCGCGTTGGCCGGCAGGGGCGCCTCGATGTCGCTCCACGTGCCACCGGACAAGGTCTCGATCAGGTTGTGGTCGTGAGCCACCGAGTCGAGGTAGTCGCCGATGGCGGCGCACGCCCCTGTCGACGGGCACGCCACCGACGTGAACGAGACCGAGGGGTCGGCCGCGGCGTTGGACGGCAGGGCGGCTTCGGCGGGGGTCCACACGCCCCCCGACAGGGTGTCGATCAGCCCCTGGGTGTCGCCCGACGTATCGGTATAGCTGCCCACGACGGTGCATGCCCCCGCGGCGGCGCACGCCACCGAATCAAGGCTGGCGACTTGACCGGTGAGGGCGGCGTTGACCGGCAGCTGAGCTTCGGTCGGGGTCCACACGCCCCCCGACAAGATGTCGATCAGTCCCTGGGTGTTGCCCAACGCGTCGTCGTAGGTGCCGACCGCCGTGCAGGCTCCCGACGAGTTGCATGCCACCGAGTTGAGGACAGCCGCTGGAGTCGTGCTGGTGTTGGCGGGAAGAGGAGCTTCCGTCGCGCTCCAGATACCTCCGGACAAGGTGTCGATGAAGGCGCGGCTCTGCCCTGACGGCGTCGAGTTGTCGAGGTAGCTGCCGACGGCGGTGCACGCCCCGGCCGACGGGCACACGACCTGGTTGGGAGTAGCAGCATGGCTGGTGTTGGCGTTGGCCGGCAGGGGGACCTCGGTGGCGCTCCAGGCACCTCCGGACAACGTGTCGATGAGACCCCGCGAGGTGCTCGAGGTATCGAAGTAGTCGCCCACAGCGGCGCACGCGGCGCTCGACGCGCAGGCCACCGAGACATAGGTGGGAGAGGGGTCGGCGGCGGTGTTGGCGGGGAGGGGAGCCTCAATGACCGTCCAGCTCGTTGCGATCGCGGGCATCGCCGCCACGACGACCACGCTCCCGACGACGAGTGACGTCGCGCACATCGCCGTGAGAACGTGCCGTACCTGATTCGGACGAAGAAAGGCGTTGAGCGATTCCCGCATGCCCATCGCGGCCCCCTTGATGTCAGGCGAAACGCCGCCGGCATTTCGCGCGGACGACAGCCTTGTACCGGTACGACAGGCCGTCTATCGCCAAAATTGACGGCGAAGTCGCATGCCGAGGGCATTTGTTGCCCAATGCATGAGATGTGGCATGCGGCCGGGTGGCGTCCGCACGGCTCGCGTGCGGCGGACGTGCGGCGTCAGTTGCTGACGTACTGGACGAGACCCAGGCACATCTCGTCCGACGACCCGTCGCCCCACGTCACGAAACGCGGGGGGAGCTTGCGCAGCTGCGGCAGCTTCTGCCGCAACGTGGGGTCGTACGTGCACTTGACTTCGATGGTGTCACCGGGCGCCACGCTCACCGGCTTGGCCAGGTCGTAGGAGCGCTGGTAGTCGAAGTTGTAATTGGTGACGTTCAACAACGTCACCGGGTTGGCGCTGTCCGGGTTGAGGATCATCTGCATTTGCCGGCCCAGCAGGTGCATGTGCGCCGCCACCCGTACGATCTTGCTGCCGCCATCGGGTGCGGGCCAGATGCACGACGTGGTGTCACCGGCAGGTGGGCTGATGTCGTTGCGGCCGCAGACCTTCTCGATGATGTTGACGAAATTCACCTGGTCGTGACCGAAGCGCTGCCCAAGGTCGGCGAGCGACACCAGCCGGTTGCACATCGGTCCTTCCACGCCGGCCGGGCACGGGATATCGGGTGGAGCGGGCAGGAGGTCCAGGCCCAAAGGTTTCAGGTTCCCGGTCGCGGGCACGGTGTCGAGCACCAGCTTGCTGCGCACCGGTTGGTCCCCGACGAGCAGGTTGTAGTGGATCTGCATCACTACCAGGCTGCCGGCGGGGAGCGGCACACCTGTGCCGGCAGGCACGACATCACGACCGTGCCCGGGCGCCCAAGCCGTGAGCCATGGCGTGTCGGAGATCTGCCCGAGGTTGGAGCCCGGTAGCGGTGTCTCGCCGAAGCACGTCCATCCCTGTCCGTTTTTGTCGGCGGCGCGCGCCTGGGCCGCCAGGTTGGGCGGCACCAGGAACAGAATGGCGTGGTGGACTTCGAGGCTCTGGGGGAAGAACTCGCTGGAGACGATCTCCGAGTTCTTCGTGACGTGCGGGTCGACGAGCGTGCAGTGGTAGTCGTCGGTGCCCCCACCTGTGGCGTTGGGGGTGTACGAGATCGAGTTCTGCAGCGTGAGCGTCGTGACCGCCGACGCAGATTGGGTGGTCCGCAAGCTCACTGCGACCACCGCAACGGCGACGAACGCGCCGAACGCCAAGAGCAGGCTGACCCCGCGCCGTAGCCCCACCGACGAAGACGGTAGCCGAACTCCTGGGAGGATGTGGGTCGTGACAGGGGGCCGTCGCCTGGGCAAATGGCTCGCTGTCGCCGTCGTCCCGGTGCTCGTCGTGCTCGGCGCGGCCGGCCCGGCGAGCGCTCATGCGTACCTGGAATCGTCCCAGCCGGGCACCTCGGCGGTGCTCACGAGCCCCCCGAGGCAGGTGGTGCTGCACTTCGACGAGCCCGTCGAAATCGACTTCGGCTCGATCCGCGTGCTGGGCCCGACGGGTGGCCGCGTCGACGAGGGAGGGACCCACCACCTGCCCGGGGACGACTCGTCGGTCGCGATCGCGTTGCCGGCCGGACTGGCCAAGGGGACCTACGTCGTGGCGTGGCGCGTCATCTCGGCGGACTCGCATCCCGTCC
>DATGKD010000138.1:0-2177 GCA_035294855.1 Acidimicrobiales bacterium
TCTCCCGCCTGGGGGCGCGCGGGGTGGGCGCCGATGCCTATCTCGGCGTCGCCTTCCTCATCGTGGCGGTGCTCCTCACGTTCGTGGCGGCGGGCCACGTGACCGCGGCGCGCGCCGACGAAGCCGAAGGACGCCTCGACAACCTCCTCGTACGCCCGGTGGCCCGCGCGTCGTGGTACGGAGGGCGCCTCCTGATCGGTGCCACGGTCGTGGCCGCGCTCGGCGTGGCCGCCGGGGCCTTCGCGTGGATCGGGGCCGCCAGCCAGCACGCCGGCGTGCGCCCCGGCGACGCGCTCGGCGCGGGCGTCAACGCGGTGCCTCCCGCCCTCCTCGTCCTCGGTCTCGGGTTCCTCGCGCTCGGCGCGTGGCCGAGGGCGGCGGCGGCGGTGACCTACGGCGTGCTCGCGTGGTCGTTCCTCGTCGACGTGTTGGGGGGGATCGTCAACGCCAACCACTGGTTGCTCGACACCTCGGTGTTCCACCAGATGGCGGCCGCCCCGGCCGTGTCCCCCGACTGGACGAGCGCGGCGGCGCTCACGGGGATCGGGTTGGCTGGCGCGCTCGTGGGAGCGGCCACCTTCCATCGCCGGGACATGGTGGGCACCTGAGACCACCGGTGAACGTGGTGGGCACCTGAGACCACCGGTCAGCGTGGTGGGCACCTGAGGCCACCGGTGAACGTGGTCGGCACCGGAGGTGCCCCACCACATCAACCCCGGGCGCACGAGGCGCCCACGCGCCGCTGGGCGTCGGCCCACGCGGGATGCGGCGTCATCGGCCAGTAGTCACCGGTCGCCTCGTCCTGCACGTAGGGCACCACGGGCGGGTCGCCCGACGCAATGCCGGCCACGGCGGCGAGGAGCCGGTCGACGTCGTCCGCGGTGGTGGACAGGCCCGCGCTGGCGCGCACCGCGCCCGGGACCCGGCGGCGGTCACCGCGCAGCACCGCCGCCCGGTACTCGGCCACCTGATCGGGTCGGAGATCGAGGAGGCGCAGCAGGTACGGGTGCGCGCAGAAGCATCCATGCCGGACGCCGATGCCGTGCTCGGCGCTCAGCCGCGCCGCCACGAGCGCATGGGGAACGTCTTCGACGACGAACGTGAGGACGGGGAGCGCCCCCTCCCCGACCTCGCCCAGGACGCGCACGCCGTCGATGGCGGCGAGGCCCTCGCGCATCTGCATGCTCATGGCGTCGTCGTGGCGGGCGATGGCGTCCCAGCCGATGCGGCCGAACTCGTCGATCGCCGCGTGCAGCGCGACCGCACCCATGACGTTGGGCGACCCCGCTTCCTCGCGGTCCGGGGGGTCGGTCCACACCACCTCGTCCAGGTCCACGAGGTCGACCGCGCCGCCTCCGGCGAGGAACGGCTCCCCGGTGGCGAACAGGGCGCGGGGGCCGACCAGGATGCCGGCACCGAAGGGCGCGTACATCTTGTGACCGCTCCACGCCACGTAGTCGGCCCCGGCGGGCAGGGGCCGGTGGGGGGCGAGTTGGGCGGCGTCCACCAGGACGGGGACGCCGCGCTCGTGAGCGGCGGCGATCACCGGGTCGAGCGGGGGCATCCACCCGGTGACGTTCGAAGCGCCCGTCACGGCGAGCAGCTTCGGCCGGGGCTCGGTGTCCAGGGCGGCGGCGACGTCGTCTTCGGCGAAGGTCCCGCGCCGGTCGCACTCCACGTAGCGGCGGGTGGCGACCCGCGCCCACGGCAACAGGTTGGCGTGATGCTCGACGACGGTGGTCACCACCACGTCGTCGGGGCGCAAGGCGAGGCGATACGCGAGATGGTTGATGGCCTCGGTGGTATTGCGGCACACGATCGCCACGTCGTCGGTGCGCGTCGGTCCCGCGAACGTGAGAGCTGCCGCCCGCGCCTCCTCGTACTGCTGCGTCGCCAGCTGGGACTTCCAACCCGCGCCCCGGTGCACGCTCGAGTACCACGGGACGAACTGCCGGACGCGCTCGGCCACCGCGGGCAGCGAGGACGTGGAGGCTGCCGCGTCGAACGACACATAGACACGGTCCTGCCCGTCCACGCATGGCACGGCGACGTCGTCACCGACGAGACGCACGGGGAGCACGCCATCCGCGGCAGTGGCGCCTGTCATCGAGCTCCGGCGTCGGCGGGCGGCCGGCACACGCGGATCCGCTGGACATCGCCTTCGAGCTCCAGGCGTC
>DATGKD010000139.1:0-3250 GCA_035294855.1 Acidimicrobiales bacterium
GGTCGCCCGGTAGTACGCGTTGATGCCGTCGACGTAGTTCTGGGCGTCGGATCGGACCTGGCGGCCCTCGCGTCCCAGGGTGTCGGCCAGGTTGAGCTCGTTCGACAGGAACTGCTCGGTCTGGGCCGTGGGCGCAAACGACTGCAGGTTGGTGGCGGTCGAGAACGCATCGATGCCCGGGACGTCGAGGGCGGCGATGCGCCCTGCGCCGCGGATCACTTCCAGGATGAGGCCGCGGTCCTCGGCCGCGACCCAGCCGGCGCCGAACTCGGCGTCGGCCCGGGTCTTCCCGAAGATGTGGGGCACGTCGTAGGAGTCGCGCAGGAGGCGGAGGCCGGCTCTCGGCACCGATTCGGCCCTTCCGACGGTCGACCCGAGCGGGTCGTCCTTGAAGTAGCGCTGCACATCCGTGGCGCTCACGCTCGAGGCGAGCGGCGTGAGCCCGTCGTAGAGCGGGATCTGGTCGGTGGAGTGCGGGCCCGGGGGGACCGAGCCGCCCTCGCCCGGGGGCAGCACGTCGCGGTCGTGCATCGCCGCGCCCCGGCCACCCCCTGATGCAGAAGACGCCGACCCGCTGCACCCCACGAGCGCCAACGCGCACGATGCGACCGACAGCACCACCGCTGCACTGCGCCGAGCCCCCGCCACGTTCCCTCCGGCTCCACCCGTCGGCCCGTCGGCCCGTCGGCCGAGATGGCGATGGTACCGAGGAGTCAAGCCGAGGAGCCCGGCAGCTCCCGGAGCGCGTCGGTGTCCGACGGGTGATGCGCGGTGAGCTCCCGAGCCGGCGCGCCCGACTCGAGGTGCAGGGGACGCACGAGCTCCGCGCCCGGCTCCCACGCCACGAGGCGGTCGCGCCCTGCGTCCTTGGCGGCATAGAGCGCCCGGTCGGCGCGCCGCAGGACCTCGGTGGCGAGGTCCGATGGGCCACTCCACGAAGCCGTGCCGAAGCTCACGGTCACCGGTACCAACGTCGGCGCGGCGCGCACCGCTTCCTGGAACCGGCGCGCCACGCGGTGCGCCTGGCGGTGGTCGGTCTCGGGCAACAGGACGGCGAACTCGTCGCCGCCCAGGCGCCCGGTGACGTCCCCGGACCTCGCCGCTCCCGACAAGGCCGCGGCGACCGCCCGCAGTGTGGCGTCACCCACGTCGTGGCCGTTCGAGTCGTTGATCTTCTTGAAGGAGTCGATGTCGGCCATCACCACGCTGAAGGCCTTGCCGTTGCGCCGCGCCCGGTTCCCCTCCGACGCGAGCGCGTCGCTGAAGGCGTGGTGGCTGAGGCACCCGGTGAGGCCGTCGTGGGTGGCGAGCTCGTGCAGCTTGCGGGCCAGCTGACGGCGCGCCTCGTCCTTGATCTCGCGGTTCACTGCGGCCACCACCGAGATCGTGCCGGTGAGCCCGAGCATCACGCCGGTGACGAGCGCCCGCGGCGGGAGCGTGGAGCCCATGGCCGCCACGCCCGTGAAGAGCACCACGCCCAGGATCGCCAGCGCCCCCACCTGCAGGGGCGGATACACGAGGCCGGAGAACAACACGGGCAAGACCAACAGGATCGACAGCGGGCTCTTCTCCCCCCCGTCGAGCGCGGCGCACAACGCGATGAGCGCCAAGGTGGTGACCGACCAGGCGAAGAAGAACACGTCGCGCCGGTCGTTGGCGATGCAGCGCACCCCGAGCGGAAAGAACACCCCCAGCCACACCGCCACGCTCGTCAGCGCGATCGCCGACAGCAGGACGCGATGGGGCCCGTGCGGCGTCAGCCGCAGATAGAGAAGAAGGAGGAAGGCCCCCAAGGTGAACGCGCCGAGGCCGACGTAGAGGTGCATGCGCCAGAAGGCGTCTTCCCACTCGCCCTCGTCGTCGATGGGCGCGGCTCGCACGATGGTGAACCGCTGGGGCATCGGGAGAGTCATCGGCGTCCCCGCAGGGAGCCTTGACGGGATCAATCCGTTTTCAACCCGGGCGCCTCGTTGTCTGCCTCGTCCTCGTTGTCTGCCTCGTCCTGGTTGTCCGCCTCGACCACCGTTTCGGCCAGCAGCACGAAAAGCTTCTCCACGAGGGAGAGGTAGTGGTCCGCCTCCTCCTGGTGGATGGCGGCCATCTGGTTGAGGCCGTCCAGGGCGGCGTTGCTGATGTCGGCGAAGTCCCGGGGCGACAGCCGCAGGCGGGCGCCGCGCCGCTCGCTCTCCTCCTCGATGAGGCGGGCCACCTTGTCGCGGTTCTGCTGCTCGATCTCGACGAGCCGTTTGCGCACCTCTGGGTTCCGCAGTGCCGTGAGCCGCAGCTCGAGCGACAGCGCCGCCCCGTTGACCCCGAGCGGGGCGGCCGAGCTCCACGCTCGTGACGCCGCCACCGCGTCGCCGATCGCTCCCCGGTTCCGCTCCTCCATGGCCTCGGAGACGGCCTTGATCTGGCGGTCCATCGACAGCTCGAGGACGGCGTAGAGCAGCTCCTCCTTGCTGCCGAAGTTGGAGTAGATGGCCCCCCGGGTGAACCCCGCTGTCTCGGCGATCTCCTCCAGCGACGCCCCGTAGAAGCCCTTGCGGGCGAACGCGTCCGCGGCCGCCTCGACCAGGGCCTGGCGGGTCATCTGCCGCCGCCGCTCCGGGGTCAGCCGCTCGGGGGCCACCCCACCATCTTGCCCCGCCCGATGCATCCTTGACTCCGAAATACGGATCTGTTAATAATATACATAGATGTATCTAGGAGTCAGAGATGTATGAAGAGGCGGCAATGACCGACGAAGAGGTCCGTGAGTGGGTGAGAGGGAGGCTGACGTTCGAGGCACTGCTTCGAGCACTCCACGCCGCCCGCGACGAGAGCGCAGCGACCGACGAGTTGCTGTCGACTGACCAGCGCGCGGAGCGCGCCGGCGCTGAGCAGACCGCGGCGGCGAAGCCGGGAGGCGCTCGCACGGAGAAGGCGGCCTGAGCACCTCGACACCCTGAGTTGGTCAGGGCTGGACTTTGCCTGGCTCTGAGTTGCTCAGGGCCTGCGCCCGAGGAACGCCAGCAGCTGGGCCTGCTCGTCGGCTCCATTGGGCGCGTCCACGACCGGACCGAAGGCGCCCGGACTGCGCAGCGCGTCACCGAATTCCTCGGCTTGCTTCCGGACCCGCCCCACGTCCTCCGGCGCGATGCGCTCGTCGAGACCGGCGCTGCGCGCCAGGTCCCATCCGTGGACGACGAGGTCCATGCACAGGAACCGGCCGACCGCCGCCTCGAAGGTCGACCGGCCCGTGATCCCGTCG
>DATGKD010000140.1:0-4189 GCA_035294855.1 Acidimicrobiales bacterium
AGAAGTCGAGCGAGACGTCGATGCTCACCGTGCCGCCAGAGGCGACCGCCATCGACACGTGCTCCGTCATCCGGCGAAGAAGTCCCGCGCCGTCGACGTAGACCTTCATCGAAACGTCCCCGAAGTGCACCTGAGAGAGCGCTTGCTGCATCCACGATGGCAGGTTCTCAAAGCGGGACTTGAGCCGCGCCGTGTCGACCGTGACCGAGTACTCCTGCACGTCGACTCCGTCGACCGACGACGCGCCGACGGGGACGACGGTATTTCCCTGCTGGGCGAGCATGTGCAGCATCAACGACGGGTTGCCCATGGCCTGGACGTTGGACGGGTCCTGACCCAACGACTGCTGCAGGGAGGACACGTCGAGAGAGACCCACGACTTCCCCGGTACCAGTTGGTCGATGCCGGGGACGTTCTCGTACAACACGCCGCCCAGGTACATCTCCTGGAGGGACACCTGCTGACCCCCCGACCCGACGGTCGCCTGCAGGGACATCGCATTCTGCGTGAAGTCGATGGCGCCGGTTCCCGTCCCGCTGACGGCTGTGCCCCCTGCTCCCCCGGACACGTCCATCGTCACGTGGGCCGTATGGTCGGCCAGGGTGGCGTTGACCGAGTCGATGACCTCGGCCTCCGCATTCTTCGTCCCTCCCACCAGCCCGATCGATGCGCCCAGCGCGGCGAGGACCACGACCAACGCGGCGATCACGGCGAAAAGCGCTCGGCGCGACCCGGCCTTCGAAGCAGCCGGAGCGGAAGCGGCGAAGGCGTCCCATTCGCCGAAGGTGGCGCCGGCATCGCCCGGGGGGAGGTCGCCGCTCGTCACCGGGGCGGCGCTCAGGGGCTCGCCGACCGGTGGCGGCACCAGAGGGGGCGCCCAGTACGACCCGGGGGAATCGACGCGGCCTGACGGATCGGGCTCTTGGGGGGCAGGCGGGCCGTCGGCACGGGGCATGGCGTCCGAGGCGTGCCTCGCCCGCTCTTCGAACTCACTCATGACCGCCTCCGTCCGACGCACCGGGTCCCGTTCGGGATCGGCGCCCAGGAGCTCGGGCTTGAGCGCGCCACATCGGTGGCGCCGACCCTCAGCTTTGGGACGGCGGAAGAGGCCGGCAGGCCCCCCGCTCGGGCCGGGGGGTCCGTTGGCAGCCGGTCAGCGCACGTCCGGCGGTCGCTCCCGCGTGCTCACGCGCTCGACGTGGACGTCGAGGTGGACCCGGAGCTGGACGAGCCCGAAGACGAGCTGGACGACCCGTTGCTCGACGACCCGTTGCTCGAGGAACTCGGGCCTCCCTGAGGTGCACCGTTCGGGTACGACCCGCTCGGGCCCTGTGGCATGTCGAGCTGGGCGTTGCCGGCGTGCAGCTTGTCGATCGCCGTGGTGCCGTTCGACGTCGTCGTGCTGAACGTGACCGCATCACCGACGGACAGATCACTCAGCGACGCCTCCCCGTTCTTGTCGATGTCGCTGGTGCTCGTCACCGCGTAGGTGGTGGTACCGCTGCTCGTCTGGATGGTGACGCTCGACGAGCCCACCGCGGTCACCGTGCCGCTCATGGAAAGCGAGGATGCGGGGGGTGCCGCATTCGAGCCGGACGTCCCGTTGGTCGTGGAGGTCGAGCTGGGTGTCGTCGTGCTGGTCGTGGCGGCGCCGGCGGTCACGGCTGTGGATGCCACCGTTCCCGCCACCGCCCCCAACCCGAGGAGCCCGAGCCCGCTGGCCACCGCCTTGGGCAATCGGCGCTTCCGGGCCGAATTGTCGTGGATACTCATTTCTCCTTCTCCTTCCCGGTGGGACCGTCCCACCTGGAAGGCAGCGTCGCCGAGGCACCTTGGGTCCTCCGCAGTGCGACCTGAGAGCCACCTCGGAGTCCCAGGGCCTGATCGGCTCCGGGCTGGCGGCTGCTCGGGCCTGCCGATTCACAGGCGACACACAGCGGACACACAGCGTTGAGCCACCTCGAACCGGCACAGTGATGCCGGCCCGTGATGCCGGCCCGTGATGCCGGCCGGGGATGACGGGCCGCGATGGCGGCCCGCGATGACGGCCCAATGAAGCCAGCACGGTGAAGCCGGCACGGTGACAGGCGGAAGGGACGGGGACATGGACAAACGAGAAGGGGCCCGGATCCTGGTGGTGGACGACGAGCCCTCGATCGTCGACGCGGTTTCGACGTCACTGCGCTACGAGGGGTTCGACGTAGAGGAGGCGACGTCGGGTCGCTCCGCGCTCGCCGCCGCTCAAGAACGAACCCCCGACCTCATCGTGTTGGACGTGATGCTCCCCGATCTCGACGGCCTCGAGGTGACGCGCCGGCTCCGCATGGACGGGGTGCGGTCCCCCGTCCTGTTCCTCACGGCACGCGACGCGCTCGAAGACAAGATCGCCGGGCTGACGGTGGGCGGCGATGACTACGTGACCAAGCCCTTCGCGCTGGCGGAGATCATCGCTCGGACGCGCGCCTTGCTCCGACGTGCCGGGGTCGACCCCGACGACGCCGGCGTCCTCCGCTTCGCCGACCTCGAAATGGACGAGGGTGCCCACGAGGTCCGCCGCGGCGGGACACGCGTGCACCTCACCGCCACGGAGTTCAACCTGTTGCGCTTCTTCCTCCGTAACCCGCGCCAGGTCCTCTCGAAATCACAGATCCTCGACAACGTGTGGCACTACGACTTCGGGGGCGAAGCCAACGTGGTCGAGACGTATGTGAGCTATCTGCGCAAGAAGCTCGAACGTCATGGTCCCCCGCTCATCCACACCATCCGGCTGGTCGGTTACACCTTGCGCGAGCCCGAAGGGTCGTAGGTGTCGCTGCGCACGCGGCTGCTCCTCGTGCTGGGGGCGGTCGCGCTCGTCGCCTTGGTGGTCGCTGACGTCGTGACCTACCAGGAGCTCCGCTCCTTCCTCTACGGCCAGATCGACCAGACACTGGAGGCATCCCACATCCCGATCGAAAGCGCCCTGTCCGGAGGGAACCGGGGACCGGGCGGACCGGGCGGTGGATCCAACGCGCCCCCGGGCACCGGCGGCCCCGGCCTCGAAGCGGACGGCGGCGCCAACGGAGCCGGCCCGGTCTCTGACTGTCCGTCGGTCAGCAACGTGCCCGAGGAGGCCGTCCTCGAGCTCGCGCCCGGCACGTTCGTGCAGGTGCGCCGGGCGAACGGCAGCGTCGTCGTCAGCTGTACGCGCCCGGGCCCGGGCTCGAGCGGATCGGCTCATCCCCTGCTCCCCCCACAGATCGTGGGCCTGATCGCCAACGCCGCCGATTTCCACGAGCCGACGACGTACTTGACCGCGCCGTCGAGCAAGGCCGGCGGTGCCGCCTTCCGGGTCAGGGTGTCGATGCTGCGGGCCGGCCCGTACGCGGGCGGCCAGCTCGTCTTGGCGGTGCCGCTCGGGTCGACCACGAGCACCCTGGGGCACCTCATCGTGGTCGAGCTCGCGGTGACAGGCGCCGCTCTCGCCGGTGCCATCCTCCTCGGGTGGTGGCTCGTCCGCGTCGGACTGCGGCCGCTGCGTGGTGTCGAACAGACAGCCCAAGCAATCGCGCGCGGCGAGCTCGCCGAGCGGGTCCCCGGCGACCAGGCCCGCACCGAGGTCGGTCACCTGGCGCGTGCCCTCAACGTCATGTTGGAGCGCATCCAAGGAGCCTTCGCCCAGCGCGACGCCACCGAGGCGGAATTGCGCGCGTCCGAGGCTCGCATGCGGCAGTTCGTGGGCGACGCGTCCCACGAGCTCCGGACGCCCTTGGCCGCCGTGTCGGCCTACGCGGAGCTCTTCGATCAAGGAGCGTCGGTGCGCGCCGACGACCTCAATCGGGTGATGCACGGCATCCGCGACGAGACGGCGCGCATGGGCCGCCTGGTGGGGGACCTCCTCCTGCTCGCCCGGCTCGACGAGGGACGGCCGCTCGAGCGCGAGGACGTCGAGCTCGTCGGCATGGCGGCCGAGGCCGTCCGCACGGCTACCACGGTCGGGCCCGCGTGGCCGGTGCGCCTCGACGCTCGCCAGCCAGTCGAGGTGGTCGGGGATCGCTCCCGGCTCCGGCAGGTGATGGACAACCTTCTCGCCAACGTGCGCGCGCACACCCCGCCGGGCACGTCGACGGTGGTCACGGTGGCCCGTGAGGGTGCCGAGGCGGTCGTGACCGTCGCGGACGATGGGCCGGGAATCGACGAGGTGACCGCC
>DATGKD010000141.1:0-4239 GCA_035294855.1 Acidimicrobiales bacterium
ACGCGTACTCCGTGCCCGAGGTATTGGCGCCGCGCAACACCACGGTGGCGCCGTTCTGGTCGACGAAGTGGTTGCCGCTCACCGCGATCGAAAGAGCCGGTTGTGCTCCGGCCCGGGACGCCGACGGCAGGACCGTCAGGAGAGCCACGAGCGCACACCACACCACCGTCCGGCGTGCCCCCGCGACCACCCGGCCACGGTACTGCCGGCCCGATCAGCCCGCCTCGGCCATGGGCGTCTCGGCCGCGGCGGTGACGCGCGCCATCTCGCCCGTCTGCCCGTCATCGACGCGCCGGTCATCGGCGCGCCGGTCATCGGCGCGCCGGACCGCCAACGGCACCGGGGCGGGGGCCGCCACGCGACGGACGCCGGCCGCCACGAGTGCGAACGCCGCCAGCGCCAGCAGCACTCCGAGACCGAAGACATCGTGCAGACCACCGACGACGACGGCACGGAAGTGGTCGAGCGCATGGCCCGACGGCGGCTGCGGTCCGCCCAGCTGCACGTGGTGGGTGACCACGCCGAAGACCGTGACGAGGACGGCGAGCCCGAGGGCCGCGCCGACCTGCTGGCTCACGTTGACGAGCCCGGAGGCGGCGCCGGCATCGGCGGGGTCCACCTCGGACAGCGACGCCGAGGTCATGGTGACGAACGAGATCCCCATGCCCGAACCGACGAGCACGAACCACGCCACGATGTCGGCGTAGGTGCTCGTCGTCCGGAGCTGCGTCGCCCACAGCAGCCCGAGCGTGGCGAGCGAGATGCCCGCCAGCATCACGACCTTCAGGGGGAAACGACGCACGAGGACCCGGCTCGTCAACTGCGAGGACAGGAACACCGATGCCGGCATGGGGAGGAAGGCCACCCCGGCGACGAGCGGGCTGTAGTGCTGCACGTCCTGCAGGAACTGGGTCATGAAGAAGAACAGGCCGTACATGCCGGCGTAGACAAGGCCGCGGGCGAGGTTCGCCGTGCTGCGGGTGGCGTGGGCGAGCAGGCGCAGCGGGAGGATGGGCTCTTCGGCACGGGCTTCGTTGTGCACGAAGAACGCCACGAGGGCGGCCCCGGCGACGAGCGGCACGATCGTGTGCGCCCGGGTCCAGCCGGTCGCACCCGCCTCGACGAGCCCGAAGACGATCGCCGTCATGCCCGTGGTCGAGCTGACCGCCCCGGCGAGGTCGAAGCGGCCCTGGCGCCGCTCGGTCTCGACGAGCACCAGGCGGCCGACCAGCCACACGCTCACGCCGATGGGCACGTTCACGAACATGACCCACCGCCACGACACGAGCTCGGTGAGCAGCCCGCCGGCGACCAGGCCGGTGGCGCCCCCGGCGGCCGACACGGTGGTGTACAGGGCAAGCGCCCGCATGCGCGCCGGGCCTTCGGGGAAGACCGTGCTGAGCAGCGACAGCGCGGAGGGTGCGGCCAGCGCGCCGCCCACACCCTGCACGGCGCGCGCCGCGAGGAGCATCCAGCCGCTGGCGGCCAGGCCGCCCACGAGCGAGCTCACCGTGAACACGGCGATCCCGAGGAGGAACGCCCGCCGGCGGCCGAGCAGGTCCCCCGCCCGGGCCCCGAGGAGCAGCAGTCCCCCGAAGGTGAGGATGTAGGCGTTCAACACCCAGGACAGCGAGCCCGCCGACATGCCCAGGCCGCGCTGGATGCTGGGCAGCGCCACGTTGACGATCGTGGTGTCGAGCACGACCATCAGCTGGGCGGTGAGGATCACGAACAGGAACACCGAGGGGTGCTCGAGGCGACGCCTCGAGGTCCCCGCCCGGATTCCGGACGAGACGGCCGCCACCAGGGGGCGAGGCCGGATGAAGGTGGTGGAGGGCATTGACGACGACCTTTCCGCTGGTATCCTGAGTAAGCGGAAGCTTCCTCCGATTAGTATACGGAGGGTGCCTCCGCTTAGCAAGGCAGATCGGGTCGAGCCGAGGAATTGGCCGGTGACCAGCCCAGAGACCGACAACGTGCAGACGGGCGAGGAGCAGGACGCCGAGGGGCGTCCCATGCGGGCGGACGCGCGCCGGAACTACGAGCGCCTGGTGGCCGCGGCCCGCACCGTCTTCACCGAGCGGGGCGCGGGCGCCTCCATGGAGGCCATCGCCAAGGAAGCGGGCGTGGGCGTGGGAACGCTCTATCGCCACTTCCCCAAGCGCATCGACATCGTGGAGGCGGTGTACCGCAACGACGTGGACGAGCTCGTGGCCGCGGCGGAGAAGGCCGTCGCCAACAGCGAGCCGTGGCCGGCCCTCGAGGAGTACCTGCACGCCTTTCTGCGCTACGCGCAGGGCAAGCGGACGTTCCTCAACGAGTTGCACGAGGCGTTCGAGAAGAACCCGGACCTGAAGCTCGGCTCACGGCGTCGCATCGACGCGTCGATGGAACTGGTCTTCCAGCGCGCCCAGCGCGCCGGGGTGGTCCGCACCGATGTCGAGGGGTCCGAGGTGATCCAGCTGCTCGCCCCCATGTGCACCAGCGCGGCCTTGAGCAACGACCAGAGCGAGCGCTTGTTGCGGATGATCCTCGACGGCCTGCGTCACACTGCGGAGCGTTCGTAAAGCGGCGGCAGGGTGACCGGCACCGGCTCCGATCACCCGCCGCGCCCGTCGGTTCGTTCCGGACACCACGACCTGCCGCGGCGGCTCGAGCGACTCGCTGAGGAGCTGCACGAGCAAGGCCTCCCCGCATCGGCCATGGACCACCGCGCCATGCTCCTCGAGGAGGTCGACCGGGCGTTGCGGCCCGAGGTGCACGAACGCTACGTGCCGAGCTCGGGCGTGATCCTCGTGCCCACGACCGAGCCGGAACGGTGGTCGGAGGCCACCGAGCTCGTCGTCTCGCGCAATCCACTGTCGGGGATGCCGCTCAGTCACGCCCGTCCGTTCGTCGACGGCCTGTCGAGCTGGCTGGTCCGGCGGAACCTGAGCGGACAAGACGAGTGGCTGCTCTTCGACCGCCCGGCCGGATCCGAACGCGACCTCGTCGTGCTGGCGCAGGCCATGGGCGCCGTGATCGTGCAGCGCCACCCGTCGGGCGTGGTGCGGATCGTGGGGGACTTCGGCGTGCTCCGGTGGGACGGACTGCGGTGGCACCACGAGCCACCGGTGTCTCGTTGGCTCGACGCCTTGTCGTCGGACGCGTGGTCCGGCGGTCGGTCCGGTTCCCCCGAGGGGTCGTCCGGAGGGCGCGACGTCCTCGAGGCCATCCTGCGCCTGGCCGTCCACGACCTGGGGTCGCGGGGCATCGGCGCGCTGCTCGTCTACCGGCCCGAGGACCGACCGGTGACGGGCATGGAGGTGCAACCGCCGCCACCGCCGCCGTTGCGCGTGCGGAAGCCGACCCACCTGGGACCCCTGCGCCACGCACTGGCGCAGGTCGACGGGGCCGCGGTGTTCGACGCCGCCGGCGTGCTCCGGATGCTCGGCGTCCGCCTGGTACCGACCCGCCAAGCCGAAGGGGAGTTGGCCCCGTGGCGGGGGACCCGCCACACCTCGGCGCTGCGCTACAGCTACGACGACCCGTCCGCCACGGTCGTGGTGGTGAGCGAGAGCGGCCCGATCTCGGTCGTCCGCGCCGGCGCGATCGTGTCCCTGCCCGAGCCCTAGGGGGCGCCGGGCGGAAGGGCCGCTCCTCGAGGGGCCCTCGTTGTTCGAGGGACCCTCGTGTTCGTTGGTCGAGCGTTGACGCCCAGTTGGACCGGACGTGAGGGTGGTCGTTCATCGTTGCCTTCGGCAATGGCTGTCACGACGGTGCCCGTGAGCGAGTGGATCCAGGCGTCACCCGACGTCGAGGATGCCGACGGCGCTCCTGGTCAGCGCGAGCCGAAACACCCCGCCCCCCCGGGCCGAACGCCGCGGCGGCGGCTCGTCGTCATGGCCGTCGGTGCCCTCGCGGTGGCACTCGTCGTGGCGGGGGTGGTGTCCGATCTGCAGGTCCGCAGTGAATTGGGCCAGGCGCAATCGAGCCTCACGGCCACCCGGGCGAACCTCCGAGCCACCCTGTCGCACCTGTCGCTCATCGAGGCGCGGCTGTTGTCGACGACCAGCGACCGCGACACGCTCGGCATCGAGCTCAAGCTCACGGCGTGGGAGCTGGCGGGCGCGGAGTCGACCCTGGCGGGTACGCGGGCGCAGTTGGCCACCACGCAGAACAGCCTGACCAACACCCAGAACAGCTTGTCGACGACGCAGAGCAGCCTGGCCAATGCCAACACCGGCCTGTACCTCCAAG
>DATGKD010000142.1:0-8394 GCA_035294855.1 Acidimicrobiales bacterium
ATTCAGGCCGGTGCGCTCGTGAGCGTGGTCCCGGCGGGCCGCCGTGCGGTGATCGCCGGCGTCGCCACCTCCGACTATCCGTACCTGCCCGACATGTCGGAACACGCGGTCCACGGCCAGGCCGCGGACCGCGCCCTCGCCGACGCCGGGCTCACGTTCGCCGATGTCGACGGGTTCGCCACGGCGGGCTTCTTCCCCATGTACGCCGTGGGGGTGGCCGAGTACCTCGGCATGCACCCCGTCTATTACGACGAGACGCACGCCGGGGGGGCCTCGTTCGAGGTGCTCGTCGAGCACGCTGCGCTCGCCGTGGAGGCGGGGGCCGCGGAGGTGGTGCTCGTCACGTACGGCAGTGTGCAGCTGTCGCAGATGGGGCGGCGGCTGGGCACCGGCGGGGGTGGAGGCGGCTTCGCGCCGGGGCCTGCCGTCTACGACGCGCTGTGGGGGAACACGCTGGTCGGCAACTACGCGCTGGCGGCACGCCGGCACATGCACCAGTTCGGCACGACCTCCGAACAACTGGCGGCCATCGCGGTGTCGACCCGGGCGCACGCGGTGCACAACCCCCAGGCCCAGGAGCGCGAGCCCATCACGGTGGACGACGTGCTGTCGTCGCGTCTCGTCGCCGACCCGCTGCACAAGCTCGACTGCTGCGTGATCTCCGACGGCGGCGCGGCGTGCGTGGTGACCACCGCCGAGCGCGCTGCGGACCTGCCGAAGGCCCCGATCTACGTGCTGGGCGGGGCGCACGCCACGACCCATCACATGAACATGTCGGCCATGGCGGACCTCACCGTGACACCCGCGTCCCAGTGCGGGCCGATCGCGTTCGCCCGCGCCGGCGTGAAACCCGATGACATCGACGTGGCCGAGCTGTACGACTCGTTCACGATCACGGTGCTGCTCACGCTCGAGGACCTGGGGTTCTGTGCCAAGGGAGAGGGAGGTGCGTTCGTGGAGGACGGCGGCATCGGCGTGGGCGGGCGGCTGCCCACGAACACCGACGGCGGAGGACTGTCGGCCTGCCACCCCGGCATGCGCGGCATGTTCCTCATCGTGGAGTCGGTGCGGCAGCTGCGCGGCGAGGGCGGGCCCACCCAGGTGCCCGGCGCCCGGCTGGCCGTGGCTCACGGCACGGGGGGCATGCTCTCCACCGGTGCCACGCTCGTCCTCGGAAACGAGGCACCGTGAGCGAACGCACCGCACCGCCTGCTCGGCCGCCATCTTCCCCGCCGCCCGCTGACGAGCGTCCCCCCAAGCCGAGGCCGGCGCCGGTCCCCGACTCGGACTCGGCGCCCTACTGGTCGGCCGCGCACGACGGCCGGCTCGTGGTCCAGCGCTGCGTGGTCTGCGGCGCCCGCCAGCTGTACCCGCGCGACCGCTGCCTCAAGTGCCGGGGGGCAGTCGAATGGGTCGAGGCGACCGGCCGGGGCACGGTGTACAGCTTCACCGTGATCCGCCAGAACTACACCCGGCCGTTTCGCGACCAGATCCCCTACGTCGTCGCCCTCGTGGACCTGGAAGAAGGTCCCCGAGTCATGACCAACGTCGTGGGGTGCGACCCGGACGACGTGCACATCGGCATGCCGGTGCGGGCCACCTTCGAGACCGTGTCGGACGAGGCGGGCATCGCGCTCTTCGAGCCCGCCACCTGACCCACGAACTGCCCACCCGTCCGTCCACCACGTGGGTCCACCACGACACGGGGGTGCGCACGGCGCACCCGGGGTACCGCTGTGGACATGGAACGAGGGACCTCGAGCGAGGAGCGCCGCGCATGACGCTCTGGGGCTACACGATGATGTGCGAACAGTCCGATCCGTGCTCCTTGGTCGACGACGTCGTGCGAGCCGAGGCGGTCGGATTCGACTTCGCGGTGATCTCCGATCACTACTTTCCGTGGCTCGACAGTCAGGGCCATTCGCCGTACGCCTGGTCCGTGCTCGGCGCCGCGGCCCAGGCCACGAGCTCGATCCCCCTCATGACGTACGTGACCTGTCCTAGCTTCCGCTATCACCCCGCCGTGGTGGCCCAGAAGGCGGCGACCGTGCAGCTGCTCAGCGGGGGGCGCTTCACCCTCGGTCTGGGATCGGGGGAGAACCTGAACGAGCACGTGATCGGGCAAGGGTGGCCGAACTCGCGTGTCCGACACGAGCGTCTGCGCGAGGCCATCGACGTCATCCGGGCATTGTTCGCGGGCGGGTTCGTCGACTACCGCGGCGACCACTTCGACGTGAACCGGGCGAAGCTCTGGGACTTGCCGTCCCCGGTTCCCCCGATCGGTGTGGCGGTATCGGGCCCCCGCTCCGCTCGTCTCGCCGGCGACAAGGCGGACCTCATGATCGCCGTCCAGCCCGAGCCCACGCTGGGCGAGATGTTCGACCGGGCCGGCGGCGTGGGCAAGCCCCGCGTGGGGCAGATGGCGGTGTCGTTCGACACCGATGCACAGGCGGCCGTGGAGCGTGCCCACGATCAGTTCCGCTGGTTCGCGTCCGGGTGGCATGTCATGAGCGAGCTTCCCAGCACGACGGCATTCGCGGCGGCCAGCGCGCAGGTGTCCGCGGAGGACGTCCGGGCCCAGATCGCCTGCGGCCCTGACGTCGAGGAGCACGTCGGCAAGTTGCAGGCATTCGTCGACGCGGGCTTCTCGCACGTGGCGCTGGTCCAGATCGGTGGCGGTCACCAGGCGCCATTCCTCGAATGGGCGGGCCGCGAGCTCCTCCCCGCGCTGCGGTCGTAGCCCGGTCGCCCGGATCCACACCCATCTCCGCCGTGGGCGGAGAGGACGACCGGGTAGACGACCTGGGAGACTGGCCGTCCCAGGCGCGTGGGCCCTTCGGAAGGGGCTCGGTACGGGCCCTCGGAAGGAAGGAGCCGGAATGTCGGACAAGCCGAGCTACCTCGGACTGCTGAACGCCATCGCCGTCAACGAAGCCAATGCCTACCGGTACCTGTCGGTGTGGATCGACACCACCGACGACCCCGAGGTGAAGGCGGTCCTGCGCACCGTCGCCTGGCGTGAAGGCGAGCACGGCATGAGCTTCGCCAAGCGCATCGACGAGCTCGGCTACGAGCTCCGTCAGCGCGACGACCTGAACGTGCAGGAGCGGGTCGACCTCGCGGGCTCGGATCTGACCGACCTCGAGAAGATGGAGCGCTTCGGTCTGCACTGTCTCGACGACGTGCTGCACGCCTTCGACAACGTGTTCCAGGACCACACGATCGACATCGAGACCGGCGCCCTGCTCGGTCGCTACATCGCCGAGGAGTTCGACTCCTCACGCTTGCTGCGGTGCTGCTACGACGCACTCAAGGCACGGGCCGGCGGCGGTGCCGCCGGCACCGGGGCCGGCTCCCCCGCGGCCGCGCAGCTCGAGGCGGTGCACGACAAACTCGACGCCTTGTGCCGTTCGGTGGAGGAACTGCGCCAGATCGTCTGCGCCCAGAGCATGCCGGCCGAGGCACCCTGAGCGCGGCGACGACGCCGACGGGCCGGGAGCCCTCCGCACCGACGGGGGGCGGTCCCCGTCGAGCGCCCGACGGCGAACCCGGAAGCGTGCCCGTCCGTCAGGGCCTTTTCACCGACGGGGACGGACCGCGCCTGCTGGGCGGGCGGTGCCCGGCATGCACGCGCTGCCACTTCCCGCGCGCCGAGACGTGCCCGTACTGCTCGGCCGATGGGGCACAGCCCGTCGAGTTGTCCCCCACCGGTCGCCTGTGGGCATGGACGGCGGTGACCGCGGCCCCCCCGGGCTACACGGGCCCGGTCCCCTACGGCTTCGGCGTCGTCGAGCTGCCCGAGGGGGTCCGTGTGATCACGCGCCTCACCGAGCCCGATCCGGCGCGCCTCGAGGCCGGTCAGCCCATGAAGCTCACCGTGGTGCCCGTGGGCGCGGACGAAAGCGGGAGCCCGGTCGTCACGTACGCGTTCTCCCCGGTCTGACATGAGCGGGGCTTACGCGCACGAGGTCGTGGTGTCCGGGGTCGGCATGCACCCGTTCGGGCGCTTCGACGGCCTCACCACGACGGACATGGGCGTGGCGGCGGTGCGCGCCGCGTTGACCGACGCCGGCATCGGCGCCGGTGCGGCCGAGGGCGGCTTCCAGGCCGCGTTCTGCGGGACCGCGTACGGAGGGGTGGCGTCGGGACACAAGGTGCTCGGGCGCCTCGGCATGACGGGCATGCCCATCGTCGACGTCGAGGCGGGCTGCGCCAGTGGCGGCGCCGCGCTCATGATCGCCGCGGGCGCCATCCGATCGGGGCAGTACGACACCGTGCTCGTCTTCGGGCTGGAGAAGATGCCGAGAGGCATCATCCGCTCGTCGTTCTTCGAGCCGTGGCAGGAGGCCGCCGGCATGGCCGCCACGCCCGCGTACTTCGCGCTGCGCGCCCAGCGGCTCATGCGGGAGTCGCAGGTCACCAAGGAGCATCTGGCCGCCGTGGTGGTGAAGAACCGCCGTCACGGGGCGCACAACCCCGACGCCATGTTCCGCTCGGAGGTCGACGCCCGTGCCGTGCTCGGATCGCGGGTGGTGTGCGAGCCGCTCCATCTGTGGATGCTCTGCACGCCGAACGAGGGAGCCGCGGCGGTGGTCCTCACGACCGCGGGCCAGAGCCGCGGGGCGGTGCGGCTGCGCAGCGCGGTCCTCCGGAGCCACGTGCCAGGTTCGGTGCTGAGCGAGTCCACCCCGATGGCCGGGCTGGCCGACGACACGATCCCCTCACCGACCACGCGCGCCGCCGTCGCCGCCTACGAGGAGGCGGGGATCGGTCCCGAGGACCTCGACGTCGTCGAATGCCAGGACACCGACGCGGCGCGCGAGCTGCTCAGCTACGAGGAGCTCGGGCTGTGCAAGCCGGGCGGGGCGGCCGCACTCCTCGACGAGGGCGCCACCATGCTGGGCGGCCGATTGCCGGTGAACCCGAGCGGTGGGCTGTTGTCCAAGGGCGAGCCCCTGGGGGCGTCCGCGCTGGGCCAGGTGGTGGAGCTCGTCCGACAGCTGCGGGGCGACGCGGGGCCCCGCCAAGTCGAAGGCGCCCGGGTCGCGATGTCGCATACGGTCGGGCGCGGTGCCAATGCGGGAGTCGTCGTCCTGTCCAGCTGAGCGCCGGGCACCGACTGTCGTGCCGGTGCCGACCGCCGGAGAACCGAGTCACCACGAGGAGTCCCATGTCCGAGGCATCCGGCACGACCACGCCGATCCTGGTGGGAGTGCTCTACGACTATCCCCAGATCGATCGGGGGGCATTGTTCGAGACGGCGGTGCGCATCGGCGTGGACGAGGTGGCCGCCACCGGCCGGCTGGATCGACCGGTCGAGCTCGTCACCGGCCACGCCCAGGGGCTCCCCGCCGGGAGTGAGCACGACGTCCAGCGGACCTTCGCCCAGCTCGAACAGGCAGGCGTGCTCCTCGTCCTCGGCCCGTCGATCAGCGACAACGGGCTCATCGTCGCCCCGCTCGCCGACGCCGCGGGCCTGCCGTGCATCAACTACACCGGTGGCGAACGCACGCGCAGCGACTTCGTGTACCACTACCAGGTGGGCTCCCTGGACGAAGAACCGGTCGTGCTCGTCCGCCATCTGGCGCGCACCGGCCGCCGCAGCGTGGCGCTCGCGCACGACCACTCGGCCGTCGGCCGCGGCTACGCCGAGAGCTTCGCCGCGGCATGCGACGTGTTCGGGGTCGAGCTCACCGCCGCGGTGGCCGTGTCCCCGCTGGCGGAGGACCTGTCCGGCGAGATCCGACGCCTGCGCTCGGGCGAGCCGGCGTCGCTCGCCTACCTCGGCCTCGGCGTGGCCGCCCGCGCCCTCGCCCTCGCCGTCGAGGACGACAAGTGGGACGTGCCGGTGGTGGCCAACTCGGCGCTCATGTTCGGCTACCAGCGCCGCGACTGGCGAGCCGGCTGGGAGGGCTGGGTGTACGTGGACACCGTGGCCGACGACAACCGGTCCCGGGCACACCTGCGCGAGCGCGACGCGCGCTCCGCGGCGGGGCCCATCGGCGTGGCCGCCTACGACATGGGGCGGCTGGTGGCCGAGGCATGCGCCCGCGCCGCTCACCTCACCCGCGCCGGGATCAAAGAGGCGCTCGAGCGGGTCAAGATGCTCGACGCCTCGAGCGGCTTGGACGGCACCACCATGGGTTTCGGCCGCTACGACCACGGCGCCCTGAAGGGCCGCTACCTCGTGCTGCGCCGGTGGGAGAACGGCAAGACGGTGCAGGTGGCCGACCAATGAGACGACGATGAGACCCGGCGGAGACCGACGATGACCGACGCCCCCCGGCGTTTTCGCGCCCTGCACCGCGAAGGCTGCTTCGTGATGCCCAACCCCTACGACGTCGGCTCGACGCGCATTCTCACCGGTCTGGGATTCCCCGCCCTCGCCACCACGAGCGGAGGCTTCGCGGCCACCTTGGGGCGCGCCGACATGACGGCGGACCGCGACACGGTGGTGGACCATGTCGCCGCCGTGGTGGCCGCGACGAACCTGCCCGTGAACGTCGACTCCGAACGGTGCTTCGCGGACTCCCCCGAAGGCGTCGCCGAGACGGTGCGCATCCTGGCGGCGATCGGAGCGGCCGGATGTTCGATCGAGGACTGGAACCCGTCCACCGGCGAAATCGACCCGCTCGACGTCTCGGTCGAGCGCGTCCGGGCCGCAGCGAGCGCGGCATCGGAATCGGGCATCGTGCTCACGGCCCGATGCGAGGCCATCTTGCGAAGAGCCGGCGGCCTCGACATGACCATCGAGCGCCTGCTGGCGTTCCGCGAGGCGGGTGCAGAGGTCCTCTACGCACCGGCGCTCGCCGACCTGGGCGACATCCGCCGCCTGGTCGCAGAGGTCGGCACACCGGTGAACGTCCTGCTCATGCCGGGAGGCCCGGGGGTCGCGGACCTGGCCGAAGCGGGAGTGCGACGGGTGTCGACCGGGAGCCGACTGGCCTTCGTCGCCTATGGTGCGCTCGCCGACTCGGCGGTATCGCTGTTGCAGGCCGGCCAGATCGACCCCGGTCTCCCTACGCTCGACCGCGAGCTGGCCAAGCAGGTCTTCGTCCCCGGCTGAAACGCCGGTTCTCATCTCGAGGAGGATGGTGGCGCCATGTCCGTCACAGACGACAACCGCGAGCTGATCGAAGGGTTCTGGCGCGACCTCTACGCGCAGGACTTTCCGTCGCTCGTCGCCCGGTTCGACCCCAAGGGCCAGTACACCGACGTCGTGACCCCGGACGACGACGTCGCCACGGGGCCCGAGGAGATCACCGCCCGGCTCACCCTGGCCTTCGGGAAGCTCGCGGGCCTGCGCGACGAACGTCTGCACCTGGCCGTCGCCGACGACGCCGTCATGACCGAGCACATCGAGCACTGGCAATGGCCGACGGGCGAATCGATGGCGCTGCGGGTGGCGTCCGTGCACGAGATCCGTGACGGCAAGATCACCATGTGGCGGGACTACTGGGACATGAACGTGCTCACCAATGCCGCCCCCCAGTGGTGGTTCGAGCACGTCATGCAGGGCTGGAAGTAGCCGAACCCGCCCGCGGGTCCGAGCCCGGGACGGTGACGACCGTCTACGAGGCGGCCGGCGGAGACGCCGGGCTGCTCCGCCTGGCAGCCGCCTGGCACGCCCGGGTGATGGCCGACGACATCGTGAGCCACGCCTTCAGTCACGGCTTCCACCCTGAGCACACCGAGCGGCTCGCCGCGTACTGGGCGGAGGCGCTCGGCGGCCCGGCGAAGTACACCGAGCAGTACGGGGACGAGACCGCGGTCGTGCGCATGCACAGCGGCAACGGTCCCCACGAGGAGATGGACCGCCGGGCGATCGCGTGCTTCGACGCTGCGCTCGAGGACGCCCGGCTCATCGGGGACGAACGACTCCGCCAGGTCCTCCACGATTACTTCGCCTGGGCGACGACCACCACCATGGCCCGGTACCCCCACTCCAGGGACGACGTACCGGACGGTCTGGCGATACCGCACTGGTCGTGGGAGGGACTCGTCGGCGAGACCGCGGCCCCGCCGCCGGCTGATACCTGACCGGGCACGTCCGGCCCGGTCCCCATCGATGCTCGGTGACTCGGCCACCGGGCGGGCCGCCGAGCGGCCCAGCCGCACATGTCGCGTGCGTCACCCCGTCAAGGGCACGAGCTGGGTGTGGTCGAAATCCCGAGGCATTTCGCTACGGGCCCTTCGCCAACCACAGCTGGAACACGCGGGGATGACCGATGAGGGTCGTGGAGTCGTCGGTGAACTGCCTCAGGCTGTTCAGAGCGGCGGCCACCTCGTCTGAGGTCGCTACACCCTCTGAAATGATGGCCTCGGCTGTCGCATCCAGCGTCGACCATGCCAGCTCCTTGCTCTCACCTCCGATCGAGACCGACTGCACGAGTG
>DATGKD010000143.1:0-11689 GCA_035294855.1 Acidimicrobiales bacterium
CGACTATCTGGTTCTGCGCCTCGCGTACGGCGACCTCACGCTCATGGTGCCCGCCGACAACGCCGAGGAGATCGGCCTCCGCGAGGTCATCAACGACGAAGAGGTCGAAGAGGTGTTCGCCGTCCTCCGCAAGAAGGAGGCGCGGATGCCCACGAACTGGTCACGGCGGTTCAAGAACCACGTCGAGAAGCTCAAGAGCGGCGACATCTACCAGGTCGCCGAGGTGGTCCGGAACCTGTCGATCCGCGACAAGGACAAGGGGCTGTCCGCCGGCGAGAAGCGCATGCTCAGCCGGGCCCGGCAGATCCTCGTGTCCGAGCTGACGTTCGCGCTCGACGTCGACGAGGCGACGGCCGAGAAGCGCCTGGACGAAGCGCTGCCCTGAGCCCGGGCCCGCCCGTGCACCGCAACGGGTGCCGGCCGGCGATCGGAGGTGGGACCGGTGTCGGTGTGGGCGGTGGTGGTCGCCGCCGGGAGCGGGTCCAGGTTCGGCGCCCAGAAGCAGTTCGCGTCGATCGGTGGACGGCCCATGGTGGCCTGGTCGGTGGTGTCGGCTCGCAGCGTCGCCGACGGCGTCGTCGTCGTCCTTCCCGCAGCCGACCCCGGGCTCCACGGGGACGGCGACCGCCTCCACGGCGCCGACGTCGGCGTGCCGGGCGGGGCGACCCGGGCGGCGTCGGTGCGGTCGGGCCTGGACGCGGTGCCGGCCGACGCGGACGTCGTGGTGGTGCACGACGGCGCCCGGCCGCTCGCGTCCCCCGCGCTCTTCCGGGCGGTGGTGGACGCGGTGCTGGCCGGAGCGGACGCCGTCGTCCCGGGACTGGCCGTGACCGACACGTTGAAGCGCGTCGTCGACGGCGACGTCGTCGACACCGTGGCGCGCGACGGCCTGGTCGGGGTGCAGACCCCCCAGGCGTTCCGGGCCGAGGTGCTGCGACGCGCCCACGACGGCGAGCCCGACGCCACCGACGACGCCGCGCTGGTGGAGGCGGTGGGCGCTACCGTGCGCGTCGTGCCGGGTGATCCACGCAACCTGAAGGTGACGACGCCCGCCGACCTGGAGATCGCCCAGGCGCTGGCGGCCTGGTGAGGGTGGCGCGATGAGCGAGCGGTCAGCGGGCTGGCCGGCGCTACGGATCGGCCAGGGCTTCGACGTGCACCAGTTTTCGGGTGATCCCGGACGCGCACTCGTCTTGGGTGGCGTGCGCATCCCCGGCGCGGCCGGGCTCGTGGGGCACAGCGACGCGGACGTGGCCGCCCACGCGCTGGCCGACGCGTTGCTCGGCGCGGCCGGGCGCGCAGACCTCGGGACGCACTTCCCCGCCGATCTGCCGCAGTGGGCGGGCGCCGATTCTCTGGACCTTCTCACCCGCGTCGTGGCCATGGTGGGTGTCGAGGGGATGCAGGTGGTCAACGCCGACTGCACGCTCGTGTGCGAACGGCCGCGGCTCGCGGAGTACACCGCGTCGATGGGCGAGCGTCTCACGGGCGTCGTGCACGCCCCGGTGAGCGTGAAGGCCAAGCGCGCCGAGGGCCTCGGGGCCCTCGGTCGCGCCGAGGGAATCGCATGCCTGGCCGTGGCGCTGCTCGCCATCACGTGAACGGCGGCGCCGGGCGGCGCCGCGGCCATGCTCCCCCGGCCGACCGGCCGCGCCCGGTCCGCAGGAGAGCCCCCGACCGTTCGGACCTGGGCGGCGACCAGGTCGAGGGGCGTCAGGCGGTCCGCGAGCTGCTCGCCGCCGGGAAGCGACCCGTGCGCGAGGTGTGGATCTCCGAGGGGCTCGACCCGTCGCCCCAGATCGACGACATCGAGCGCCTGGCCGTGCGCCGCAGAGTCCGGGTCCTGTCGGTCCCGAGGCGCAAGCTCGAGATGGCGGCCCGCACCGACAGTGCGCAGGGCGTGCTGGCGCGGGCGCAGCCCCTGGACGAGGCGGACCTGGACGACCTGTGCCGGACGACCCCGGGTGGGGCGCCGTTCCTCGTCGTGCTCGACGGCGTGACCGATCCCCACAACCTGGGGGCGTTGCTGCGCACCGCAGAAGCTGCGGGTGTGACCGGCGTCGTCGTGCCGCGCCACCGCGCCGCGCACGTCACGCCGACGGTGGCCAAGGTGGCAGCCGGTGCCATCGAGCACCTGCCGATCGCCGTGGTGCCCGGCATCCCGAACGCGTTACGTCGCATGGACGCCCTCGGGGTGACGAGCGTCGGCTTGGTCACCGACGCCCCGGTCTCGCTGTACGAGCTCGGCCCCGAGGTGCTCGGCCCCGCCGCGCTGGTGCTCGGTGCCGAGGGCAAGGGGCTCGCCTCGTTGACCCGGCGGCGGTGTCAGGTCGCCGCCACCATCCCGCAGTTCGGCGTGCTCGATTCGCTCAACGTGGCCGCGGCCGGCGCGGTGGCGTGCTTCGAGCTGGCGCGCCGGCGTGCGGCCGGGGCCTGAACGTCGCTCAGACGCCGCCCACCACGGGCAGCCCCACCGAGCACGCCGGTTGCGGCAGGGGCGCCACGGACGCGGTGTTGTCGGCGAGGGCGGCCATGACGTCTTGGAGCGCCACCGGGTCGTAGATGATCCCGACGTGTTCGGTGGCGTCGGTGGCGCACTGGTCCTGGAGCGTGACGTTCAGCACGTCCGGACCGCTCAGGAACGCGGAGGTGTACGGCGTCACCACCGTGTCGTCGCGCGACTCGATGACGACGTAGTTGGGCCCGGGCACGGTGTCGCCGTGACCGTTCAAGTTCTGCATGAAGGGCGAACCGGCGATCTGCTCGCCGCACGCCGGGCAACCGAACGACCCGGCGAACTGGTACTCGCTCGAACCGAAGAAGCCGGCGAGGGTGGTGATGCCGTCGGCGGTGGTGCCGTGGTTGGACGGCGCGAGGCCCACGAGCGTGTGCACGTAGCGCGCGCCGCCCAGGAAGTCGATGTAGTAGCGGGGCATCATGCCGCCCTGGGAGTGGCCGACCATGTCGACCTGCGACGCGCCCGTCCACGCGAGGACCTGGGTGACGAACGCGCCCAGCTGCCTGGCGGAGGTCTCCACGTAGTCCTGGGCGTAGGCGCGGCCGTCGGTGTTGGCGGTGGCGCCGTAGTTCAGGCCGAACACGCAGTAGCCGGCGTTCGCCAGCATGGGGGCGAGCGCCTGCCAGCTGAAGTTCTCGTTGGCGAACGTCCCGTGCACCAGCACGACCGGGTACGGGTGCGCAGCGGACGGGTGGCACGGACCGTTCGTGACCCCGGGCGGCATGCCGCCGGGGTCGGTGAACTCGGTGGCCAGGCCGTCGGCGAAATTGCCCACCGGGTAGGCGCCGGTCGCCGAGGACGGTCCGGGCAGCGCGGTCGCCTCCGCGGCGCCGGTGAGGCCGACGGTGACGGCGCCCCCCGCCAGCCCGGCGACGAGCACCCGGGCCAGGCGCCCGGCAGTGGAGGTGGTTCGCATCGCTTTGATAACGGTCGGGACGCCCCGTGCCGACGGTCGCCGGGGCGAATTCCACCTCCGTCACGCTCGAGGCGTCCGTCCTAAGGTGTCAGCGCGTTGTCACCGTTGAGCCCGGGCGGATCGGGATCGGGGACGGGGGAGAAGCCGCATGTGTCGTGAGCGAGCCGGTGGTGGGACTCGAACCCACGACCTGACGATTACAAGTCGTCTGCGCTTCCAGCTGCGCCACACCGGCGTGCAGACAACGCTACCGCCGGCACCCCCACGTGCTGCGACTGCCGGTGCCGCGACTGCCTCCACCGCGACCGCCCGCACCGCGACGGCACGCGCCGTGAGCGCCGCGGAGCGAGGATCCTTGCTTCGCGCGCACGGTGTTGGCAGGCTTTGTCAGGATGGAATTCACCGATACCGATCGCGACATCCTCGACTTGGAGGAGTCGTGGTGGACGCGGCCCGGTTCCAAGGCGAGCGCGATCCGCGATCGTCTCGGTATGTCGCCGACGACGTACTACCGACGGCTCGACGACCTGGTGGAGTCCAGCGAAGCCCTGCAGCACGCGCCGCTCGTCGTGCGCCGCCTGCGCCGCAAGAAGCGCGACCGCCGGCGGGGCCGTTTCGAGACGACCGAGAAGCAGCTCCACCCTCGTCGGTGAGGCACCACCGGTGAGCCGTCGACCGTACGAACCGGCCGACGGCAACGGTGGAAGCGTGCCGCCTGATCGGGACACGCACGACCCCCTCGACCACTTCGGGCCCAGTGGGCGCTGGTTGCGCGGCGCGCTGGTCGTTGTCGCCGCGGTCGTCGTCGGGGCGCTCCTCATGCCGTCGGCGACGCGCGCGCCCATCGGCGTGAGCGCCGCCGCGCAGACGACCACGACCACGACCGCGACCGCGAACTCGGGGCAGACGAGCCCGTCGTCGTCGGTGCCGCCCACCACCACCGCCAGCACCGCCACCACCGCCGCGCCCACGGTCGTGCCCGGCGCGTCGGCGATCCACGTGCTCGTCGCCAACGGCACGAGCGTCACCGGGCTCGCCGGGGGAGTGGCCGCGTACCTGCGGTCGCGGGGCTTCTCCATCCTGAGCGCGGTGAACTCCACCACCAAGGTCACCGGTACCCAGGTCTACGCGGCCGCCGGGCAGCAGGGCGCCGCCACCACGGTGGTCGGGGCGCTCGGGCTGCCGAATTCTGTGGTGCAGCCGTCCAGCGCGGTGGCGCCGGTGGCCAGCACCCAGGGCGCGACCGCCGTGGTCGTCGCCGGTCCCGACCTGTCGCGTTACGCGCCCGGGGGGTCCACGGCGTCGTCGGGCAGCACCGCGGCCAGCACCGGCCGGTAGAGCCTCCGGTCGACGAGCGCGCCGTGGCCGGCCTCGGCGCGCTCGACGCCCTGCTCACCGACCCCGCGAAGAGCGCCGTGCTGACCGACTTCGACGGGACCCTCGCCCCCATCGTCCCCGACCCCGAGACCGCCGCCCCGCTCCCGGAGGCACCTGCCGTGCTCGCCGCTCTGGCCGAGAGGTTCCAGGCGGTGGCCGTGGTGTCCGGGCGCCCGGTGTCGTTCCTGGCCGAGCGGCTGGCGGCGGCCGGCCCGCGCGTCCGGCTGTTCGGTGTCTACGGACTCGAGTGGATCGAGGACGGTGCGCTCAAGACCGCGCCCGACGTCGAGCCCTGGCGCCAGCCGGCCGCGCAGGTGGTGGCCGCGGCCCGGGCCGAGTTCGCCGGCACGACCGTGGGCGTGGAGGACAAGCGGGTGTCGGTCACCGTGCACTGGCGCCAGGCGCCGGGCTTGGGCGAGCGCGTCGACGACTTCGCACGCCGGTGGTCGGCGCGCACCGGGCTCGTCGTCGTGCCGGGCCGCATGGCGCGGGAATTCCGGCCACCGGTGGGCGCCGACAAGGGCACCGTCGTGGAGCGGGTGGCGCGTGGGTGCGTCGCCGCGTGCTTCGCCGGCGACGACGCGGGCGACCTCGCCGCCTTCGCCGCGCTCGACCGGTTGGCGGCGGCGGGCACGGCCGCGGTGCGCGTGGCCGTCACCGACGTGGAGTCACCACCGGAGTTGGCGGCAGCTGCCGACGTGGTCGTCACCGGGCCGTCCGAAGCGGTCGGGCTGCTCGGCCGGTTGGCAACCGCGGCGAGGCCGGCCTGAAGGCGTGGTGCCGGAACGCCTGGTGTCAGGCCCCGCCCGCGGCGGTCAGCTGGTCGACGAGCCAGTCGCTGGGCTCGCGCCGGCGGACGAGGGCCCGCAGCGCCTGAGCGCGCCGGGCGCGCTCGGGGGCGGGCATGTCGAGCGCCTCGGCGAGCACCTCCGCGGTGCCCGCGACGTCGAACGGGTTGACTTCCAGCGCGGCGCCGCGCAACTCCTCGAAGCTGCCCGCCTCGCGCGACAGCGCGAGCACGCCGTGGGTCGTGTTCACGAGCGGCCCTTCCTTGGCGACGAGGTTGAGGCCGTCGCGGACGGGGTTCACGAGCAGCACGTCGTAACGGGTGAGGGCGGCGAGCGAACGGTCCGGGTCGTCGGCGACCTCGTGCGCCACCGGTGTCCAGGTGTCGTCGCCCCAGGTGTCGTTGACCCGCCGGGCGAGGTGGTCCACCTCCGTGCGGTACGCCTGGTACTCGGGCAGGGTCTCGCGCGACGGGTAGGCGAGCGACAGCAGCACCACCTTGCTGCGCAGGTCGGGGCGCAGCCTGAGCATCTCGTCGAACGCCCACAGCCCGCGCAGCATGTTCTTGGCGGGTTCGACGCGGTCCACCCGCACGACGAGCTTGCGCCCGGCGACGAGGTCGTCCACCCGTTGCACGGCAGCCGCGAAACCGGGAGCGGCGATCCGCGACGCCAGGCGGTCGGGGTCGGGGGTGAGCGGGCCCACGAAGCTGGGGGGCGCCTCCACGGCCAGCTCCTGGCAGCAGCCCCGGAAGCCCGCCTCCCACCGGGCCGTGTGGAACCCGCACGCCCGGGCGGCGGCCATGCCCTCGAGCAGCTCGCGGGCGACGGCCTGGGGGAGCACCCGGATCAGGATGGGGTCGGCGAACGGGGTGTGAGTGAAGTGGATCGTGCGGAGGTCGGGGCGCTTCTCCGCCAGCATCTTGGGCAAGAGGCACAGGTGGTAGTCCTGCACGAGGACGGTGGCCCCCTCCTCCGCAGCCCCGGCGACGGCCGCGGCGAAGGACCGGTTGAAGCTCCGGTAGGCCTCCCACGCCGTCGCCCACGTCCGGTCGAAGCGGGGGCGGCGGGCCAGGTCGAAGAGGTTGTGGTGCAGGTACCACAGCGTCGAGTTGGCGACCACGTCGTAGGCCATGCGGTACACGCCGGGGTCGGGCTGGACCATGACGAGCTCGAAGCCTCGGTCGTCCATGAGCCCGGCATCGGCGGCCAGCCGGTCGGCGTCCGACATGGCGCAGGCCACCCACGTGGCCGGCCTGCCCTCGAACAGCGGCTGCAGGGCGCTGGCCAGCCCGCCCGCCGAGCCCACGACCTTCGGCCGCCCCCGCTCGTCGAGCGTGAAGGAAACGGGTCCGCGGTTGGACGCGACGAGGAGCCGGGCGCCTCCCACGACGGCGACCCTATCCGGGTGGGGTCCTGACGTGCCGACGTCGGCGCGCCGCAGGCCGTGCGTCGTGGCCGCGCCCGATGCCTTCAAGGGGACGGCGGGCGCCCCCGCCATCGCCGAGGCCATCGCCGCCGCGGCGCGGTCGGCCGGATGGGAGTGCGACGTCTGCCCGCTCTCCGACGGGGGCGAAGGCTTCGCCGAGGTCGTCGCGGCCCAGCGCCACGGGGCGGGCGCCTGGCGCACGACCGAGGTGACCGGCCCGCTCGGCGCGCCCGTCTCCGCGCGTTGGTGGCAGGGCGGAGACGAGGCCGTCGTGGAGTCCGCCGCGGCCTCGGGACTGCCGCTCGCCGGCGGCCCCGAGGGCAACGACCCCGTGGCCGCCACCACCCGGGGCACGGGCGAGCTGATCGCGGCGGCCGTCGCCGCTCGAGCGCGCCGGGTGCTCGTCGGTGTCGGCGGCTCGGCCACCACCGACGGGGGGAGCGGCGCCGTCGAGGCCATCGAGGCGGCCGGCGGACTGGGCGATGCCGAGGTGGTGGTGGCGTGCGACGTGCAGACCGCCTTCGTCGATGCCGCCGAGATGTTCGGCCCGCAGAAGGGTGCGTCTCCTTCCCAGGTGGTCGAGCTCCGGGTTCGGCTCGAGGCGCTCGCCGCCGACTACCGGCGCCGGTACGGCGTCGACGTCGGTGCGCTCCCGGGCGCGGGTGCGGCCGGCGGGATGGCCGGCGGCCTGGCGGCGCTGGGGGCGCGACTGGTCCCGGGCTTCGAGCTCGTGGCCGGGCTCGTCGACCTGCGCAGTCGGCTGGGGCGCGCCGACCTGGTCGTGACCGGCGAGGGTCGCCTGGACGCCTCGACCTGGTCGGGCAAGGTGGTCGCGGGCGTCGCGGCGCTGGCCGGCGTCGCCGGGGTCGACGTGGTGGTCGTGGCCGGGTCCGTGGGTCCCGGCGGCGTCCGACCCGACCCGGCGGGCGGGGGGCGGACGGGGGAGCTCGAGGTCGTCGACCTCACCGAGCACTGCGGGGCGGCCCGGTCGCTCGCCGACCCGGCGGGGTGCGTGGAGGAAGCGGTGCGGGACCTTTTCGTCGAGCGCCCGCCGTGACCCGTGCCGGCGGCCCCGTCCTTGACAAGCAAGTGAGTAACCACTAACTTAGAACCGTGCCTCCCCCGACGACCTCGCAGACGGCCACCCGGGACGCGCAGACAGCAGCCCGGGACGCGCCGGCACCGAGGCGGCCCGTGACGACCGTGGCGGGGTCACGCATGTCGGCGGAGGAGCGGCGCCCCGCGGTGCTGCGGGCGGCGGTGATCGAGTTCGCCAAGGGCGGCTACGCGGGCACCTCCACCGAAGCGGTGGCGGCGCGCGCCGAGATCTCCCAGCCGTACCTGTTCCGCCTGTTCGGCACGAAGCGCGACCTCTTCGTGGCGACGATGGGCGTCATGCACGCCCGCATCGAGGACGCTTTCCGAACGGCCGCCGACGGCAAGTCGGGGATCGTCGCCATGGCCGCCATGGCCGCCGCCTACCAGGAGCTGTTGAAAGAGCGCGACCTGCTCCTCATGCAGCTGCACTCGTACGCGGCGTCCGAGGACGAGGTCATCCGGGCGGCGGCACGTGAGGGGTTCCGCCACCTGTGGAGCGTGGTGGGCGCGCTCACCGGCCTGCCCGAGGACGACATCCGGGCGTTCTTCGCCCAGGGGATGCTCCTGAACGTTCTCGCCGCCATGGACGCGTCGGAGCTCAAGGAGTCCTGGGCGCGCGCCTGCGACCCCGATCCCGCCACGTTCTTCGCCGGCCGCGCCGGGACCTGATCCGCCGATGCGAGCAGCAGAGGGCCGACCCATGGCTCATGAAGCTAGTTATCACTCACTATCAACACAGGACGAGGAGGCCGATCCCCGATGAGCACGTCGACCGCCACACCGTCAACGACCGAGATGGCCGTGCGGTCCGGAGCGTTCGGACCCACGGGAGCGCCGGGGGCCACGCGACGCGGTGTGCGCCGGAGGCGCGCCGCCAACGGACGCGCCACCGGGCAGAGCCGGGCGACGACCGTGTGGGCGGTCGCCATCACGTCGATGGCGCTGTTCATGGCGACGCTCGACAATCTCGTGGTCACCACGGCGCTGCCGGTCATCCGCGCCCACCTCCACGCGGGGTTGGCGGGGCTCGAGTGGACGGTGAACGCCTACACGCTCACGTTCGCCGTCCTGCTGCTCACGGGCGCGGCGCTGGGCGACCGTTTCGGCCGCCGGCGCATGTTCGTCACGGGCCTCGTCGTGTTCACCGCCGCGTCGGCCGCGGCCGCGCTGTCCCCGTCGATCGGCTGGCTCGTCACGGCGCGCGCCGTGCAGGGCGCGGGGGCGCGCTGATCATGCCCTTGTCGTTGACGCTCTTGTCCGCGGCGGTGCCTCCCGAGCGGCGGAACCAGGCGCTCGGCATCTGGGGCGCCATCGGCGGTGTGGCGGTGGCGGCGGGCCCGCTCGTCGGGGGAGCCGTGACGACCGGCCTGTCGTGGCAGTCGATCTTCTGGATCAACGTGCCCGTCGGAGTGGTGCTCGTGGCGCTGGCCCGCCTGCGGCTGAGCGAGTCGACCGGACCGCGCCAGCGGCTCGACCTCGGTGGTGTGGTCCTCGCCACGCTCGGCCTGTTCGGTCTGGTGTTCGCGCTGGTGCGCGGCAATACCCACGGCTGGACGAGCGCCGGCGTGCTCGCCGCATTCGGTGCTGCCGTCGCCGGGCTGGCGGGCTTCGTGGCGTGGGAGCGGCGCGCGCCCAGTCCCATGCTGCCTCTCACCCTGTTCGGAACGAGGGCGTTCAGCGCCATCAACGTGGTCGCCATGCTGATGAGCTTCGGCATGTTCGGCTCGATCTTCTTCCTGTCGCAGTTCCTTCAGGTGGTCCAGCACTTCACACCGCTCGGCGCCGGCCTGCGGGTCCTGCCGTGGACGGGCGTGCCGATGCTGCTGGCGCCGGTGAGCGCGGCGCTCGCCCAGCGCTTCGGTGGACGCCCGGTGCTGGTGGCCGGGCTGCTGCTGCAGGCCACCGGGCTCGCCTGGCTCGCCCTCGTCACCACTCCGACCACGCCGTACTCGGCGATGTGGCCGGCGTTCGTCGTGTCGGGCGTGGGCATGGCGCTGTTCTTCGTGCCGCTCGCGTCGGTGGTGCTGTCGTCGGTGCGGCCCGAGCTCGAGGGCGTGGCGTCGGGCACGAACAACACCTTTCGTGAGGTCGGCGGGGTGCTCGGGATCGCGGCGCTGGGCGCGGTGTTTGCGTCCCACGGCGGATACACGAGCGGCCACGCGTACGTCTCGGGCCTCACCGCCGCGGTGTGGGTGGGCGCCGCCGTGGTGGCGATCGGCGCGGCGATCGGCCTGGTGTTGCCACGCCGGCTCGGGGCGTCCGACCGTGCCGCCCGTGCTGCGCGTGCCGCCGGCGCGACTGGCGAGACGAGCACGCCGGAGGTCGAGCCGCCGGAACGTGCCGCGGTGCCCGGGGTTCCGGTGCAGGGCGTGCCCGTTCTCACCCCCGCCCGGGCCGGCGGGGACGACCGCTGCTACGAGCCTCCGCTCGCCGGCATGGCGATGCCGGCGCGCTCGAGTGCGGCGTGCAACACGTCGGTGGCGTGAACGCGTAGCTCGGGGAGCGTCCGGTTGCGGTGCACCCTGACGCCCAGGTCCACCTGGGCGAGACGCTCGACGCCGAAGCGGCCGGCGATGTCGACGAGCATGGCGAGCTCGACGCCGTAGCCCGGGGCGAGATCGATCTTGTCGAGCACGGCGCGGGGCGCGGCGGTCTCGCCCGCCAGGGGCTGGCGGATGCCGGCGAGATACGGCCACAACAGGTCGATGGCGGGCCGCGCCACCAGCTCGGTGACCCGGCCGCCGCCGTCGGGCTCGCCGTGCAGCGGGCGGAGGTAGAAGCCCTTCACGAGCACGACGTCGTCGTCGGTGAGGAGCGGGCCGAGGAGCCCGGTGACGAAGTGCGGTGCGAAGTTCTCGATGTCGGCGTCGAGGAACACGAGGAGGTCCGCGCCGGTCTCCTCCAGCGCGGTGCGCATGGCCTGGCCCTTGCCGCCGGGCCGCGTGCACGCCGTGATCACCCGGGCGCCGGCCGACCTCGCCACCTCGGCGGTGGCGTCGCCCGACCCGTCGTCCACCACGACGACCTCGTCGACCACGTCCGCGCCTCCCCCGGCGGCGGTCAGCGACGCGCGCACCGCCTCGACGATCTGGCCGACGGTGCGCTCCTCGTCGCGGGCGGGAAGGCAGACCGCCACGGTGCGGCCGTGGCGCCGCGCGGCGAGGTCGTGCGCCTCGAAGTCGGTGTGCGCGTAGACGAGGGGAGCGGCGCGGGAGCCTGGACTCACCACGCGATCATCGCCGATCCCGGACCCTCGCCCAGCAGCGCGCCCCCGGCTCGCGTCGTTCCGGAACCGCACTCCAGGCACGGGACGGGCGCCGAACACCCAGCGCATCGGGGCCTGCGTTGACGAAGCGGCCGGTTTCGACCACCATGGTGTGATCATCCAGAGCGGCTGAGGGACGGGCCCTGTGACGCCGCGGCAACCAGCGCAACGCACCGACCCGGTGCACGCCAGGTGCCAATGCCCGACCGATGAGGAGGAATCCCGTGGATTTCGTCACCGGCCTTCGCTGCAGGGAGTGCGCGCGTCCGTACCCGGCGGAGGCGCTGCACGTCTGTGACTA
>DATGKD010000144.1:0-15862 GCA_035294855.1 Acidimicrobiales bacterium
CGAAGTCGACGGCCGTGGCGCCCGTGAAGTTCGTGCCGCTGACGGTCACCGACGTGCCGCTCGGGCCCGAGGTCGGGTTCAATCCGGTGACGGTCGGCTGGGGCGGCAACGTGTACTGGAACTCGTCGGCCGGCTGGGAGACCGCGCTCGTGCCGCCCGAGGTGGTGACGGTGACGTCCACCGTGCCCGTGCCGGTCGGCGCGGTGGCGGTGAGCGACCCGTCGTTGGTGACGTTGAACGTGGTGGCGGGGTTGCCGGTCCCGAAGTCGACGGCCGTGGCGCCCGTGAAGTTCGTGCCGCTGACGGTCACCGACGTGCCGCTCGGGCCCGAGGTCGGGTTCAATCCGGTGACGGTCGGCTGGGGCGGCGGGTTGTACGTGAATTTGTCGTTGGCGTTGGTGGCGCTGTCGCCGCCGGCAGCCGTGACGGTGACGTCGACGGTGGCCGGCGACTCCGGGGGCGAAGTCGTGGTGATCTCGCCGTCGTTCACCACCGTGTAGGACGAGACCGCCAGGCCGCCGAAGAGGACCTGGGAGGCACCGGTGAAGCCACTGCCCGTGATGGTGACCGGCGTCCCCCCCGTGCTCGGGCCGGATGTCGGGCTCACCCCCGTGACCACCGGTGCCGGCGGCGGGGGACCCGCCGTGATCGACACGTTCTGCACGGCGTGGATGTCCGTGAGTCCTCCTTCGCCCGCCGTGAAGCCGACGAGCACGTTGGTCGGCAGCGTCGTGGCGTAATTGAGCACGGGGTTGCCGTCCATCGTCACCGACAGGCCGCTCGAGAACGTGGTCAGCACGAAGTGGTGCGTCCCCGTCCGCAACGCCGGGATCGACGAGTTGGTGGTGACGTAGTGGAGCGACGCCGAGTACGGCCCGGCGCCGGTGGCGATGCCCACGAAGTTGTTCGACGGGTTGACGGAGTTCTTGTACGTGTCGAGCGACAGGGCGATGCCCTTGATGCCCGAGAACCCTTCACCGCCACCGTTCACGCCGAGCGCGGTGGGCTTGGTGACGCTGGCGTCGGCCAGCACCAGGCACAGGCCGTCGGCGCCGGTGCCGCCGTGGATCTGGGCGTCGAAGGCGGCGGAGATGCCGACGCCGGGCACCGGGGTCGTGTAGAAGGCCGATCCCGCCTGGTACGTGGCGACCGGGGTGAGCTGGAGGTTCGGAGGTGACGCCGTGGTGATGACCGTGGCCGTGCCGTTCAACTGCCACCCGGGCCCGGTCACGGGCGACGGGATGACGGTGGGCGGCGTCCCCGCCCCGTAGGCGAACTGGTCGTTCGAGTTGATCGCGCTCGTGCCCGAATTGGTGGTGACGGTCACGTCCACGGTGCCCGTGCCCGAGGGCACCGTGGCCTGGATCGTGGTGTTGCTGTTCACCGTGAAGGTGGCCGGGTTGCCCGTCCCGAAGTCCACCGTGGTGGCCCCGGTGAAGTCGGTGCCCGACACGGTGACCGAGGTGCCCGACGGCCCGGTGGTCGGGTTGACCAAGGAGACCGTAGGCGCCGGCGGGGTGGTGTAGGTGAACTCGTCGCCGGGCTGGTTGACGGCGCTCTTGCCGCCGGGCGTGGTGACGGTCACGTCCACGGGTCCCGTGTTCGTGGCCGCCGGTGACGTCGCCGAGATGGTGCCCGGGCCCGTGACGGTGAACGACGTGGCGGCGACGGCACCGAAGTCCACGGCGGTGGCGCCGGTGAAGTTGGTGCCGTTCACCGTGAGGGCCGTCCCGCCGTTCTCGTCGCCCGAGGTGACCGAGAGCGACGTGACCGTGGGCGTGGGCGGCGGGGTGCCCCCCACCGTGGCCGTCAGCGAGTTGGACAGGGGCCCTTGGCCCGCCCCGTTGTAGTCGGCCACCTGGTACGTGTAGGTGCCGTTGGCCAGGCCGGTGTAGGTGTACGTCGTGGGCACCGGGTTCGGGCTCCCGCCCACCCAGTGCTTGACCCCGTTCTGATAACTGTTCGCTCCCTGGGCGCCCGTCCCGTTCGTCCACGTGAGCGTGACGCTCGTTCCCGACGCCGACGCCGACACGAGGGTGGGTGCGCCCGGCGGGCTCCCGGCCGCGGCGGCCTGGCCGGCGAGCGTGCCGCCGGCGGCAGCGGCCACGGTGGCGACGACGAGAGCCCCCCGCAGCCATAGCCGTCCCGGCAGTCTCGGGTGCCACGACCGCCGCCGGGCGTGGAGAGGGCGCCGTGAACGATTTGGCGCGAAGCGCGGTAGTACGTCCTGCGCGGGTCGTCGCGCGTGCCCGACCATGCTCAATGCCAACTCCTGAACCTCGTCTGTTCGGGGCGAGGCGGGCGAGTCCTGATCAGGTCTCTGCGTCCCACGCGCGCACAACAGCTCGACAAAGCGTCTCACCGGCATGGTGAAGCGCGGAAGGTTGCCGCGTCAACGAAGTTGACTGGAGGTTGATCGAGTTGGCGAAGATTAGAGGTGGGCCGGGCCCTCCTTGGGCAGACTCGGTGTGAGCAGCCTGGGTGTGAAGCCTGGGGCCAGTTGGCCAGGAATTGACCTCCCCTTTGACCGCCTGTGGGTAGCGGCGTTGACAGTGCGTGCCGTGCGCGGTTCGCCCTCATTCGTCCACACTTGCGGTGGGCGAGCCAGCGGGTTCGGAGGTCCGCGTTGAGCACGACCCTTACCCCTCTGCACGAGGACCGCGTACCCGTCCGAGCGCACATGCTGACGACGCCGGTCACCGACGCGTCAGCGTGGGTGTCGGCCGACTACGCCAACGAGGACGCCTACGTCACCCACCTGACGCCCGAGGAGATCGAAGACGCCGACCGGGCCATCGCGGCCGTCAAGCGGGCGGGCCTGGCAGCGGAGGACCTGACGCAGGAGGACCAGTTCCCTCTGGGCGTGTTCGGACGCCGGCTCAAGGGCATGCAGCGCGAGCTCGAGGACGGACGGGGCTTCACCTTGCTGCGTGGCTTTCCCGTCGAGCGTTACGCGTACCACGAGCAGCGCATCTTCCTCATGGGGATCATCGTCCACCTCGGCGAGCCCATGCACCAGGACACCGCGGGCACCCTCGTCGAGGAGGTCCTCGACCGGGGCCTGTCGTATTCGAACATCCAGGTGCGCGGCTACATGACGCGCGCCGAGCTGACGCCCCACTGCGACTCCGGTGACGCCGTTTGCCTGTTGTGCATCCGGCCGGCGAAGTCCGGTGGCATCAGCCAGCTCACGAGTGGGATGTCGATCTACAACGAGCTGCTGCGCTCCCACCCCGAATACCTCGAGCTCCTCTACCGCGGCTTCCGCCACAACATCCGCGGCAACGGGCCGGTCGGAGAGTGGGAGAACGTCACCCGCCACTACGTGCCGGTATTCAGCTACCACGAGGGCCGGCTGAGCTCGCGCTACAACCTGAAGGCGATGCTCACCGCCGAGGAGCTCCCCGGCGTGGAGCCGCTGTCGGACATGGAGCGCAACGCCATTACGACCATCGCCGAGCTGGCGATGCGGCCCGACCTCCGTCTCGACATCACGCTGCGCGCCGGTGACGTCCAGATGCTCAACAACCACATGATGTTGCACACCCGAACGTCGTACGAGGACTTCGAGGAGCCCGACAAGAAGCGGTTCCTCATCCGGTCGTGGTCGAACATGCCCAACAGCCGGCCGCTCGTGGACGCTTTCGCCGACCACTTCAACACCGGGCCGCGAGGGGCGCCGGCTCTGAAGGTCCCGTCGACCTGACCGCGCAACCACCGGGGCGACGTTCACGCGGCGGCGCACGCCGTCTCCCCGGTCGACGACGATCCCCGGCGGCCCGGCCGGGATGTCCGGAGTCAGTCGTCGGCTGCCTTGCGAGTCGGGCACGACCGGTGTCAACGACGTCGCGGCCGGCACCGGTACGCTGAACCGGGCGCTTGTCGCCGCCGGTGCTGGCGCCGGGCAGCCGGCTGGCGATCGAGTGGACCTTGCCTTCCGACTTCGAGCCTTCCGGCCACGTTCAGCCGGCGTGGCGGCAGCCGACCGACCGACGTCGAAGGCGCGGCGCGCTTACGTCCATGAGCTTCGTGTCAGGAATAGGCGACCGGGCCCGATCACAGCTGCCGCGGAGATCCGAGAAGGCGCACGAGGGCGCCCTCCTTTGACCTTGGCATACATCAGCGAGGTGGTGTGCTTCGGGGGTCCGGGGTGATGACGTCAATTGCGGCCGCAGGTGATGTGCGGGCGCACGAGTGACCACGGCGAGGTGCCCGGTGCCTACGTCACGTGCGGGCGCGGGTGACGACGCGAGACACAGGTAGCCACGGGCGCGCCGGTAACATCGCAGCGATGGTCTCCCTGCCCGTGTTGTGGCAATGACGTCGCGCGCCCCAAAGGTGACGCAGGCCGCGGGCAAGCTCCCGGCCGTGTTGCTCGGGGGAGCGGCTACCGCGCTAAGCGTGGCGCGCTCGCTGGGTAAGGCGGGCGTCGAAGTGACCATCCTGAGCGACGGGGCCAATGACTGCCTGGCACGCCGGTCGCGCTTCTGTCACCGTTATGTGCACTACGAGCTGGCCGACGACGTCAAGGCGCAGTGGCTGACCTTCCTGCAGAGCCACCAGGCATCGGCGGTCTTTGCCTGCTGCGACATGGGACTCGAGTTCATCGCCGCGCACCGGGCGGACCTCGTCGCCGCCGGTCATCGGCCAATGGAGGCGAGTGACGACGTCCTGGTGACGATGCTCGACAAGCAACTCACCTACGACCTGGCGCTCGAGCTCGGCATCGGCACGCCCCGCACGGTGACCGCCCACTCGCAGGACGACGCCGGGCGAGCCCTGTTCGCCGGGTTCGGGTTCCCCCTCGCCGTGAAGCCCGCCCGTTCCGACGTGCTGCTTCGCAATGCCCCCGATTTCGCCAGCCCGAAGGGCCTCATCGTCCGGGACGAGGCGCAGCTGCGCGCCTACTTGCAAGGGCTCATCAACGCGGGAGTTCCCGGGCTCATAACCGAGATCATCCCGGGCGATGACGGCCGTTACTGCTCCTACTACACGTACCTCGACGAGCACGGCGAGCCACTCGCCCAGTTCACCAAGCGCAAGCCCCGGCAGTTCCCGATCGAGTTCGGGCTCGGCACCTTCCACGTCTCGAAGTGGGACCCGGAAGTGGCCGAGGTAGGGCTTGCCTTACTACGAGGAATGGGCCTCGTAGGGTTCGGGTGCGTCGAGTTCAAGCGCGACGAACGCGACGGCAGGTTGAAGGTCATTGAGTGCACCCCCCGATTCACGATGGCCAACGGGCTTGTTGCACGTGCCGGCGTCGACTTCGCACTGCTTGCCTACGACCGGCTGGTCGGCGATGAACCGCGGCCGGTGGGGTCCTTCAAGGAGGGTGTCCACCTGTGGTTCCCGCAGGCCGACGTCAAGGCGCTCTTCGCCTACCGGGCCAAGGGCGCGCTCACGACGTGGCAGTGGCTGAAGAGCCTGGCCCATGTCCCGCACTTTCCAACATTTCAGTGGAGCGATCCCATGCCCTTCGCCACGGGGGTGCGCGGCGGGATCCGCCGGATAGCACGCAACCGCGGGCGCTCTCGCAGACCGCGTGTCGACTCGCCGACGGACCTCACTCAGACGGTCGTGGACCACGGGGGAAGATGAGCAGCACGCAGCGCCCCACCCTTCCGACGAGAGCGCTCCATGCCATTGTGCGAGCGGGTGGGCCCGGACTCGGTGTCGCGCACCGCCTCGAGCGCCTGCGTGCAGCCGGCCTGCGCCGCGGGATCGGCGGCCTGCGCGGCACATGGGCTGAAGCAGCCGCCCTGAAGCGCAATGACGCGGCCACATACCGGCGGATCTGGACCGACGCCGCCCGGGCACTCGGCGCCGAGGTCGAAGAGTTGGGGGCCGGTTTCCTCGCGATCCGGCGCGCCGGCGTCGAGACCGTCGTTCAGCGCAATCTCACGATGCTGGACACCGCCGCCTCGATCGCCCTCGCTCTGGACAAATCGGTGATGCACCGGCTGCTCGAGGCGAACGGCATCCCCGTCGCCGAACAGATCGAAGGGCACCGAGGCGATCTGACCACAGTCGCCGACCGGCTTGCCGCGTCAGGGGGCCTTTGGGTGGTGAAGCCCGCCAGCGACAGCGGCGGCGGCTACGGCGTCACCTGCGGCGTCGACACCGCCGACGACCTTTATCGCGCATGGTTGTGGGCGTCGGTGTGGAACGACCGCATCGCACTCGAGCGCCAGGTGAGCGGCATCGAATTCCGGCTGCTCTTCCTGGACGGCGAATTCGTCGACGCCGTGCGCCGTGACTTGCCGTCCGTGATCGGCGACGGGCGTTCCACGGTAGCCGAACTCATCGCGCAGGAGAACGCTCGGCGCATCGACGCCGGCGCCGCCGAGGTGAGTCGCATTATCAAGGTCGACCTCGACTGTGAGCTCGCCCTGCGCCGTGAAGGGCTGCGCCTGCGGGCGGTCGTGGCCGACGGCCGACGGGTCGTGGTGAAGAGCAATGCCGGCGACAACGGCGCGGCCGACAACGCCACCGAGCACGACCTCTCACCCGCGGTTATCAAGGCCGCGGCGCACGCCACGCGCCTGGCGCGCCTGCGCATGTCGGGCGTGGACCTCGTGACGCCCGACCCGAGCACCTCGCTCGACGAAGCCGGGGGCGCAATCCTCGAGGTGAACGCCAACCCGGGTCTTCAACACCACTACCTCGTTCGGGATCCTCAGAACGCGACGAAGGTGGCTGAGGTCGTGCTCGATCGTCTCCTCGCCGGCTCGTCGTAGCTCCTCCACGCGGGCCAGCCCTCGGCGCGCGCGGCACGTCGGCCCGCCGTACCAAAGGCGACCGCCGTCCCTGCCGCCCCCGCGTCCACAACGAGGCGGCCCGGGGTTCCCGGCGGAAGTTCGCCTCCCGTACCGAGCGCGACGTGGCTCGACGCCAAGGGCATGCTGACAGCCACTGCCGGCCGGGTCACTGCAGTTGACCGGCGGTTGACCCAGCTGGTGACAAGTTCGTGAGGGACGGGATCGACCACGCCAACGGCCTCGCCGATCGTCTCGCGCACCGCCGCCTCCGTATAGCCTCGTCGCAAGCCCACGCCGGAGCGCGGGATCGATTCAGCCCCTCACCCGCGAGGAGCTCTCGTGCGAACCGTCGGACTGGTTGCCTTCATTCTCGTGGCGCTGGGATTCGACTTCACGAACGGGTTCCACGATGCCGCCAACGCCGTCGCGGTATCGATCACGACGCGGGCGCTGCGCCCACTGACCGCTCTCAGCATGGCGGCCGGGCTCAATGTGGTGGGCGCTGTTGTGTCCACGAAGGTGGCAGTGACGGTTGGGAGCGGCATCATCGCCGCGCCCCAGGGGACCCATGGGCTCGTGGTGGTGTTCGCCGCACTGATCGGCGCGATCTTCTGGAACTTGATCACATGGTGGTTCGGACTGCCCTCGTCCTCCACCCACGCGCTCATCGGGGGACTGATTGGGAGCGCGCTGGCCTCCGGGAGCTCGGTCAAATGGCACGGCGTCCTGAGCAAGGTCGTCATGCCGATGGCGGCGTCCCCTCTGGTCGGCTTGTTGCTCGGATTCCTGCTGATGGTCGCCATCGTCTGGATCTTCCAGCACAAGCGGCCGCGGGTCGTGAACCAGCTCTTTCAACGAGGCCAGACGTTTTCCACGGGTGCAATGGCATTCAGTCATGGGACTCAGGACGCCCAGAAGACCATGGGTGTCATCGCGTTGGCCCTCGTCGCCACCGGCCACCTCCATAGTTTCCGGGTTCCCATCTGGGTGATCCTGGCGGCTGCCGCCGCGATGGGCATCGGAACTCTGGCCGGCGGCTACCGAGTCATCCGCACCCTCGGCCTGCGCATCACAAGACTCGACCCTCCGAGGGCCTTTGCCGCCCAGACGTCTGCGTCGGCGGTGCTGCTCGTCTCGGCCTATGCCTACGCCATGCCCGTCTCTTCGACGCACCTCATGACGTCGTCCATCATGGGGGCCGGCGCGAGTCGCCGCATGTCGGCGGTTCGTTGGGGGGTCGCCCGTCAGGTGATGTTGGCGTGGGTCCTCACCATCCCGGGATCGGCTGGTTCTGCGTGGGTCGTCTACCAGGTCGTGCACGCTCTCGTTGGAAGGTAGGGCGAGAGGCCACCTCGCGAGGGCGCCCGCTCGAGCTCACATGGCTTTGACGAGGATCGACTCGACGACATCTGAGACGTCCTCGATCGCATTCGCCGAATTCTCGAATGCTTGCACGATGTCCTTCCACTTCAAGATCTCGATAGCGTCGTACTCACCTCCGAACAGGCGCTCGATCGCCTTGCGGTAGATCGCATCGCCGTGGTGCTCGAGTTGTTCGATCCGCTCCAGGTGATAGCGAGCTCCGTCCCTGCTGCGAAGACGTTCGATGAGTGCAGCCACCTCCTCCGACATGGTCACCAGGAGCTCTGCCAATTCCACGAGTTCAGATAAGGAACCGTCGACCTTGAGCAGCTGGATCAAGGATGCCGCCGAAAACATCTCGTCCACGACGTCATCGAGCTCCTCGACCAAAGCGTGAATGTCCTCACGGTCGTACGGGGTGACGAAGCTGGCGTCGAGGAGACGCAGGAGTTCCATCGTCACCTCGTCGCCCCTGCGCTCGTATCCTCGGATTACCTGATAATGGTCGTCGACGTCGGTGAACGACACGACGAGCTTGCGCAGCTCGACCGCGCACCGCAGGGTATTGGCCGCGGCCTTCTCGAACAGCTCGAAGAACCGTTCGTCTCCGGGCGCAAGTCGCAGGCGACGAAGGCGCGACGTCAGGCGTGACAGTCCCATCTTCCGGCCCTGGCCGGAGGGCGCCATCAAGGAACTGAGTGGCGTGAGTCGCTTGGGGGCCGACATCGTGGCCACACGACGCGCCAGGTTGACGGCGTGGTCACCGAGTCGCTCGTAGAAACGGGCGATGAGAGCGAGGTCCACAGCCAGGCGCGGATCCTGGATCCCTCCCATTCCTTCGCCGACCAGAGACGCGCACAGCTCGTCGAGCTCGCTGTCGGATTCGTCCAATGCGAGGTCGACGTCTCGCGAGCGCGTGGCAAACGCCTCACCCACTCTTCGCCACATCTCGATCGTCAGGTCGGCGATCGATTGGACGAGGCCCCGAGTGAGCGGGGGGATGACACCCCCAAGGCCTTGGAGGGACCTCTGTGCGATGTGCTCAGCCAAGTCGGCGCTGCGCTCGAGTTCCGGGATTATCTGGAGAAGGGCGACGAGATTCTCGAGTTCGCCAAGCGCGACCTTCGACGAAGAGAGGCGTGCCTTGACGAGGGCCGTCAGCTCGTCGCAGCGAGCATCGAAGTTCTTCTCGCCGGTGATGACACGGTTGGCGGCTGGGACGTCCTGATCGAGAAACGCAGCGGTAGCCCAACCGACGCTCTCGGCGACCAGATCGAACAAGACTCGCACCGTTTTGTCGACGCGAAGGTCGAACGATGCCTCATCCGATGAGAGGGGCTCCACCTTCAAGACGCTATCGCCGAGGTTGAGCACGTCGAGGACCATCGGAGCCCCGGCGCACCTGCAAGGCAGGGCCATGGGGCACAATCGACAGATGACGTCCGTCCTCGATTCGCCGCCCGTGGACCGGCCGGGGCGCCCGGGCCGCTCGCAGCTGCCGTACCTACTGGTCCTGGCGCTCGGCGCCATCTCCGGCTTCGCGTTCCTCGGCCGCAGCGCCCTGTACCTCGACGAGGCGGTCAGCACGAGCATCGCCCGCACCCCCTGGCACCGCTTCACCGACGTCGTGGTGCACCAGGAGTCGAACCAGTCCCTCTACTACCTGGTGCTGCGGGGCTGGATCCACGTCGGCGACAGCGAGTTCGTGATGCGCACCCTGTCGGTGGTGGCGGTCGTCGCCGCACTGGCGGTGCTCATGTACGTCACCAACGAGCTGTTCGGACGCAAGGTGGCCCTCGTCTGCGGGGTGCTGCTCGCCGTGGACCCGCTCATCGTCGAGATGGCCCAGGACGTACGGGGCTACGCGTTGAGCGTCCTGTTCGTTTCGGCGTCCTCGGCGCTGTTCGTGCACGCCATCACGCGTTCTTCGGGTCCACTGTCGGCGGGCTGGACCAGCTGGGCGGGCTATGTCGTCTTCTCGGCGCTCGCCGCGTACACGAACTTCTGGGCCGCGCTCATCCCGGTCGCGCACGCGGTGTCACTGGCCTTCCTGCCACCCGGCGGGATCCCGTGGCGGCGCCTCGTCCCGAGCGGCGTCGTGCTGGCCCTGCTGCTCGTTCCCCTCGGGCTCCTCATCCACGCCAACGACTCGAGCGGCAAGTACAACTGGGCGTCGGGCACCTCCGCCGGCCACCTGTTCGCCAAGGTGCGCGCCAAGGTTCCGCACGCGGCCATCGATCTCGTGGTGCTGCTCGTGGTGGCGGTCATCGTATACGCGGTCGTCCTCCTGCGCCGACGCGCGCCATCGACGTCGTTCGTCCGCCAGTGGCCGCTCATGTTCACCGTCAGCTGGCTGGTCGTCCCCCTCGCCGCGGTGGTGCTGCTGTCGTTCGTCTACAAGCCGCTGCTCGTCGTCCGGTACCTCGTGGTCTTCCTGCCGCCCGCGGCCATGCTCGTGGCACTCGGACTGTCCAAGCTGTCGAGGCGGTCGTTCGCCGTCGGCCTCGCGGTGTTGGTCGTGGCCTCGGCGGCGGGCCTGGCCAGTTGGTACAAGAACGGCTGGGGCGAGGACTGGCGCGGCGCCCTCGACGCCCTGGCGGCGCGCTCGGCTCCCGGTGACGGCGTCGTGGTGTTCCCCGCCTACATGCGCATTCCCTTCGAGTGGTACCTGCAGTTCCACCCGTCGGCCGAAGGCACCCTGCAACCGGTGTTCCCGAGCCTGGCGTTTGAACGCAACCCCTTGCTCTACGACGGCAACGTCAAGGTCGACCAGGCCGCGGTGACGAGCGCGGCGCGCCGTCACGACCGGGTGTGGCTCGTCCTCAGCCAGTCCGAGCTCGACCCCACCCGCCGCCAGGAGGTCATGAACGGCCTCGGCGCCGCCGGCCTCGGCGCCACGCGCACCTACCACTTCGAGGGCGTGCGCATCGTGGAGTACACGGCACCCGGCACCGCGGTGCGATAAGGCGGTCCTCGCCGGCGGCGCGGCACGTCGGCGAGGGGCGTGCGCTGCCGTGGCGTGGTGGCGCACACCACGAGCCACTTCTCGAACAGTCCGCACATCACACACGCATGTGTCGCGCGGCGCATGCGTGGCAACGCGCACCACGAACCACGCGTCGCGCAGGGCAACGCACACAGAATCGACATATCGGGCGGCCGTCAGTAAGGTCCCGCGCTTCCGAACAAGCCTCGGCACGGTCCCGGAAGCACAACGGGCGGCAGCCGGACTCGGGTGGCGGGGCGAACATCGACACCGGCGGAGGAACGATGTTCAGCCTGATTCGATTCACGCCGCCGCGCCATGCCATCCGGCGCGTGAAGAAGAGCTTGCTGCAGCGGTCGGCCACCAAGGTGGCGGTGGCCGCTCCCATCGTGTCCGCGGCCGTCGTCGTCACCGACAACGGCGAGCTCGCGCCGCACGTGCACGCCGCCCACGCCGGTCTGCGAACGACCAGCGCCGACCAGTTGCGCGTCGAACTGTGGTCGGCTGTGCGTCAGCTGGCGGCGACAACCACGACGACGGCGCCCACCACGACGACAACCGCGGGTCCGTGGGGTCAGATGATCGCCGCCGCAACGCGCGCCCCGCACGCCACCGGCCCGGCACCGGCGCGCCCGGCCGCGGCACCGGCGCGCCCGGCCGCTCCGCCCGCGCCGCCGGTCGTCTTCGCCGCCCGCGGCCCGCACACGGCCCGGACGATCCCGCTCGGGGTGTTCACCGCGGGCGGTTACTCGAGCGGCGCCGCTTCGTTCGCCGCGCAGACCGGCACCCACCCCCAGCTGTTGTCCGAGTACCTGAACGGCGTCAACGGCTGGAGTGCCATGGACGGCGCGGCCGGGGCCGGCGGGTGGCGAGCGTCCGGCAACCGGCTCGTCATCGGCGTGCCCATCATTCCGGGGGGCACCGGGGGCACCCTCGCGGCCGGCGCGTCCGGTGCCTACAACGCGTACTTCGTGACGCTGGCGCAGAACCTGGTGTCGGCGGGCGCCGGCGACTCCATCTTGCGACTGGGGTGGGAGTTCAACGGCGGCTGGTACTTGTGGAGCGTGCACAACACCACCGACGCCGCAGACTTCGCGGCGTACTTCCGCAACATCGTCGACGCCATGCGCTCGGTGCCGGGCCAGTCGTTCCAATTCGTGTGGAACCCCAACGGCGACGGCCCCACCGCCTACCCGCCCGCCCAGGCCTACCCGGGCAGCGCGTACGTCGACTTCATCGGCTCCGACGTCTACGACAACTGCTGGTGCAGCGCCATGACGCCCCAGAACGCCTGGGACGCCCAGCTCACCCAGCCCTGGGGCCTCGACTGGCTGGCCTCGTTCTCGGCCCAGGTGGGCCGGCCGATCGCCTTCCCCGAGTGGGGGCTGTCGCGGCGCTCCGACGGCCACGGCATGGGCGACGACCCCTACTTCGTGGACCAGTTCGCCGCCTGGATCACACAGAGTGACGTGGCGTGGACCAGCTACTTCAACGCCGACCCCTCGGGGCAGTCCGACGCCATCACCGACGGCAGCTTCCCCCTGGCGCTCGCCGCCTTCGTCCGCGACTTCGGCTGATACCCCCGGTACGCAGGGGATTTCCCTTTCAGGACCCACGAAAGGGCGCTGACCCGGGCGTTGTCCGGCGCTTGACACCGTTCGGACAACAGAAAAAGGACGAAGGTCCCATTTCTCTCAAGACCCCGGAAAGACCGCGCCGATAGTGGTCGTGGGCCCGCGCAGACCGTGACGGTCGACCGTGGGCCCACGGGCAGCACCGCAGGACCGAAACCAGACAAAGGCAAACCGCCCGTGAGGGCGGGACGCAAAGCCACGGGACTCGAGCGAGTTCGCCGGGCTGCCGAGCGGGACGGGGGCAAGCAGGACCGACGAGGCCCTGGTGGCGCGCGCCCTGGTGGCAGGCCCGGTGTCATGGGGGGCGACACCACATGGGTCGAGCAGCGACGGCGGAGATCCTCCGACGGATCCGCCTACCTGAGGTTCTCCGACGGATCCGCCCGGCGGTCGGTCTTCGACCGGCGCCTCTGCGCAGGCTTCGCCAGGCGGTGGTTCTTCAGCGGGCGGCTGTGCTCCGCGGGGTCCGCCCGGCGGTCGCCGGGTGGCTGGCGCTGGGGATGGTGCTCTCGGCGGCGGCCGCCGTGCTGGGCGCCACGTTCGCCTCGGCCACGTCGGGGGCGGCCGCGGTGCCGCTCGGCGACTACGCCGGGTACGCCAACGCCTCGGGGGTGGGCTCGTTCGGGTCGACGACGAACTCCCATCCCACGCTCGCCACCGACTACCTCGACGGCTCGAACGGCTGGGGAACCATGGTGGGCGGGGGCGGCATGGGCCGGTGGGCCTCGACCGGGTACCGCCTCGTCTTGGGCGTGCCCATCATCCCGAACGGCACGGGCGGGACCCTGGCCGCGGGCGCGGCCGGCTCGTACAACTTCTACTTCATCCAGTTGGCGCAGAACCTCGTGAACGAGGGGGAGGGCGACGCCTACCTCCGCCTCGGCTGGGAGTTCAACGGCACCTGGTACAACTGGAGCGTCCGCAACGCCACCGACGCACAGAACTACGCGGCGTTCTTCCGACAGATCGTCACCGCCATGCGATCGGTGTCGGGCGCCAACTTCCAGTTCGTGTGGAACCCCAACGGCGCTGGGCCCACGAGCTACACGCCGGACCAGGCGTACCCGGGCAGCGCGTACGTCGACTACATCGGCTCCGACATGTACGACAACTGCTGGTGCAACCCGTTCACGCCGCAGAACGCGTGGAACGCCGACCTCAACCAGGCCTGGGGCTTCAACTGGCTGGCGTCGTTCTCGGCCCAGGTGGGCCGGCCCATCGCCTTCCCCGAGTGGTCCGTCGACTTCCGCACCGACGGGCACGGGCTCGGCGACGACCCGTACTTCATCGACCAGTTCGCGTCGTGGATCAGCTCGCACAACGTGGCCTGGACCGACATCTTCTCCTTCGACGCCCCGGACCAGCAGAACAACATCCTGGACGGCAGCTTCCCGCGCGCGCTGGCTGCCTTCCGGGCGGACTTCGGCGGGGGCGCACCCGTGCAGCCGCCGGGCACGCCACCGTCGAGCGGTGGCGGCACGACAACCACCGCGCCCGCACCGACCACGACGACCACCGCCGCTCCCGGCACGACCACGACGGCGCCCACCACGACGACCACGGATCCCGGGACGTCCGCGACGATGGTGTCCGACAGCTTCCACCGCACGACGGCCGGCGGATGGGGCACCGCGGACGTGGGCGGCCCGTGGACCCAGCAGAAGGGGAGCGCCAACGACGTCTCCACCGACGGCTCGTCGGGCCGGTTCGTGGTCCCGTCGCAGTACTACACCGCCGCGGAACAGGTCATGACCGTGCCCGTGTCCACGCTCGACTCGTCGGGGACCTTCGACGTGGCGTGGTCCACCAACGTCAAGGCGCTCAATCCGCACTACGGCGGAGTGCTCGCCGGCGTGGTGTTGCGCTTCCAGAACGCGCAGGACCAGGACAAGAGCTACTACCGCGCCCAGGTGTCCTGGGACGCCAACAACGGCACGCCCCGTCTGTTCCTGCGGGTCCAGACCCCGGGCAGCGCCGGCCAGACCACCTTCCGGGTGAACGTCAACACGGGCATCGACCCCACCGCCGACTACGGCAGCGCCCCGTACCGCTACAGCGTCCGCTACGACATCGCGGGCACCTCGCCGACCGTCATCCACATGAGGGTCTGGAAGACGGGCTCCGCCGAGCCGTCAGGGTGGATGCTGACCGCCACCGACGCCAACGACGCGGGCCCGCAGGTCGCCGGCCTGCTCGGCATCCGCGGGTCCTGCGACCTCGGCCAGAGCGGTCCGGATGCGAGCATCACCGGCGAGGTCCACGTCGCCAACCTGTCGATCCAGGCGCCGTACTCCGGCCCGTCACCCACGACCACGACCACGCAACCGCCCACCACCACGACCACGCAACCGCCCACCACCACGACGACGGCGCCGACCACGACGACGGCGCCGACCACGACGACCACCGAGGCGCCCTCCACGACGACAACGCGGCCGCCGACCACGACGACCACCGAGGCGCCCACCACGACGACGCAGCCGCCGACGACCACGACCACGGTGCCCTCCACGACCACGACGACGGCGCCGCCACCGCCACCGCCGTCCCTGCCCACCGCGCCCACCGCCCTCACCGCGACCGTGTCCGGCAGCAAGGTCACGCTCTCGTGGAGCAACCCGAACACCGCGCTCGGCGACGACGTGTTCCGGGACGGAAACGAGATCGCGTGGCCCGGTTGGCCGGGCCTGCCGGTGACCGCGTACCTCGACACCGCTACGAACGGGACGCACACCTACTCCGTCGCGGCCTACAACTCGGCGGGCGTGGGTCCCCGGAGCAGCACCGTCGTGGTGACGACGCCCGGTTCGACGCCCAAGAACGTGCCGCCTCCTCCGCCGACGCCCGCACCGACGAATGCACCCGCCGACACGGCCACACCTGACGGCCGCGGCTACTGGCTGGTGGGATCCGACGGCGGGGTGTTCGCGTTCGGCGACGCCAAGTTCTACGGCTCGACCGGCGGCATGACGCTCGCCAAGCCCATCGTCGGCCTGTCGTCGTCGCCCGACGGGCACGGCTACTGGCTGGTCGCCTCCGACGGCGGGGTGTTCGCGTTCGGCGACGCCAAGTTCTACGGGTCCACCGGAGCCATGACCCTGTCGAAACCGATCGTGGGCCTG
>DATGKD010000145.1:0-26142 GCA_035294855.1 Acidimicrobiales bacterium
ACCACGTCGCAGGGATTCACATCCGAGGTCCTGACGATCGAGCACGACGGCCCCGTCGCCACGCTGTGGCTCGACCGGCCCGAGGCCCGCAACGCCATGGGCCCGCCGTTCTGGAACGACCTCCCGATCGCCATGGCCGAGCTGTCCGACGAGCGCGCCGTGCGCTGCGTCGTCGTGGCCGCCAAGGGCCCGCACTTCAGCGTCGGCCTGGACCTGAAGGCGATGGCGGGTTTGTTGGCGGGAGGTGGCGACCCGGCGGACGGTGCCGCGTCCGCAGCCGGCGACGGGCGAAATCCTGCATCCGCAGGAGCGCGCGCCTTCGCGACGCGGCCCGGCATCCTCCGCCTCCAGCAGGCCATCACTGCGGTGGCCGAGTGCCCCAAGCCGGTGGTCGCGGCTGTGCACGGCTACTGCATCGGCGGTGGCGTGGACCTGATCTCGGCGTGTGACATCCGCCTGGCGAGCGAGGACGCCATCTTCTCGGTGCGCGAGACGCGTATCGCCATCGTGGCCGACCTGGGCAGCCTGCAACGCCTGCCGAGGATCATCGGCAAGGGCCATGTCGCCGAGCTGGCCTACACGGGCAAGGACTTCGCCGCGTCGCGCGCCAAGGAGATCGGGCTGGTGAACGACGTCCTCGCCGATCAGGACGCCGTCGTCAAGGCCGCACAATCCCTGGCCGCCGAGATCGCCGCCAACTCCCCCCTCGCCGTGCAGGGCACCAAGGCCGTGCTCAGCGCGTGCGAGGACAAGTCGGTGGCCGAAGGGCTCGACTACGTGGCGACGTGGAACGCCGGCTTCCTGCCCACCGACGACCTCGTGGAAGCGATGGCCGCGTTCATGGAGAAACGCGCACCGCGCTTCGAGGGTCGCTGAGGAAGAAGGGCTCAGCCCTTCAGCGCCGGCGCCACGGCCAGCGTCGGCCCTGGCGCGTCGCTGTCCGGCGCTCGTTCTCGCGCTCGGCCCGCTGGACCTCGGCGAGGGTCTCGGGGACCACGGCGTCGATGATGTCCTCGGCCTCCTCGAGGAGCCGAACGACCTCGGGGCCCCCGGGACCGGGCTCGTCCTCGATCTTGGGCTCGACGAGCCCACCGCGGACCCAGCCGGCGTCGGCGAGCCGCACCTTGTAGGCCTGGCAGTCGTCGGGGCAGCGCCAGGGGGCTTCCGGGGCGAGGTCCAACTCGCAGAACCGCACCACCTCGCCGGTGGCGTAGGTGCGGCTCTGGAAGTGCTTGCACTCCTCGCGCATGGGCACGGCGTCATCCTCCCACCGGGAAACCGCCAGTGGAAGAGCGCGATCGCCCGGGACATCGGGACCGGATCAGCCGACCGCGCCTTCCATCTGTAGCTCGATGAGCCGGCTCCACTCGACGGCGTACTCCATGGGAAGGGTGCGGATGACCGGCTCGATGAAACCGTTCACGATCATGCTCATCGCCTGGCCCTCGGACAGGCCGCGGCTCATCAAGTAGAAGAGCTGGTCCTCCCCCACCTTCGACACGGTTGCCTCGTGGCCGATCTGGGCGTCGCGCTCGGCGACCTCCATGTAGGGCTTCGTCTCAGACGTCGATTCCTCGTCGAGGATGAGCGCGTCGCAGCGCACGAAGCTCTTGGCGTGCTTGGCGCCCTCTTCGACGCGCACCAGGCCCCGGTACGTCGACAGCCCGCCGTCCTTGGAGATCGACTTCGACACGATGGTCGACGTCGTTTCCGGGGCGACATGGATCATCTTGGCGCCCGCGTCCTGGTGCTGGCCGGGGCCCGCGTACGCCACCGACAACACTTCACCCGACGCCTTCGGGCCCATGAGGTACACCGACGGGTACTTCATCGTAAGCCGGCTGTTGTGGACGATGAAGCCCTCTGAAACGAAGTTGCCGGTGCCTTCCACCTCGATGTCCCACGTGGGAACTTCCGCCCCCGGCTCGCCGACGGTCACCTTGCGGATCTCGACGGTCTCGGGCAGTACGATCTGCGACCGGCCCACCTGCCGGAACCAACGACCGCTAGGCGCCGCAGCCGCGTGGGCAGCCTGCCGAAGCCGCTCGCTGACGCGCTGGAGAAGCCGGGGATCGCTAGGGAAGACAAGCGTGTGGCTTCCCCGAGACCTCGAGGTGTAGCCGAGGATCTCGACCGAGCGCTCGGCATCGTGCTCGGTGTGCAGACGGCACGGAATGCCGAGCGACGTCAGCACGTCGGCGGTGTCCTCGAGCAGAGGGCGGTTCACCGACTTGATGGACAGGAATCGACTCCCCTGGGGCGCACATCCGTCCGAATCGAGGTAACCGGCCACGAGCGCCAGGCGCTGGCTTTCGGGCAGGTCGAGCACCCACTCCGGAAGTCGCTTGCGATGCGCACCGGTGGCGAAGCCGTTCTCCTCGAAGAGGTCGGCCAACTCGACACTGGACCAGCGGACCGTCACCCCGTCACGCCGCTCTTCCGGCGAGACACCGGGCATCAAACGATCCATGACCTCGATCAATCGACCGCGCGCCCGGTCCTCACGAGGGACGGAGAATGTGACCCGAGCGAACCGAGGACCGCCGTCCTTGGCGTACACCCGCTCGATCGAGCCGTCTCCCAGGAAAAGGCCGAACAACCACATGACGTCGTCGGTCGTTTCCTCGAGGGGCACCATGCGCACACGCCGCGCTCGGACGCTTTCGAACGAGGTCGCGTACTGGTTGCCGCCTTTGAAGACCCTCACCGCATCGCTCGTCTGGAGCTTATGGGGATTGCCGTAGTCGATCGAGCTCGCCGGCAGGATCGCCTGCTCGAGCTCGTCGGCGCGCCGGTATCCGAGCTCGTAACGACCCAGCTTCTTCGCTCGGGTGGCGTCGTAGCGATACGAGTAGAAGGGGTGGTTGTCTGTCACCCAGAGACTGCGGGCGCCCGAGCTCACCTCACGCACTCGCTGGTAGCCCGAGAAGCGCTTCGCCGTCACCGTACGGAAACAGAGCTCCCCGGTCGCCTCGTCATACGACAAGACCTGTTCGCCGGGGCTGAGGAGCTCGATCGGTTTCACGCCGGCGGGCGTGGTCACCCGTGACCCTTCGGCCAGACAGCCGATGTTGCCGTCGATCCACTCGACATGCGCTTCTGCTTCGGCGCGCGCCCGCTTCGTGACGAGGTTGTACACATTGTTCGACCAGTTCTGGATGGTCGTGTACGTGATCCGGGAACCGGGAAGTGCGACGAGCTCGACGACAGCCGAGTGGAGTGAATCGGTCGAGTAGACCGGTGCCGAACATCCCTCGATGTAGTGCACCTGCGAGCCCTCGTCGGCGATGATGAGCGTCCGCTCGAACTGACCCATGTTCTCGGCGTTGATGCGGAAGTACGCCTGCAGCGGCATCTCGACGTTGACGCCCGGTGGGACGTAGATGAACGAGCCGCCCGACCACACCGCCGAGTTGAGCGCCGCGAACTTGTTGTCGTTGGGTGGAATGATCGTTCCGAACCACCGCTTCACGATGTCGGGGTACTCCCGCACTGCGGTGTCCATGTCCGAGAACAAAACGCCTTGTGCCTCGAGATCGGCCCGATTGCGGTGAAAGACAACCTCGGAGTTGTGAACGACGAATCCCTCAGCCACAAAATTGTGATGTCCTGCCACCTCAATATCGAATACAGGCTCAACGCCGACTGGTTCAATCGATTCAACCCGGATGAAACCGAGCATCCCGCTTGTTTGGGATCGGAAGCCCGTGCCCTTCACCGTACGGTACTGGTGGAAGAACTTCCGGCGATTCAGCCGGTCGCGCCGACGAGGGGACCGAACGGGAAGTTGATCGAAGCGTCCGCTCAACCTCAGATGGTACGCCTGCATGATCCGCTCGCGATCGAACGGATGGCGGTTGAGAACGTCGATAACGCTGCTCGTTCCGATGCCACACAGGGCAAGCAGCTCCTTGAGCTGGGCTAGGAGCCCTTGATTGGCGCTGCAGAACATCGCGTCCTTCGACGTGGCATGGTCACGCACATAGCCATCGGAATCGAGGAGTCCGGCCACAAGCGACAGACGCTGGGAGCGGGGCAGACCGAACACCCAGTCGGGAATCCGCTTCGTGTGTGACGTACCGCCAAGCCCGTTCAACTCGATGAGCTCGGCGAGCGCAGCGGTCCCACGACCACGCAAACGGGATCCGTCCGCGGAGAGCGCCAACTCCACGCCGAAGAGCTCACGACTGACGCGACGGATCTCGTCCACGAGCTCGGTGTCCGAACGATCAACAGCGATCTCGACGACCGGCCATCTGTCGTTGTTTCGCTTGAGGTAACCGTCTCCCAGGTAGACGCCGGCCCACCAGCAGAAATCGTCGGTCGTCGATTGTGGGAATCCGGCGGCCTCGGTGCGCTCGGGCAGGATCAGGGGTGCAGGCTGACCGAAATCGGGCGCATCGGTGGCGATAGCAACGAGGTCGCCAATGTGAAGATCCTCGACTGGTACCCAGCGCGCACGGAACCGAGCGTGCTTGCGCCCCGGCAGACGCTCGTCTCGAAGTACCAGGAAAGGGTGGTTGGCGGAGGCGCCGATCGTACGACCCCTCGCCTTGATCTCGAAGACCTCTTTGTCGCCCGAGCTTCGCTGCGCGACAACGCGGCCGCTCACAATCGCTTTGGTGTCCTCGTCGAGCGAGAACACCTCGTCGCCGGGTTCGAGCTCCTTGATGGGACGCATGCCCGAAGTGGTCCAGACGAGCGTCGACCCCCGCAAGCACTCGTACTGCGCGGTCACTCCAGCCAGGTACTTGCGCTCGGCTTCGGGGATGCCCAGCTTCTCGTATGTCGACTTGATCGACTCGGGAAGGGCGTCCCAGTCCTTCACCTGACCTTCGGTCGGCTTGACGTAGTAGTAGATGTTGTCGAAGTCGAGGTCGGGCATGTTGACGGCGAACCACGACGCCATCGGCTTCGCCATGAAACGCTTGAGCGCCCGCAGCCGGAAATTGCGCATCCAGTCGGGCTCGCCCTTCATGGCGGACATCTCCCGGACGATCTCCTCCGAGAGGCCCTTCTTGGGCTTGAAGACGTAGTCCTCGGCGTCGCTCCAGCCGAGCTTGTAACGGCCAAGATCGAGATCGGCGGTGCTCATCGGTTCCCTCCGGCCTGGACCACCGGGCGCTTGCCCAGCCGTGACCGTCCTTCTCGGTATTTCTCCTATCTAGATAGTAACAACCTGGTGGGACAGGGCGATCGCCCGCCGCGGATCTGCGATCATCCCCTGGTGGGCGTTCCAGATCCCATACCCGGGCCGATGTCCCCCGATTCGGCCACCCCGCCCGTCGCCCCCCGCCGCCCGACGGTCCTCGAAGCCCACGGCGACCGGCGGGTGGACGACTGGTTCTGGCTCCGCGACCGGGACGACCCCGAGGTCACGGAGCTCCTCCGGGCGGAGAACGCCTACACCGAGCAGATGACCGCCCGGCTGGGCGAACTCCGGGAGCTCCTCTTCGCCGAGTTCAAGGATCACATCGTCGAGACGGACCTGAGCGTCCCGGTGCGCAAAGGCCCGTGGTGGTACTACGCCCGCACCGTCGAGGGGCTGGAGTACCCCATCCATTGCCGGCTCCCCGTCGACGCCCCAGGACGCGACCCTCATGCGCCTCCGATCCCGCCCGTCGACTTCTCCGACCGCTCCCCGGACGACTCACAGGTCGTGCGCCTGGGGCCGGACGAGCAGGTGATGCTGGACCAGAACGAGCTCGCCGCGCAGCACTCCTACCTGCAGGTGGCGAACCTGTCGGTGAGCCCGGGGCACGGGCTCCTGGCGTACGCCACCGACACCTCCGGCGACGAGCGGTTTTCGCTACGGGTGCGGGACCTGGCGACCGGCACGGACCTGCCCGACGCCGCCGAGGGGACGTCGTACGGCGTGGCGTGGGCCAACGACGACGCCACGCTCTTCTACACGCGCCCCGACGCCGCCAACCGGCCGTACCAGGTGTGGCGACACCTCATCGGATCGCCGGACGAGGACCATCTCGTGCTCGAGGAGCCGGACGAGCGGTTCCACCTCGGTGTGGGCCGTTCGAAGGACGGCACCTACGTCCTTATCGAGCTCCACTCCGAGGTCACGTCGGAGATATGGGTCGTCCCCGCCGACGATCCCGACACCGCCCCGCGGATCGTCGAGCCGCGCCGGCAGTCGGTCGAGTACAGCCTCGACCACCACGGCGGCACGTTCGTCATCCTCACCAACGACGAGGCCGAGAATTTCCGGGTGGTGGCCGCACCCGCCGTGGATCCGGGGCGGGCGAACTGGCGGGAGGTGATCGCGCATCGCGAGGACGTGCGGATCGAGGGCGTCGACGTCTTCGCCCGTCACCTGGTGAGCTACGAACGGCGCGACGGTGCCCCGAGGATCCGGGTGATCGCACTGCCAGCCGACGAAGCGGCGTTCGAGGGGCCTCTCCCCGACGGCTATCTGGTGCCCTGCCCGGAGACACCGTCTTCGTCGTGGGGCGGCGCCAACCCGGAGTTCGACAGCACGGATCTCCGCTACGAGTACTCCTCGCTCGTCACCCCTCGCTCGGTCTACGACCTCGACATGCGGACCGGCGCCGCCACTCTGCGAAAACGCCAGCCCGTGCGGGGCTACGACCCGGCAGGCTTCGTCACCGAGCGCCTGTGGGCGACGAACCACGACGGCACGGCCGTGCCCATGTCAGTCGTGCGGCGAGCCGACGTCGTGGCCGACGGGCGCGCACCCTGTCTGCTCTACGGCTACGGGGCCTACGAGCACAGCATCGACCCGGTGTTCTCGCCCTTCCGCCTGTCGCTGCTCGACCGCGGGTTCGTGTTCGTCATCGCGCACGTGCGCGGGGGCGGGGAGCTCGGACGCCGTTGGTACGAGGACGGCAAGCTCCTCGCCAAGCCCAACACGTTCTCCGACTTCGTGGCGTGCGCCGGCAAGCTCGTCCAAGACGGCTGGACGAGCCCGGACCGCCTCGTCGCCCGGGGCGGCTCGGCCGGCGGCCTCCTCATGGGAGCGGTCGCCAACCAGGCTCCTCAGCTCTTTCGGGCGATCGTCGCCGAGGTGCCGTTCGTCGACTGCCTGACGTCGATCCTCGACGCCTCGCTGCCGCTGACGGTCATCGAGTGGGAGGAGTGGGGCAACCCCGTCGAGGACCCTGCAATCTACGAAGTCATGAAGTCCTACTCGCCGTACGACAACGTGCGCGAGACCCACTACCCCGACCTGTTGGTTACCGCCGGGTTGGAGGACCCCCGCGTCGGCTATTGGGAGCCGACGAAATGGGTCCAGAAGCTGCGGGCGGCGGACCCCTCGGCCCGCGTCCTCTTCAAGGTCGAGCTCGGCGCCGGTCACGCCGGGCCGAGTGGTCGCTACGGCTCGTGGCGGGACGAGGCCTTGGTCCTGGCTTTCGTGCTGGACGCGGTCACCGGTTAGCGCCGCTCGCCCGCGAGGGGCTCAGGACGGCTGGAACGTCATGTTGAAGGGCACGCGGAACCCGGAAGGGAACTGAACCGGCCTCCCGTCCAGGTTGACCGTGACATTGCTCGACCCGAGGCGCACCACGAGCGCCTTCGTCGCCTCGATCGTGTGCTGCTGCCCCGCTGACATAGTGGCCGTCCATACCACCGTTCCCTTGGCTGAGTCGGTGGCATACACCCAGCACGGAGCGGATGCGTTGAGCGCGACCGTGAAAGACCCGCGCGGCACCGAGTAGGTGGCGGCGTACGTGCTCGAGGACGAGGGGCTCACAACCGCGGAGAGACTCGAGCGGTGTCCGGGACGCGGCTGGGTCGGTCGTGAGTGACCTGTCGCGGAGCGAGGAGATCTCGAGGACGGGAGCGTCAACGCGAGAGCGACGACCGCGGCCACCGCCATCACGGCCGCGGCAGCCATCGCCAATGGCCGATTCCGAACAAGGCTGTGACGCGCGTTCGTCGCCACACTCAACGGGTCCGGATCCATGAGTGGAGATGCGAGACGCGGTGCGCTCGGAACGGCCACGGTTTCCACGTCGGGGCGGGCCGACCATGTCACCGCAGTCGGATCTTGGTACCGGGCGAGCACCTTGGGACCTGGGTCGTCCACGACAACAGGCGTTTGGCGCGTGCCGCCGTCGACGTCGGCGTCGACCTTTCCAGCCGTCGAGCGCCCGTCCCCCCGGGGCTGGCTCGAGCCGACCAGCTCGGACGGAGAATCGGACCCGGTCTCTGACGGGGGGGCGGCCGGAGCCGCACGCGTCTCCACTGGTGGTGACGACGGCTTCGAGGCTGCCCGCGGCGGAACGGACGGCGAGCCGCCACCCTCGACACGGCGCTCAGGCAGCTGCCGCAGCGTCTCGAGGGTCCGCTGATGGTCCTTGACGGACCGCCTTGCGTCGGCCGTGCGGCGCCAGGTCGATCCCGCCACGATGGCGACCACGAGGGCCAGCAAGGCGACGATGACCGCAACCGTCATCGCCTCCATTCAAGCGAATGAGGGCGGCGCTTGTTACATCGGGCTCTGTGAGGGCCGGTGGCGGACTCAGAATTGGGGCACGGCGGGGAAGGCGTAGCCCTCAGGGGCCGGTCTCGGCGGGTCGCGCCGGGCCAGGGCAGCAGCCACCGGCTCCTCGAGTCGCTGGGCTTTTGCATCTTCGTGCGCCGCTGCCCGGTCGGCGAACTCCGGCATGACCTCCCCCGCGAACAACTCCAGCGACTCGCAGATGTGCTCGTGGCGGTTCCGGCCCGCCTGGCTCACGAAGATCAGCTGATCCACGCCCGCGTCCTCGTAGGCCCGCACCAGCTCGCGGATCTGGGCGGGCGTGCCCACCGCCCCGCGCAACGACCCCAGGCCGTGTTCCATCAGTTGCGCGCCCAGCTGCTGCCCGGTGCGCGACGCGATGTCACGGCTGAAACCGAACCGATCACGGTTCTCCTGAAACTCCTCCCAGACGTTGGTGACGCCGGGACGGTGCATGCCGAACGCGTAGTAGTGCGCGAGTGAGTACCCGAAGAAGTGACTCCCATCGATCCCGCGGTCGATGGCGGTCTCCTCGTCGTGGTGGCACATGAGCGGGAGGACACAGGCGATGTTGGGGTTCACAGCAAAGCCGGCCGGGACGCACGCATCGGACGCGATCGTGGCGTAGTAGTCGTCCACCCATGTCTTCGCTTCGTCAGCCTCGAGGAACGAAAACGTGAGAGCCCCGATTCCCTTGGTGGCGGCGACGTGGATGGTCTCGCGACGGCTGCACGCCACCCACAGCGGAGGATGCGGGCGCTGGAGCGGTTTCGGCACCAGGTTGCGCGGCGGCAGCTTCACGAACCTGCCATCGTGCCCGGCGAACGGCTCCTCGACCATCAGCCTCGTGATCACGTCCAAGGCTTCGTGCCACTGGTCGCGTTTGGTGGCGCGGTCGACGCCGAAGCCCCCGAGTTCCGCCTCCGAGCTCGACTCCCCCGTGCCGAACTCGACCCGCCCGTCGGAGACCAGGTCGAGCACCGAGATCCGCTCGGCCACCCGGGCGGGATGGTTGAAGCCGACCGGAAGCTGGACGATGCCGTGGCCGAGACGGATCCGGCTCGTCCTCTGGCTCGCCGCGGCCAGGAACACCTCCGGCGCCGGCGAGTGCGAGTACTCCTCCAGGAAGTGGTGCTCCACCTCCCAGACGTAGTCGAACCCCGCTCGGTCGGCCAGCTCGACCTGTTCCAGGGTGTCCTTCAGGAGGCGGTGCTCGTCGTCGGGACCCCACGGGCGCGGTAACTGGTGCTCGTAGAAGATTCCGAACCGCACGACGACGTCCTAATCGAGAAGGCGAGGGGGCGACTACGGGCGTTCGTCGTGCTCCAGCATGGCGTCGATCAGCCGTTCGACCAGGGTCCGGTCACGGTCCGACAGGCGCCGAAGCTTGATCGCGAGAAGCGACCCGTCGTCCTCGTCGCGGTGGCCATCGGGGGCGGCGAGCGGCCGGGGCCTGCGGGTCGGCCTTCCGATCCGCGCCAGGACGTCCTCGAGGGGAACCTCCAGGGCGACGGCCACTCGCTCCAGGACGTCGGGACTCGGGTTCGGGAGCAGTCGGATGCCGCCGATCGCCTCCTTGCGCCCCGTTTCAAGGTCACGCCAGGTCGACTCGGAGACCTTCGCCCGCCGAGCGGCCTCGCGACGTCGCAGGCCCCGCTCCTCGCGCTGCTCGACGAGCCAACGCCCGAACTGCACCCACTGCTGCGACTCGTCCACTCCGCCAGAGTGCCGGTTCCTGTCCGTCACGTCCAGCCGCCTCGGTGACCCGTTCCCGGTCATGTGCGCAGCCCATAACGCGGTCGGACCGCCGGGCCGAGATCGGCGCGCCGCGGGTTCGACTGGTCCCGTGCCGACAACACTGGTGTGTCGACGCCCCAAGCGGCGGCGATGTCGGGGTCGTCCCAGGCGACACCGAGTTCGTCGGCGGGGTTGTAGTAGCCGTCGACCAGATACCAGAGAAGGACGTCCGTCAGCGACGCGAACCCATGCGCCACACCGGGCGGGATGAAGACGCCGTTGTCACGATCGCCGTCGAGGTCGAGGGTCAACGTCGCGCCCTCGGTGGGCGAACCCTGCCGCAAGTCGTGCAACACGACCCGGGCAGTGCCGCGCAGGACGTACCAGTAGTCGGCCTGATGCAGGTGGTAGTGCAACCCCACGACCGCGCCGGCCTGCTTCTCGGAGCGGTTGCCCTGGATCATCTCGCGGCCGAGCGGGAACCACGACCTCCGGTAGGTCTCGACGAACCTGCCCCGGTCGTCACCGTGGACCTCCGGCTCGACCAGGACCACGTCGACGATGCGCTCCGATGGCGTGATCTTGGGCACCGGGCGCGCAGGCTACCTCGGGATCGAACTCCGGCGGAAACCTGCGATGGTGCGCACCTGCCTCCTACGTTCACAGCACTTCACGAGAACGCACGCCAGAGCACTACTGGGGAACCGATCTACGTGGGCGGGTCTCTTCTATGCCGATTGAGCGAAGAGAGTGCCAGCGCCCCACTCAACCCCGCCGCACAGAGCACTGCGAGTGCGATACCTGCAGTGAAGGTGGTCGGCCAGTACCTCAGCTCAACAGCGTGGCGACCCTTGGGGACCCGAGCCTCCAGCATCACGCCTGAGAACCGGCGAAGAGCGAGCGGTCTTCCGTCGAGCGTCGCTGCCCAACCGGGAAGGGCCGTCAGTCTCAGTCTTAGGGCACCGGCCGTGGCCGAGTTGGTCACGATCTTCCAGACCGCGGGGTCGGATCGGTCGACCCCGAGAGGCCTTCCCGGTGCATCGTTGGGGATCGACCGGAGGTGAGAGGTGTCGGGGGTGAGGGTCGCCAGGCCGACTCCCGGGACCCGATACAGGCCTTCGCCACCAAGCGTTGTGACGAACTTCGCCCCCGTGGGTCCGGGTACGCCGGGAGCATCAAGGATGAACTCGACTCCGAAGCGCCGGGCGTCAGCTGCGGCGGTAACGGCTGGCGAGAAGATCTCGATCGCAGCGTCTCCGCCAGTGCGACCCGTTGCCATGCGCCACGACGAGAAGTACGCGAGCGGGGTCATGGGATCGTAAACCGAGAGCTCTTGTACGCCCAGGAGTCCATTCGTGTTCGGGAGGAGTCCCAGCGTGCCGAGGCTCGCCTCATCACCCAGACCCACGACCGAAGACCCGACAATTCGCTTGAGAGCCACCGCCGCCGCGGTTGGACGTGTGGTCTTCGCACTGGACCAGACCGCAGGAACGGAGGCAACGAGAAATGCTGATCCGCAGAGCAACAATGCGCCGCCACCCAACAGACCGGCGAACTTTCGAACGATGACCGCGACGTGATTGGTGAGTGGCCGAGCGTGGACGACCGTGAGCCCCGCAACGACAGCGATCCCAACGAATACCTCCGTGGTCGGCCCCACCAGGCTCCGCGCTTGGATCGATGACTGATTGAAAGGCAGGTGGCCGCTTCGCAAGCCCCATACCAAGGCGATCCAAATTCCTGCCGCCACGAATCCGCCGCCGGCGAGAATTCGGACCCGTGGTTCGCGGTGGCGCCGGACGAGACGATCCATTCCAACGCCAGCAAGTACGGCGATGGCGAGCCCAAGCGGCGCCAAGGCGCGATGCCACAGCACATTTCCGATGCCCGGCACCGAGTCCGCGAAGGACATCACGGGTGCGGCGAAGACGATCGCGCCGGTCACGAGTGCGACCACTCCGAAACTGGCGACCTCAGTCCTCTGCCATTCCAGGGCGACGCCGACGACGGCGAGAACCAAAGCGATCACGCCGACGTAGACGTCGGTTTCGTAGAAGTTGAGATCGCCAAACCATGTGCTTCCGGTGATCGGTAGGCCGTGGAACCCTTGTGCGATCAGGTGGATGAGGTTGTCGGCCGGCAATGCGTGTCGATCCCAGGGAAACGTTGTTCCAACGCTCCGGACCGAGAGGTTGGCGATCTGTAGCCCGGGAAGGACAAGCGGCGCGGCAAGCCCGAGACCGGCAGCGGTCGCCATCGCAAAGTCCACGATGGGGCGAGCGAGCCCGCCGCGCCAATCGCGCCCAGGCCGTCGTTTGGCCAAGCTCACGATGAGGAAGACCGCGAGGCTCACCGCCAGCACGACCACCATCTCGGGCTGGCCGGCGTAGATTGCGAATGCCAACACGAGGGCAAAAAAGCTGACGGCTTGAACCCGGTGGGTGCCTCTAAGGATGAGTATGGCGGCGGCGAACAACCACGGGGCCAGTGACATCACCGACGCCACCGGCCAGCCCAGCCAGCTCACGAACGGACCGCAGAGTTCGTAGACAACGCCGGCGAAGACACAACCGAGCGTCCCGAGACCCAACAGGCGGGCAAGGACATACGCACCGGTGCCGGCGATCACGAGCGCCGTCATTACCTGCACGGTGTAGACGAGGCTCAGCGGCCCCAGATAGGAGATAAGCGCCGGGATGCTGAACGGGGCCGATTCCCAGTTGAAAGCCAAGGGCATCCCGAGTGCGCTGTACGGATTCCACAACGGCAGGTGACCCTGATGGACCTGAGTCCACTCGAGATTCGCCCAAGGGATGAACAGCTTGATCTGATCTGAAGAGATGAGATTGTGAGGGACCACCCCTCGGACCTGGGACAGCCCGTAAGCAGAAAGAAGGTCGTAGGGGCCGAGGTGGATGCCGTGGAGCAGCGGTCCGGCCAATGCTGCGCCGGCCGCGAGGAGCACACATGCGACCCCGACGGCATCGCGAAGGATGAGATCCCTCGGTCGTGTGGGCTCCAAACCCTGGTCAGTGTCCGTCCGACGCCGGTTACTCAGTCCGAAGACCATCAACAATCCTGCTTGCACCACGCGAGTGGCGCGGAACCAGATCGTCCCAATAGGCGGCGGACTACTCGACGTCTAATCATCGGAATGTCGAGACACCCTTCCGAGCAGCCGCGCGGCCCAACCTCGCAGGGTCCGTGCCCGCCGCGAGCATCCCGGACACAGGCTCACCCGCTCGGCGCGGCCGACGAGGATCCCGCCGGTCCGGATGACTTCCGATCGGACGGGCTCGTCGTCACCGATCACCCGGCCACAGTCCCAGCAGGTGGTGGGCACCAGGTCGCTCCTCCTCGCGCTGCAGAACCTACGGCGCAAAGCCTCCGAAGCCACCCCGGTAGAAGACGAGGGGGCGACCCTTGTGCACCCCCATGTCGACGACGAGGCCGAGGACGATTTCGTGGTCACCGGCGTCGTGGGCCCGGAGGAAGCGGCATTCGATCCACGCCAGCACGCCGTCGAGGACAGGGGCACCGTTGCCGGCCGGACGCCACCCCACACCGGTGAACTTGTCTCCCCCCGAGACCGCGAAGTCGCGGGAGAGCGCCTCCTGGTCCTCCGAGAGGATGTTGATACAGAACTCACCGGCTTGGGCAATCCGCGGCCAGCTTGTCGAGCTCTTTCCGGGCGCGATGGCCACGAGCGGGGGCTCGAGCGACAGCGATGTGAACGCCTGGCACGTGAAGCCCACGGGCCCGTCGTCGTCGACCGCTGTCACGATCGTGACCCCGGACGCGAAATGGCCGAGGGCCTCTCGAAAGCGCGCGGCATCCACGCCGGCGGGTCTGAGGACGTCGTCGCTACCGTCGCCGGCCACGTCGATATCACTCACGTCGGTTCACCCACCTCGGCTCGCCCGTCGTCGCTCGACGCCCGGCGCGCTGGTGCGGGATCTCACGGGCGACCGAGATCGACGACCAATCCTTCCTCGGCGGAGATGACGGCGTCGAGACGACCGGCGTCCACGTCGGCCTTGGCCTCGTCCAGCAGGCGGTCGAGGAAGTCATCGCCGTGCTGGGGATCGTGGTGGAACAAGGCAAGGCACCGACCGCCCGCCTCGGCGGCCACGTGGACCGCGTACGCGATCGTCGAGTGGCCCCAGGTGGCCTTGGCCCGGAACTCGTCCTCGGTGTACTGCGCGTCGTGGATGACGAGGTCGGCCCCGTCGCACAGTTCGAGGACCGACTTGTCGACCGTCCCCCGGTCGTCGGGGGCCTGGTGGTCGCTCACATAGGCGAGGCTGCGGCCCTCGGCGTCGATCCGGAAGCCGAGGGTCGTGCCGACATGCGGCACACGACGGACGAGGACCTTGGCCGATCCGACCGCGACGGCGTCGTCACTCACCTCGTGGAAGTGGATCCCGCCCTTCAACTCCTTCATCTGCACCGGGAAGAACGGGGGCTTCACGACCCGGTCGATCAGCGCGTGGAGGTCGCCGTCCTCCTGGGGGGGGCCGTACACGTCCATGCCGCATCCGTCGCGCAGCAGGGGCGTGCAGAAGGGCAGGCCGATGATGTGGTCCCAGTGCAAGTGGGTGAGGAACGCGCTCACTTCCACGGGCCGGTCGATGCCGTAGCGCGCATCGAGATCGTGCCCCAGCGGACGAAGTCCCGTGCCCAGGTCCAAGACGATCGGAGGCTCGTCGCCCACTTCGACGGTCACACACGCGGTGTTGCCGCCGTAGCGCCGGTAGCGCTCGCCCGAACACGGGCACGACCCTCGCACTCCGTAGAACCTGACTCGCAGTGTGATCTCCCCCTTGTGCCCCCACAGACACCAGACCAGCACGTTCGCGCCGCCCCGGAACGCTGCGGAAGGCCCTCCCGTCTTCGACACTACCCGCCGCGCCCTTGAGCCCACCGGGCGAGGCATCGTCACGCAGACATCGTCAAGGCAGCGCGAGCGTCCCGCCTCGGCCTCGACGGGCGACGCCTTCGGTGACGAGGCCGTCGGCGACACGCTCGGCGCGGCCGGGGTCCTCGGGCCAGCCGCACGCGACGGCGAGCCCGGAGGGCCGCACCGGACCGCTCCGGAGTGCCTGGACCAGACGGCCGCGGCCCTGGCGGTCGGAGCCGTCGAAGCGGCTCTGCACCGTCCGCGGCGCGCCGGGGTCGGGCGCCTTCGACCCCGAGGCTCGCCACGCGCACTGGCTCCTCACCGGACATCGCGAACACGCCGGCCGGCGGGCACGGCACACGAGCGCGCCGATCTCCATGAGCGACTGGTTCCAGAGCCACGCCGCGCGAGGGGGCACCAGCTCGTCGGCGAGACCCTGTGCGGCTCCCTGACTCAGCGGACGGCCGACCAGCGCGCGCGCGAGCAGACGTCGGATGTTGGTGTCCACCACGGCGACGGGCCGCTCTGAGGCGAACGCCAGGACAGCGCGCGCCGTGTAGGGGCCGACGCCGGGCAGCGCGACGAGGTCGTCGAGCTCCCAGGGCACCTTGCCCCCGTGACGGGCGACGATGACTTCCGCCGCGGCGTGCAGCGACTGGGCACGCCGGTTGTAGCCGAGGCCTGCCCACGCCACGAGCACCGCGCCGAGACCGGCGCGCGCGCACGCCGACGGCGTCGGGAAACGCTCCATGAAGCGGTGGTAGGGGTCGACGACGCGGGCTACCTGGGTCTGCTGGAGCATGACCTCGCTGACGAGCACCGCCCAGGGGTCTCGGGTGGCGCGCCACGGCAAGGGGCGGAGACCGCGGCGGCCGAAGCCGAGCACGGCGTGCCGAAGGGCGTCCCGGTCGCCGTGGGCAGCCAGGTCGCGGGATGAGGGCGCCATCCTCGGCGACAGGGTCAGGCCCAGACGTCGTCGGGATACGGGCGCCGGCGCGCCGGGGCACCCGCCCGTTTCCACACCAGCACCTTGCGCCGGAAGAAGCAGACCTCTTCACCGCGCTGGTTGAAGCCCTTGGTCTCGACGGTGACCACGCCGCGGTCGGGCTTCGACGACGACTCGGTCACGTCGACGACGCGGGTCTCGGCGTAGATGGTGTCGCCGTGGAAGGTCGGGCTGCGGTGCACGAGGGACTCGACCTCGAGGTTGGCGATGGCCGATCCGCTCACGTCCGGGACGCTCATGCCGAGCACGAGCGAATACACGAGGTTGCCGACGACGACGTTCTTCTTGTGGACGGTCTCCTGCTCCGCGAACCACTCGTTGGTGTGCAACGGATGGTGGTTCATCGTGATCATGCAGAACAGGTGGTCGTCGTACTCGGTGATGGTCTTGCCCGGCCAGTGGCGGTAGACGTCCCCGACGACGAAGTCCTCCAGGCAGCGCCCGAACGGGCGCTCGTACTCGGTCACGGCACGACGCGGGGCCGGGTCGTGAACCCCAGCGCCCAGTCGACGCTGGAGTCGCCGTCGATGGACAGCCGCCACGCGTACCGGCTCCCCGGCTCGAGCGGCAGGGGGCCGAGGTTGACCGCCAGGGCCACGTCGATGGGCGTGCCCTCGGGGACCGTGGTGGGCCGGACCACGTTGAACTCGCCCCGCACCTCGACGGGATGGGTGCCCTCAGGGGTGTCCACCATCACCGGGCGCCCGTCCTCGTCCTCGAGGAACAGCTCCCAGTGGTGGACCTGGTCCGCCTCGTGCCAGCCCACGTCGATCTTCATGGCGATCGCCGACGGCATGGGATCCGGTCCCGTGAGCGACCACCCGCCGCCCAGCACGAACAGCTTCCCGTCGGCAACCTGTGCCGAGTCGCAGAGCAGCATCGTCACCTTCACGACCGGGCACAGTACAGCGGTAGCGTCCGAATCCGTGCCCAACGCGCTGCGTGACGACGTCTACCGTCGCCCGCTTGCGACCGCGCTCGAACGGCTCGGGATCGGCCCCGGCTGGCGATGTGCCGACGTCGGTGCGGGTGGCGGGGACGTGTCAGTGGCGCTGGCCGAGATCGTGGGGCGCGACGGGCGTGTGTACGCGGTGGACAGCGATCCCCGCGCCCGCGACGAGGTCGCCTCCCAAGCCGCGGCCTTCAGCCAGGTGATCGCCATCACCCAAGCGGGCGAGGACCTGAGATTGCCCGAAGCGGTGGACTTGGCGTTCTGCCGCTTCCTCCTCATGCACGTCATCGACCCGCAGCCCGTGCTGGCACGCATGCGCGGCGCGGTGCGCCCTGGCGGCTGGGTGGTGGCGCAGGAACCGGTGACCTCGGCGGGGCGCGTCGGAGGTCAGCCGTTGTCCATGCCGGGGGCGCGCCACCCCGACGTGGGCGCCTGGTTGCCCGCCCTCGTCCGGGACACCGGGCTCGAGATCGTCGACGCCTGGGCGGAGGCGCCCGCCGGCGTCGGGGCCGGCCCGGTGTCGACGTACCTAGCCTCGCTCACCGACGTCGACCCTGGCGATGAGCCCGTGGTCCTGCCGCCCCTCGTCACGGTCATCGGCCGGGTTCCGTGAGCCCGGTGACCGGTCGGTAACCTCGTTTCGTGCCCGGCACCTCCCCCGACCTCGAGGCGGCCGCGGTGGCCGTCGAACTGGCAACACAAGTCGTCCAGAACGCCGCCGCGCGGCTCGCGGGGGCCGGCGGCCCCGAGGTCGACCAGGTCGTCGCCTACGACCTGGCCCACGCGGCCGCGGCCGTCGCCACGGCCAGGTCCGCGCTGGCCTACGGCGCCAAGGGCCGGGACGAGGGGCTGTTGGCATGCGCCTTCGTCGCCGACGCGCTCGGCGACCTGGCGGGCCGCCTCGTGGGGCGGGAGGAGGCGTTCGGCGTCGACGCCGGCTGGCTCGACCCGGCTCGGCCCTTCGTGGCCGCCTTTCGGAACCCCTCGTTCCTCGCCGAGCTGTCCGGCATCGAAGGTGACCGGCACCTGGACGCCGACTTCGCCCTTGTGCGCGAGACGTTCCACCGCTTCGCCGAGGAGCAGATCCGCCCGCGCGCCGAGCACATCCACCGGGCCAACGCCGACATCCCCGAGGAGATCATCAGTGGGCTCGGGGAGATGGGCGCGCTCGGGCTCTCCATCCCCGAGGAGTACGGCGGGTTCGCCGCCGGGGGACCGAGCGACTACGTCGGCATGGTGGTCGCCACCGAGGAGCTGTCGTGGGGGTCGCTCGGGGCGGGCGGGTCGCTCATCACCCGGCCGGAGATCCTGAGTAGGGCGCTCGTCGCCGGAGGCACCGAAGAGCAGAAGAAGAAGTGGCTCCCCCGCCTGGCATCGGGCGAGATCATGAACGCGGTGGCGGTCACCGAGCCGGACTTCGGCTCCGACGTCGCCAACGTGGTGACGAGCGCCACGCCCACCGACGGCGGCTGGCTCGTGAACGGGGTGAAGACGTGGTGCACGTTCGCGGCGCGGGCGGACGTCCTCATGCTCCTCGCCCGCACCGATCCCGACCGGGCCAAGACGCACCGCGGCCTGTCACTGTTCGTCGTGGAGAAAGACCGGGGCGACGGCCACGGCTTCGTCTTCGCACAGGATCCGGCGGCAGAAGGCCGGACGGGCCCGCCGGGACGGATGGAAGGCCGCCCGATCGACACGCTCGGGTATCGCGGGATGCACTCCTACGAGATCGCGTTCGACAACTGGTTCGTGCCCGCCGCCAACCTCGTGGGCGGCGACGAAGGACTCGGGCGGGGCTTCTACCTTCAGATGGCAGGCTTCGAGAACGGCCGGCTGCAGACGGCGGCCCGTGCCGTCGGTGTCATGCAGGCCGCCTACGAAGCCGCCAGGGACTACGCCCAGAACAGGGTCGTCTTCGGGAGCCCCATTGCCGACTACCAGCTGACCCAGGTCAAGCTGGCCCGGATGGCCGTGCTCATCCAGGCGGCCCGCCAGTTCGCCTACGAGGTGGCCCGGCTCATGGCCGAAGGAAAAGGGACGCTCGAAGCCTCCATGCTCAAGGCGTACGTGTGCCGCGCCGCGGAGTGGGTGACCCGTGAGGCCATGCAGATCCACGGCGGCATGGGCTATGCGGAAGAGTTCGCCGTGAGCCGCTACTTCGTGGATGCCCGGGTCCTGTCGATCTTCGAAGGAGCGGACGAGACCCTTGCGCTCAAGGTCGTGGCGCGGCGACTTGTGGAGCAAGCCCGAACCTGAGCTCGGCGCGGATCACGCCTTCGAACGCCTCAAGCCGGCGCGCTCGCCACGTGCGACGAACTTTGTCGCCATCTTCCGGCTCGCCTCGTCGATCATCTCGTCGCCGAACATGACGGCGCCCTTGCGCTCGTCCTCCGTCGCCTTCTGGTAGGCGTCGAGGATGTCCCAGGCGTGGTCGAACTGCTCCTGGGTCGGCGAGTACATCTCGTTGAGGACGGCGACCTGATCCGGGGTGAGCGCCCACTTTCCGTCATAACCCAGGACCCGCGTCCTCTGGGCAAAGTCGCGCAGGCCCTCCATGTCTTTCACCTTCAGGTACGGCCCGTCGATCACCTGGAGGCCGTTCGCCCGCCCGGCCATGAGAATCCGGCTGAACACGTAGTGGAAGTGATCACCGGGGTACTCCGAGATCTGGACGCCGCCGGTCAACACGGGCATCTCCATCGAGGCGGCGAAATCTGCCGGCCCGAAGATGATGGTCTCGAGGCGCGGTGATGCAGCACAGATCTCATCCACGTTGATGAGCCCGCGCGTCGTTTCGATTTGCGCCTCGATCCCGACGTGACGCAACGGAAGCCCGGACGTCTTCTCCACCTGCGTGAGCAGCAAGTCCAAGGCGACCACCTCTGCCGCTGTCTGGACCTTCGGCAGCATGACCTCGTCGAGGCGTTCACCAGCGTTGGAAACCACCTCGATGACGTCGCCGTACGTCCATTCGGTGTCCCACGCGTTGACCCGGACGCAGAGAACGCGGTCGTCCCAGTCCCCCGACCGGATCGCCTCGACGACCTTGGCCCGGGCGGCTTCCTTTTCGATCGGGGCCACCGAGTCCTCGAGGTCGAGGAACGACATGTCGGCGGGGACGGTCGGCGCCTTCTCGAGGAACCGCTCGTTCGAGCCCGGGGTGGAGAAGCACGAGCGGCGGGGAAGCTGACGACTCCGTTCGGACATGGCAGCGATGCTAGTGCTGCGCGCCGCCCGCACTCACAACGAAACGGTCTCTGCGCCCGGCGAGTGCGTCACGCGGCGAGATCAGCCGGGGTGAGCTGCTCGGTGAGCAGTCGTGCGAAACGTACCGGATCGCCGTCGACAAATCGTCGGCACAGCGGCAGGCCCTCGACGTAGCACGAGATGTACGCGCGCCACGTCGGATGAACCAGGAACTCGATCATCTTGGCGGCCCGCGCTCGGGGGAGGAGCGCCCATCGGGCCATCCAGTCGGTCACGGCGTCGGGGTCGGCACCGTCGACGTGCAGCTGCCAGGCGGCGTTGCCCCTCGCCGCCCCGAGCGCTTCCCCCGCCTCGGCCACGGCGGCGATCACCTCGGCGTCGTAGGGGATGCCGAGAGGCTGGAGGTGCGCGGCGAGCACCGCTTCGGGACGCCGGCCCACGATCACCTCGAGGCCCAGATCAGCGAGTCCTTCGGCCACGAGGCACTGGGGCGTCCCGACCAGGAAGATGGTTTCCTCGAGCCAGTGATGCCGTCGAACGAGGCCGGCCTCTTTGCGACAGTGCTCCGTATGGTGCCCCGGGTAGGCCTCGTGTGCCACGAGATGCCCGAGCGAGATCGAAAGCACGGGCAGATCGGTGTTGATGGAGACGAGCGAACGCAGGCCGCCGAGGTACTTGTTGAATCCCGACCACGGCTTGTCGGTCACCAACTCGAAGTCCACGTGTTCGTCATCGGGGAGCCCGAAGAGGCGCTCGGTGCGTTCGCGAAAATCGTCCGCGAGCGACTGAATGGCGCCTGTCAACCGGGCCCCCGGAACGGCGTGGGCCTCGCGCCACGCGATCAGGCGGTCGGGGAGCGGGCCCGATCCCGGCAGGGCCTCGTCCAGCCGACGGTGGGCGGCCCGCAACTCGTCCTCGGGTACGAGCTGGGGGCGAACGCCGTAACAGACTTCGACCTCCTCGGCGTATCCGATCTGCTCACCCGCGAGCCGACGGGCAGACGTGAGCAGTCCCACCACTTGGGCCCGCACCCAATGCCGACGCCCTCCGGCGTCGTCGGACGGGCGGTGACCCGTGGGCGCCGAGGGGTTGCCGAGGGGTGCGCCACCGTCCAGGTCGGCCAAGAGGTGCCGTGCTCGTGAAACCAGCTGCGCCGGTGGAACTGGCGGCCCGTGTCGAGCGCGCTCGCTGAGCGCCTCGGGCCCGTAGTACGCGTCGACCAGCCCGTCGACGTGCCGGCCCAGCGCGAGCCCGAGCTCGAGATACCGGCCGATCGCGCCCTCGGTCACGTTGGTGACCGACGTCACTCGCGGATCAGCGACCGAGTCGAGGCGGACCCAACGACTCGATCAATGCTCGTAGAGGCCGATGACCCGTGCTTGCTCGATCACGTGATCTTCGATCCGTTCCAACAGCGAGCGCCGATCGAGCCCCGGTTCGAGCTCGAGATCAGCATCGAGGGCGTACACCCAGAAGTAGTAGTGGTGGACGCCATGGCCGGGAGGCGGCGCCGGACCGTTGTAACGGTCGCTGCCAAACGAACTCGTGCCCTTGACGAAATCGCCTGTCGCCTCGGGCAGGTTGTCGACGTTTCCCGGTATCCCGTACAAGACCCAGTGGGTGAACCCGTCGACGAGCGGCGCGTCTGGGTCGTGGACGACGACGGCGAGTGCTCGGGTTCCGTCTGGTTTGCCCGTCCACGACAGTGGAGGGGACACGTCCTCTCCGTCGCCGGTGTAGCGAGCGGGGATGCGGCCGCCGGCATCGAACGCACTGGACGAAATCCGGAGGTTGGCGACGTTCAGCTTCTGAGCCATGGACGCACCCTACCCATCGGGTGGATGGGCATCGACTTGGTGATCATGGGAACAACAACGGAGCGGCGCAGCTCACCATCGAGCCAACAGCTCGGGCGGCTCAGGACACTCCGTCACAGCGAGCGCAACCCTCAGCGACTGGGTGCCCGACGGTCCCGCTACCTGATCCACGCCGGCCAGGGGAACCATGACCCCGTCCGGGGACATCGCCGCGTCGAGCCGGCGCGCGAGCGCGTCCCAGAGCCGGGGCGGGAGCACGCGTCCGACGCCCGTTTCCACCCAAACCGGCACTTCGACGGCGCGCGCGGCGTGAATCATGCCGAGATCGTCGCCGTCGACGACCATGCCGGTCGGACCGAGTGCGACGCTCTGCACGACGACCAGGTCGGCCGACGCCACGTCGCCAACGCCACCGTGACGCACGACCCGTCGACCCGCGCCGAGCTCTTCGGCCAGGAGCTCCGGGGTCATGTCGCCGTCGAGCTCATCTGCGCACCGTCCGGCCTCCGCCACGGGATCACCGGCGGTCAAGATGCACGCCGCCACCCACCACAAAGGACCACAGCCGGGGTGACGATCGAGCAGCCGTCGGCACGCGGGCAGCACCGCGGCTGGTTCGTGACCAGCGAGCTCGCTCAGCGCCCATGCCGCTTCAGAGGCCAGGAGGGCGGGCGGGGCCCAGTCCGCCCGTGCCACGTAGCGGAGACGCTCGATCGGATGCATACCGACCCGACGCTACCTGCGCCGATGGCGTTCCCCTCAGCGGCCTGCCATCCACCGCCGTCGTGCCGTCCAGTGGCGGAATGCTTGCTCTCAGTATCCGCCGTTGATAGACACGAAACCCGTTGTGACGGACGCCGGGGGCCCGAGGGCGAGGTCGGGGCGGCGGAAACGGAGCTCCCTCCGTGCCGCGTGGGTGGCTGCGCTCACCTGCTCCGCGTCGCTCGTCGTCGTCGAAGGCGTCGGCCGTGCCTCGGCCGACGACCTCGCCAACGCACGGGCGGAGGCCGTGCAGCTGGCATCCCAGATTCAGGCCCAGGGCCAGCAACTCGCCGCGCTCTCCGAGCGCTACGACCAAGCGCAGATTCGGCTCCAACAGCTCGACCAACAGGTCGCGCAGAGCCAAGCGACGATCGCCCAGACGCAGGCGCAGGTGGTGACCGCGCAGGACGACCTGCGTCGCCAGGCTGTCCAGGACTACACCGCTGGCGGCAACAACAACGGCCTCGAACAGTTCTTCGCGCCGAGCGGTGTCGGGGCGGCCGCGGTCCAGGAGTACCAGCAGGTGGCGAGCAGCAGCCTCTCCGGTTCGATCGACCGGTTGCGGCAGCTCCAGGCGGTCCTCGACGCACAAACCGCCGCGTTGCAGAGTCAGCGCACACAGGCGGCGAGCGCTCTCGCGTCGGCGGCGACAGCCAAACAAGCGGCGACGACCCTCCTCACGAACCAACAGGCCACCTTGTCGAAGGTGAAGGGCACGATCGCCACCCTCGTCGCCCAACAGCAAGCAGCGGAAGCGGCCGCACAAGCCGCCGCCTTTCAGGCGAGGCTGGCGGCCCAGCGTGCCTCTGCTCTGGGCAGTCTCGCCGCCGCCCCCGCCGCGCCCAACGGGGGTGGCGCCCGAGCCGTCGCCGCCGCGGAATCGCAAATCGGCGTCCCGTACGTGTGGGCCGGTGCAACCCCCGGTGCGGGCTTCGACTGTTCAGGCCTCACCATGTGGGCGTGGGCCCAGGCGGGGGTGGCGCTGTCGCATTCCGCCGCGGACCAGTACAACGAGACGACCCACGTCCCGCTCTCCGACCTCCAACCCGGCGACCTTCTCTTCTACAACGAGGGCGGCACGATCGGGCACGTCACGATGTACGTGGCGCCCGGGGAGATGGTCCAAGCCATGGAGACCGGCACGAGGATCCAGATCACGGGCATCTGGACGAGCGGATTGGTAGGGGCCGGCCGTCCCTGACCGGCTCGAGCTGAGCTGCGATGACGGATCGCTCTACGGCTGGTCGACGCGCCCAGACGGCTGTCCCGGGTCCGCAAGCCAGTCGGGCGGGAGCCGCCCTTCCGCACCCGGCTCCCGGGGTCCGGGAGGACGGCTGAACCGGAACGCAAGTGGCTCTCGTCCGACTTGCACGACGATCGCCTGTCCCGTTCCCTCGCCGAGGACACATCCGAGCACCGCCTCGGCGACCGACTCGGGTGCGATCATCGGGAAGCCCGAGCCCGCCAGGGCGTCACGTACCTCGCCGTCGATGAGCGGCGTATCCACGAGGCCCGGGCAGATCGCGTTGATCGTGACGTGCTGCTCGAGTAGGTGAGGGGCCAACGAGCGGACGAATCCGACGACGGCGTGTTTGGTGAGGGTGTAGACGGGATCACCGGGAAAGCCGATCACGCCCGCCAACGACGAGGTGGCGACCACGGCCCCTCCCCCGCGCTTGACGATCTCGGGAAGGACGGCGCGCGTACCGAACACGACGCCGTCGATGTTGACCGACATGATCCGCCGGTAGCTCTCGTCGGTGAGTTGCGTGATGTCCGGTTGTCCAGTCGTCACCCCTGCGTTCAGGTAGGCGATATCCAACCCGCCCTTCGACGTCGCCGCGTCGATCACCGAGTCCCATTCCGACGCGCGCCCGACGTCTGCCACCACCGGCACACCGCCGGTTTCATCGGCCGTCTTCCGGGCGCCGTCCGCCTGCAGGTCCACAGCGACGACGGTGGCCCCCTCGGCGGCGAATCGTCGAGCCGTGGCCTGTCCGATGCCCGAGGCGGCGCCCGTGACGACCGCCACCTTCCCATCGAGCGTTCCCATCGGGACCTCCCTGCGCCATGACCAAGTCGGCGGCGACGCCGACACGCGGACGCTAACAAGTGCCCGGAGCCGACAGGGCTGCGCCCTGTCCAGCGAGCCGTGCGGGCGGTCACGACAGAAGGACCCTCGACCTCGGCGCTACGCTCGTCTGCGCCCGGAATGATCATTCCGTTGCGAACGAAGCCATGAAGCCGATACCCGTCGCGTTCCACATCGGGCCCCTCGAGGTCCACACCTACGGCATCGGGCTGGCGATCACCTTCTGGTTTGCCTACCGCTACTTCGATCGCCGCCTGAAGAAGGCGGGCTATCCGACGCAGTGGTTGACCGGCGTCTTCCTCTGGGTGGTCGTGACGTCGATCGTCGGTGCCCGTGCCCTGCACGTCCTCGCCAACCTGTCCATGTACCGAGCGCACCCCGGTGAGGTCCTCCAGGTGTGGCACGGAGGGTTGTCGTCGTTCGGCGGATTGCTCTTCGGGGTTCCCACCGGCGTGCTGCTCGCTCGACGGCGGTGCCCTCAACTGCGCACGATCCGTGCTCTCGATCTGGTGGCTCCGGTGCTCGTCGCCGCATGGGGCATCGGACGTCTTCTGGGCCCTCAGCTCATGGTGAACGGCGGCGGCGATCCGGGCCATCCCACGAGCGCGTGGTACGGCGTCTACTACGCCGGTGACCACCCGAACTTGAAGGTGCTCCCGATACCGGTCTTCCAGGCGATCGACAGTTTCATCATCTTCGGCATCTTGCTTTTGATCGAACGTCACTACGCCAAGCGACCGAAGGGCTTCGTACTGGCGGCCACGATGACGCTGTGGGGCGCCGAACGATTCCTGGAAGAGCGGTTCTGGCTCGGACAGATCGGGCACCTCGGCTCGGTGCTCGTCCAGGTCGCCGGCCTCGCCCTGTTCGGAGTCGGCGTCGTCGTGCTCGTGATCCTCTGGCGGCGCCAGGTCAACCAGTCAGATGCTTCCCCAGACGAGCCAGCTGAGGATCCGGACGCCGTCTCGCCGACCACGTCGGAGGTCCCGACGGTGTCGACGTCAGACTGACCGCGTCGGACCGTCCGATCCGGCACGAGGCGGACGCCCGGGCCCGGGAGGGCCGGCAAAAGCCTGCGCAATCGACAGCCATTCGCGAGCAGTCGAGCCGTCGACGATCAAGTCGGCATCCAGAACGTTTCGGCGCTGCGTGACCACGAGACAGAAGTCGAGCGCCGAACCGGAGACCGAGTT
>DATGKD010000146.1:0-15008 GCA_035294855.1 Acidimicrobiales bacterium
GTCTCGGCCCGCACGCGTTGGCGGACGGCGTGCGCGATGTGCGGTGCAGGGCCGAACAGGTGGATCGCGCCGGCCACGTCCATGAACGCTTCGTCGATCGACACCCGCTCCACCGAGGGCGTGAAGTCGCGCAGGACGTCCATCACCTGGTCGCCCAGGCGCCGGTACGCGTCGAAGTGCCCACCCACGAACCGCAGTCCCGGACACAGCCGCCGCGCCGTCCATCCGACCATCCCTGCTCGGACGCCGTAGGCCCGGGCTTCGTAGGACGCTGCGAGCACCACACCACCCCCCACGGCGATCGGTCGCCCGGCGAGGGAGGGGTCGAGCAGTTGCTCCACCGACGCGTAGAAGGCGTCGAGGTCGACGTGGAGGATCGTGGCCCGTGACGTACTGGGCACCGCAGCCACCTTAGTCGAACAAGTGTTCGCCCCCTCCCGGCCGGCGGGCTCCGGTCACGCACGCAAGTTCCGCCACCTGTCTCACGACCAACGTCTCACGTCGCGACCGCCCGCTGGCCGAGGCTCCCGCCGCGGGGGCGACTCCCGCCAGCGGCCAACCGGTCCGCCCGGTGGCCTGACGTGGACCACGTCGTCACGACCTGACCTCAGGCGACGGGCTTGCGCATCGCGACCCGGGGCCCGAAGGCGTCGTCGCCGATCTCCTTCTCGTGTGCCCGGATGGCGGCCAGGCCCGACGACGGCGAGTCCACCACGGCGAATCCGAGACGCGCGTAGAAGGGCCCGTTCCAGGCCACGTCCGCGAATGTCGTGAGGGTCACGCCCGCCAGACCCTGCGATGCGGCCCACCGGCACACCGCACCGACGAGCGCCGTCCCCCGACCTTGCCTGCCGGCCTGGGGGAGGACCGACAGCTGCCACAGGTGGGCGTCACCGTCGACGACCTCGACGCAAGCGAAGCCGACGGGCGGTTCTCCGGAGACGAAGACCACCGCCGCCCGCTCGAGGTGGTTCTCCTCCTCGGACTCGGAGAACGGGCCGATGCCGATGTCCAAGAAGAGCTGCTCGGACGCGCGCTCGATGGCACGGAGCGCCTCGTACTCGTCGTGCCTCGCGACACGGATATCGGCGCCGGGACGATCCCCTGTCATCGAGCCACCACGCGCCCGTTTCGCACGCGCACGCCCTCGGCGCGCAACAGCCGGGCCTGGCGCGTGGCGATGTGCGGCGCGAACGTCCGGTCGGCGCGCACCACCCGGTGCCACGGCACGGCGGCGGGTGTCTCCGCCAGGTAGCGACCGACGAGGCGGGCCGAGCGGACCCCGGCCAGCGCGGCCACCTCGCCGTAGCTGCGCACTTCGCCCACCGGGATCGCTTCGATGACCTCGCGCAGGCGAGCCTCGGTCTCCCCGTCCACCCATGCCTCCTGACCCGCACCCGGCCGGGCGAACGAGCTTCCTCGGATAGCATCGTCGCTCGGCGCGCCGGGAAGTCTGGTCGGCATCGATCCATCGATCCACCGAGCGATTGGTGCCGCATGTCTCACGCAGATCACAGGCCCGCAAACGGCCCGATGTGGCACGTCGCGTGGACGGCGCGCCGGTAGGCGATGGCCGAACGCCTCGTCGCGAGGCCGCCATCGCGGCTCGAGCCATCGCCGGGTGGACGGGTGCGGCGCCCGCGCCTCCCGGGATGGAGGCGCGAGGCGCTCCGCACGACGCTGTGGCTCGTCCCCATCGTGTGCGTGGTGGCCGCGGTGGTCCTCTTCGTGACCACCTACGAGCTCGACCAGGCGGTGTACCGGGGCTCGCTCGACCTCCCGTCGTGGATCAGGACCGGCAGTGCCGACGCCGGTCGTGCCGTCCTCATCGGCATCGCCGCGGCCGTGATCACCGTCGTCGGCGTCGTCTTCTCCATCACGATCCTGGCATTGACGCTCGCATCGCAGCAGTTCGGGCCGCGCATGCTGCGGACGTTCATCCGGGACCTGGGCACCCAGGTGACGCTCGGGGTCTTCGTGGCGTCGTTCGTGTACGCCGTGCTGGCGCTGGGGTCGATCACCGAGGGGAGCCACGGGCACCCGGCTTTCGTGCCCCATATCAGCATCACGATCGCCGAGTTCCTCATGTTCCTCGACATCGCGTTCCTCATCTACTTCATCCATCACATCGCGGTGACGATCCAGCTGCCCGAGGTCATCGCCACGATCGCGGGCGATCTGGGGCGTGCCATCGACGAGACACTCCCCGAGCCCCTCTCGCGGGTGACGACGGGTGCCGCGGCGTCGGACGAGCGTGGGCCCACCGTCGCCGAGTTGTCCGACCTCCTCGACACCGAGGGCCTCATCATCCCGGCCACCCGCAGCGGCTACCTCCAGTTCGTCGGCTACGCCCAGCTGCTCGCCATCGCCGAGGGAACCGACACCGTCATCCGCCTCGTCAACCGGCCGGGACACTTCGTCCTCGCCGGTCGGCCGCTCGCCTGGGTGTGGCCGGCGGCGCGTGCCGAGGAAGTCCGAAGCGCCTTGGCGAGCGCGCACATCACCGGTCCGCAACGCACGCTGGCGCAGGATCCGGTGTTCCCCATCGACCAGTTGGTCGAGATCGCCATCCGGGCACTGTCGCCGGCGGTGAACGACACCTTCACCGCGCTCACCTGCATCGACTGGCTGTCTGACGGGCTGTCCAACATCTCGGGACGGCACTTCGTCGAGGGCGTCTACCGTGACCGAGCCGGGGTGATCAGGCTCATCGAGCCCGATCCGAGCTACGCCCGGATGGTGAACCGGGCGGTCGACAAGGTCCGCCAGGCGGCCCGGGGCATGCCGGCCGTCCTCATCAGGCTGATGGACGCCCTGGCGAACGTGGCGGAATACACCATCTCCGCCGAGCAGCGGCAGGTGCTGCGGCGGGAGGCGGACATGGTCCTGCGAGCGTCGGTCGAGTCCATCGTGGTCCCGGAGGACCTCTCCGATCTGAAGCGGCGGTACGCCCGCTTCGAGCAGATCGTCAACTCCCTGGACTCGGGGGTGGGCGCCCCCCGGTCCTGGCCGAAAGCGGTCGTCGGCGCCCGCGCGAAGGGCGGTTCCGGACCGGGTGGCTGACACGCTCGCCCCGCGTGACGAGGAGCGCCCGGCGAATCCGCCCCGCCGGGAATGTCGATTTCCCTCCTGCGGTTCGTCGTCCTATGCGGAGGGCGCCGACAGCCGCCCGTGGAACGACGCACCAGAAGGGAGATCGTCTCATGGTCGGTAGGGTCGAACCGAGGGAGTCGGCGTCGACATCGCGCAAGTGGCTCGCGCTGGTCGTCATCTGCGCGGCCCAGTTCATGGTGGTGCTCGACGTCTCGATCATCAACGTCGCGCTGCCGTCCATCCAGCGGCACCTGCGCTTCGCCGAACGAAACCTGCTGTGGGTGCTGAACGCCTACACGCTCGTCTTCGGCGGATTCCTCATGCTGGGCGGACGGGTCGCGGACCGGCTGGGTCGACGGCGGGTGTTCGTCACCGGGGTGGTGCTGTTCTCCGTCGCCTCGCTCTTCTGCGGATTGGCGACGAGCTCCGGCTGGCTGGTGGCGTCCCGCGCCGTGCAGGGACTGGGCGCGGCGATCGCCTCGCCGGCCGCCCTGTCGATCCTGACCGTCACGTTCGACGAGGGCCGGGAGCGCAACACCGCCCTCAGCGTGTGGGGAGCCATCGCCGGGGCGGGAGGAGCCTTCGGCGTCCTCCTCGGCGGGATCCTCACCCAGGAGGTCGGGTGGTCGTGGATCTTCTTCGTCAACGTGCCCATCGGTGCCCTCGTCGTGCTGGCGAGCTACCTCGTGGTGGCACCGTCGCGTCCCGAGAAGCGGGTGGGAGGCTTCGACATCCCCGGCGCGCTGACGGTCACCGGCAGCCTCGTGCTGCTCGTCCTCGCGCTCGTCCAGAGCGACACGTGGGGCTGGTCGTCGGCCAAGACCATCGGGATCCTGGTGGCGTCCGCCGTCCTCATGGTCGCGTTCCTCGCTTTCGAGGTGCGCAGTCGCCGGCCGCTCGTGCCCCTGTCGATCTTCGGGAACCGGAGCCTGTCGGGATCGAACGTCGTGGCGCTCATCCTGGGCGCGTCGATCTTCTCCATGTTCTATTTCCTGTCGCTGTACTTGCAGCAGGTGCTCGGGTACTCGGCGCTCAAGACGGGCATCGGCTACCTGAGCATCGCGGGGGCGATCATCGTGGCCGCCAGCATGGCCGAGGTCCTCGTTCGGGCCGTCGGGGTGCGTGCCGTCCTCGTGACCGGGATGCTCTTCGCCGCCGGTGGCCTCGTCTATTTCAGCCAGATCGGCGTCCACGGCAGCTACGTGGGGACACTCTTGCCGGGCTTCATCCTGGCGGGCGTGGGCCTCGGGCTGTCGTTCGTGCCGGTGACGATCGGTGCCGTGAGCGGCGTGGCGGCGGAGGACGCCGGCGTCGCGTCGGGCCTCATCAACACGACCCAACAGGTGGGTGGGGCGCTCGGCGTCGCGGTGCTGTCGACGATCGCGGTGTCGGCCATCACGCGGTTCACCATCGCCAACGCGCGCACCGCGCATCTGACGCAGGCGGCATTGACGCACGGCTTCTCGATCGCCTTCTGGGGCGGCGCCGTGCTCGCCGCCGTCGGCGCCGTGGTGGCGCTGGTCGGCCTGCAACGGCTGCCGGGGCGCGAGACGTCAGCGGTGGCGCCCGCTGAGCTCGTGACCCAGGAAGCCTGACGCTCGAGCCTCGCTCGCAAAGCGGCGCCCGAGTCCTACTGCAGCGCGATCGCCTCGAGGACGTTCAGGCGCGCGGCGCGGCGCGCCGGCAGGGCCGCGGCGGCGACGCCCGCCAGACCCGCCAGCACGACGAGCGACACCAACGTGCCGACCGGAATCGACAGGACGAAACCCGACGATGCCAACGGGCGGGTGATGACCACGGCGAAGAGGATCCCCACCACGAGGCCGATGACGGCGCCGATCAGCGCGGTGATCAACGACTCGTAGCGGATCATCTGCCGGACCTGGCGTCGGCTGGTGCCGACGGCGCGCAGCATCCCGAGCTCGCGGGTGCGCTCGTAGATCGACAGGATCAAGGTGTTCACGATGCCGAAGAGCGAGACCACGACGGCCAGTGTGAGCAGCGCATAGATGAGCCCGAGCAGGGTGTTCACCTGCTGCGCCTGGCTCTTCTTGAACTGCGCGGCGGTCTGGGACTCGGCCTGCGGGAACCGCGTCCGAAGGAGACGGTTCACCACCGGCTGGACCTGGGCATTGGTGACGCCGGGGGCGAAGGCGAGGAAGTCGACGGCATCGTCGCGCTGGCCGAACGCGGACTGCGCCAAGGAGCGGTTGACCGTGAGCGTTCCGAGGAGGCGGGCGTTGTCGGTGGCGATGCCGGTGACGACGAGGTGCAACTTCGTCCCCGTCGGCGTGAGGACCCCGAGACGCGAGCCGATCCGGAAGTTGTTGTCGGAGGCGTAGCGCTGTGTCAGCACCACGCCGGTCGAACCGAGGTCGGTGACCGAGCGGGCGGACCCGGAATTCCATGTCACCTTGTAGACGGCGTTGAACGACGCCGGGTCGATGCCGGTCACCGCCGGCGTTCCTGAAACGTTGGTCACGTGAGCCTCGGAGAAGGACACCGGTGCGACCGTGCGGACCCCCGGCACCCGGCCGAGTGCCGGCACGAGGGCCGCCGGGATCCCCTGGTTCGACGCGGTCTGGCTGTTCTGCACGATCAGGTTGCCGGCGAACGACGCGTCCACGGCACGATCGATGCTCGCCTTCGTGCCCGCCGCCACGACCGACACGAACGTGACGAGCGCCAAGCCGATCATGAGGGCCGCGGCGGTGACCGCGGTGCGCCCCGGCTGGCGCTGGGCGTTGTCGCGCGCCAGCCGCCCGGTGATGCCCCGCCACACCACGAGCACCGACAGCCAGCCGGCGAGGGCAGGGACGAACCGCGGGCTGAGGGCGGCCACGGCGACGAACACGAGCAGCGCGCCGATGCCGAGGAGGAGCGCGCCGCTCGCGCCGATCAGGCCGCTCACGATGAGAGCGATGCCGGCGGCGAGGGCGACGAACGTGACGGGCAACGCGTAGCGGCTGAGCCGACCTCCTTCGATCTCCACCCCCTCGCGCAGCGCGGCCACGGGGGGGACGCGCGTGGCCCGCAAGGCGGGGGCGAGCCCGGCGACGAGCGTGACGAGCGTGCCCACCAACACCGACACGATCACGGTGCGGGTCTCGAGCACCGTGCCCCGGTCCGGGAGATCCGCGCCGAAGCTCTTCAAGAGCTGGTCGAGACCCGGGGCCGCCACCAGGCCGAGCCCGAGCCCGAGGAGGGAGCCCGTGACGCCGAGCAGGAGGCTCTCGCCCACCACCGAGCCCAGGACCTGACGTCGGGAGGCGCCCAGGGTGCGCAGCAGTCCGAACTCCCGGGCCCGCTGCGCGACCGTGATCGAGAACGTGTTGAAGATGATGAACGCGCCGACGAAGAGCGCCACGTAGGCGAAGACGAGAAGGAACGTCTGCAGGAATCCCAGGTTCGACGCCAGGTCCGAGCTGCTCTTGGCCGCCTGCTGCGTCCCGGTGCGCACGTCGACGCGCCGTGGGAGGGCGGCGCGGATGCGCGCCGCCAGCTGCGACGGGGTGACGCCGGGCGTGGCGGCCACGTCGATCTCGTCGAACCGGCCGGCTTCGCCCGTCACCTGCTGGGCCTCGGGCGGCGTCATGACGACGGCCCCGGCGCCGCCGAAGGAGACGGCCCCGGCGAAGGTGACGATCCCGACGATCCTGTCCTGCACGGTGGCGCCCGATCCCGCCACCTTGAGGACGTCGCCGACGCGCAGGTGGTAGCGGTCGGAGGTGGCCTGGTCCAGGGCGAGCGTCCCCGGCCGGCTGGGGAACTTCCCCCGCAGGACGTCGAACGACTCGAAGGGCGCGGGCTCGAGCGCCGACACGAAGCTGGGCGCGCGCGTGTTGAGCCGCTTGCCCGAGGCGTCGAACAAGACGCCGAGCTGGAAGATGCCGGTGGCGGCTTTCTGCACGCCGGGCACGGCCCGGACCCTGGCCAGCATGGCGTCGGTGATGGGTGAGGTCTGCGCCTGGTTGTTGGTGCCCAGGACGGCGTGCGGGGTCACGACGACGGCGTTGCCCTGGTTGGCGACCTTGAAGATCCCCGCGAACGAAGCGTTGATGGTGTCGGTGAGCACGTAGGTCCCGGCCATCAGCGTGACGCCCAGCGTGATGGCGATCACGGTGAGCAGGACGCGCACCTTGCGGGCGACGATGCCGCGCCACAGGACGCGTGCCATCAGCTGAGCGCCTTCATGAGATCGAGGATGGTGTCGGTGGAGGGGGCGTCTCCGTCGTGGACGATGCGGCCGTCGCCCAAGACGACCAGCCGGTCGGCGAACGACGCGGCGTGGGCGTCGTGGGTCACCATGACCACGGTCTGACCGAAGGAGTCCACCGCCAGGCGGAGCAGGTCGAGCACCTCGCCCGAAGCCCGGGAGTCGAGGTTGCCGGTGGGCTCGTCGGCGAACACCACCGCCGGGCGACTGGCGAGGGCCCGGGCGATCGCCACGCGCTGCTGCTGGCCGCCGGACAGCTCGGCGGGCCGGTGACGGAGCCGGTCGGCGATGCTCACCGCCTTCGTCAACTCGTCGAACCACGGCCGGTCAGGACGGCGTCCGGCGATCGACAACGGCAGCAGGATGTTCTCCTCGGCGGTCAGCGTCGGCAGGAGGTTGAACGACTGGAAGACGAAACCCACCTTGTCGCGTCGCAGCCGGGTGAGTGCAGCATCGTCGAGACCGCCGAGGTCCACACCGGCGAGGTGGACCGAGCCGGACGTGGGACGGTCGAGGCCGGCCAGCAGGTGCATCAGTGTCGACTTGCCCGAGCCAGACGGGCCCATGATGGCGGCGAACCGTGTCGTCTCGAACTCGACGCTCACGTCCGACAGCGCGACCACCTCGGCGCCGCCGGTGCCGAACCTGCGTCCGAGGCCGCGCGCGCCGACGATCCCTTGACCGTCGGCGTGCGCTCTTGCGGTGGTGTCGTGGACCATGGTGCCCCCTGGTTTGGGCCGGTGCGTCGCATGTTCGCTCGCGTCGGCGGTGGAGACCCCGCGAAGGCAGAAGCGTAGGCGGCAGTCCGGCGCCCGCCGAGCGCGATCGGTGCGGTCGTGTCCTCGCCGGGTACGTTCGGACGGTCACGCCGCGTCGACCCCCCCGCACCGAGACGGATGCCGCACCCGCCGCGGCGCGCCGCGGCGCCCGTGCCGCGGGCCACCCCCCGGCGACGACGACGATCGGCGACGGAGCGGGTCCGGCCGGCGACGACCGGTACAAGTGGGTCGTCCTGTCGAACACGACGCTGGGGGTGCTCATGGCGACGATCGACTTGTCGATCGTGCTGATCGCGCTGCCCGCCATCTTCCGGGGAATCCGCATCGACCCCCTGGCGCCCGGCAACAGCTTCTACCTGCTGTGGTTGATCCTGAGCTTCATGGTCGTCACGAGCGTGCTGGTCGTGAGCCTGGGTCGACTGGGGGACATGTACGGCCGGGTCCGCATGTACAACCTCGGCTTCGCGGTCTACACGTTCTTCTCGCTGTTGCTCACCGTCACCTGGATGAGCGGCACGGCTGCCGCGCTGTGGCTGGTCGTCATGCGCGTCTTCCAGGGCGTCGGCGCCGCTCTCCTCATCGCCAACTCGGCGGCCATCCTCACCGACGCGTTTCCCGAGGATCAGCGGGGGATGGCGCTCGGCATCAACCAGGTGGCCGGCATCAGCGGGTCGTTCATCGGCCTCGTGCTGGGCGGGGTACTCGCCCCCGTGCAGTGGAGGCTCGTCTTCCTCGTCTCGGTGCCGTTCGGGCTGTTCGGGACGGTATGGGCGTACCGCATGTTGCGCGAGGTCCCGCGTCGGGCGCGGGCCCGGCTCGACTGGCCCGGCAACATCACCTTTGCGTTGGGCCTCGTCGGGGTCATGGTGGGCATCACCTACGGCATCCAGCCCCACGGCTCGTCCACCATGGGGTGGACGAGCCCGTTCGTGCTCGGGTGCCTGGGTGGCGGGGTTGCACTCCTCGTGGCGTTCTCGGTCGTCGAGCACAAGGTGCCCGAGCCGATGTTCCGGCTGCAGCTGTTCCGGATCCGGGCCTTCACCGCCGGCAGCCTGTCGTCGTTGCTCGCCAGCATCGGCCGGGGCGGCCTCATGTTCATGCTGATCATCTGGTTGCAGGGCATCTGGCTGCCCCGGCACGGCTACAGCTTCGAGCGGACGCCGTTGTGGGCCGGCATCTACATGCTGCCCTTGACGGCGGGCTTCCTGCTCGCCGGGCCGGTGTCGGGCTACCTGTCGGACCGCTTCGGCTCGCGCCCGTTCGCATCGGGCGGCATGGTGGCGGCGGCCGTCTCGTTCGTGCTGCTCGAACGGCTACCCATCGACTTTTCGTATCCGGTGTTCGGCGGGATCCTCCTGCTGAACGGCCTCGCCATGGGCGCGTTCGCGGCGCCCAACCGCGCCGGGGTGATGAACGCGCTGCCACCGCAGCACCGCGGCGCCGGATCGGGGATGAACGCCACCTTCCAGAACGCCGCGCAGGTGCTGTCGATCGGGATCTTCTTCACGCTCATGATCGTGGGGCTGTCCTCGAGGCTGCCGGCGACCCTCTATCACGGCCTCGTGGCCCACGGCGTGCCTGCCGCCGCCGCGACGCGCGCCGCGCATCTCCCGCCGGTGTCCACGCTCTTCGCCGCCTTCCTCGGCTATGACCCCGTGCAGCACCTCGTGGGCGCGTCGGTGGCCGCGCACCTGCCCGCGCACCAACTGGCCGTCCTCGACGGGCGCAGCTTCTTCCCCTCACTGATCTCCGCGCCGTTCGCCGACGGCCTGCACACCGCGTTCGACTTCGCCATCGTGGCGTGCCTCGTGGCGGCGGGTGCCTCGTGGCTGCGGGGCGGCAAGTACCACTACCGCGAGGACGAAGACGAGACGGGGCTTGTTGTCGTCGAAGCTTTCGCCGGCTCGCCCGGCGGAGGAGGCGCCTGACGGCGACGCACGTCACGTGGTTACGTGGTGGCGTGGTGCAGGACGAGCCGGACAGGCAATCCGACGAGCAGCCCGACGGGCAGCCGGAAAGGCCGCCGGAAAGGCCGCCGGGCCGACACGGCAGGTCCGATGGCGCCGAGCGGACCGCCCCCTACCTGGCGGCCACTCGGTATGTGGCTGCCCTGCCCGTCGCGGTGCTCGCCCTGGCTGCGCTCGGGGCGTTCGTCTACGCCGTCGCCCTCTTTGTCGACTCCACGCGCCGCATCGTCGACCACCCATTTCCGATCGGCCGCAACATCGGCTATTTCGTCGTGGTGATCGACATCCTTCTCGTGGGCGCCACGCTGCTCATCGCGGCGTTCGGCTTCTACGAGCTCTTCGTGGCGCGCCCCGATGACGACGCCCACCAGACGCCGCTGCTTCCGCGGTGGCTGGTCATGCGCGACCTCAACGACTTGAAGGTCAGGGTGATCTCGATGATCGTCCTCGTCGCCTCGGTCAGCTTCGTGGACAAGGTAGTGGACTTCGAAGGCGGACGCGACGTCTTGTATCTCGGGGTCGCCATCGCCGCCGTGGTGGTGGCGCTCACACTGTTCATCCGGCTCGGGGCCAGGGAGCACTGAGGTACACGGGCGCGCCGTCAGGGGCGGCGAGGTACGTGGCCGCGGACGCCGGGCCCGAGAAAGATTCCCGCGACGGCGGTACGTTGCGCGTCGGAGGTGACGCATGCTGTTGGTCGGCACGAGTCGTGGTCTCGAGGACCTCGAGTCCGGGGAGAAGTTCGTCGACGGTCGGGCCGTCACCGCGCTGTCGCCGGGGCCCGACGCCTGGTACGTGCTCCTCGACCGCCAGAACGTCGTGCGGCTCGACGGCGGCACGTGCGAGGTGGGGCCGGTCGGCGACCTGCCCGAGCCCGACGGCCAGAGTCTGGCCGTGCTCGCCGACGGCACGGTGGTGGTGGGCCGCACCGGGGCCCGGCTCCTGACGGTCGGCCCTGGCGGCAAGCGGCGCGGCGTCGGCGCGTTCGAAGACGTGCCGGGCCGTGACGCCTGGGAGAACCCCGCCAACCCCACACCGGACACGCGCACGATGGCCGCCGGCCGTCGGCGGTGGTGGGTGAATGTGCACGTGGGTGGGGTGTGGTGGTCCGAGGACGCCGGGGAGACATGGCACCGGGCGATCGAGCCCGAGGCCGACGTGCACGAAGTGCGCACCGGCCCAGCCGGACGGGTGGCGGTGGCGGCCGCCGTCGGGTTCGGTTGGTCCGGGGACGACGGCGCGTCGTGGTCGTGGACGACCGACGGGCTCCACGCGTCGTACCTCCGCGCGGTGGCCCTGGACGGCGGCATGGCATTCGTGTCCGCCTCCGACGGCCCGTTCACCACGCGGGGCGCCGCCTACCGGTGCTCGCTCGGATCGCGCTTCGTCCGGTGCGAGGCCGGCCTGCCGCACCGGTTCGAAGGCAACGTCGACTCCGGTCACCTCGACGCGCACGGTGGCCGCGTGGCCCTCGGATTCGAAGACCACGTGTACCTGTCCGATGACGCCGGGGCGACGTGGCGTGTGGCGGCCGTCCTATCCGACCCGGTCACCGTCGTCCGCTTCGCCTCCCGCTAGCTCGGCGCGCCGCAGCATCAGATGGCGTTCGGGGGCGTTCTGCGCCAGGTCGGCGGCGCGTCGGAAAGCGGCGGCCGCTTCGGCGTGCCGTCCCAGCTTGTCGAGCAGGTCACCGTGCACCGCGTGCAGCAGGTGGTAGCGATCGAGCACGCCGAGCTCGGAGAGCTGCTCGACGAGCGGCAGCGCGGTGGCCGGACCGGTCGCCATCGACACCGCCACGGCGCGGTTCAGCTCGACGATGGGCGACGGCGTCGCCGAGGCGAGCAGATCGTAGAGGGCCACCACCTCGGGCCAGTCGGTCTCGTCGGGACGGAACGAGCGCGCGTGGCATGCGGCGATCGCCGCCTGCAGTGTGTACGGCCCGCGCGTCGGCGACAGCTCGTCGGCACGGCGCAGGGCCGCTTCCCCCCGGCCGATGAGGAGCCGGTCCCACCTGCGCCGGTCCTGGTCGGCGAGGACCACGACCGCGCCGTCGGGCCCGATCCGGGCCCGCACGCGCGACGCGTTGAACTCCATCAGCGCCACGAGGCCGTGCACCTCGGCGTCGTCGGGGGACATCGCCGCGAGGATGCGCCCGAGGCGGAGCGCCTCGGCACAGAGCTCGGGTCGCAGCCAGTCCTCGCCCGCGGTGGCCGAGTAGCCCTCGTTGAAGATCAGGTAGACGACCTCGAGCACCGATTCGAGCCGCGCGGCGCGCTCGGGGCCGACGGGAACCTCGAACGGGACGGCCGCCCTGGCGATCTGTCGCTTGGCCCGGACGATGCGCTGGCCGATCGTCGGCTCGGGCACGACATAGGCGCGGGCGATCTCCGCGGTGGTCAGGCCGCCCACGACGCGGAGGGTGAGGGCGACGCGTGAGGCGAGCGGCAGCAGGGGGTGGCAGGCGACGAAGATGAGGCGCAGGCGGTCGTCGTCCATGACGTCGTCGTCGAGTGCGGACGGCTCCGCCCCGTGGGCACCGGCGCGCTCCAGGGTCCGCGCCAGCTGGGAGTACTTGTCGGCCAGCGTGCGATCGCGCCGGAAGCGGTCGATCGCCTTGCGCTTGCCCACCGACGTCAGCCAGGCGCCGGGGTTGGCCGGGACGCCGTCGCGCGGCCATTGGCGCAACGCGTCGACGAGGGCCTCCTGCGCCAGCTCCTCGGCGAGGTCCAGGTCGTTCGCCAGCCGAGCCAAAGCGGCGACCACGCGCGGGAATTCCATCCGGAAGACGGTCTCGACGGCGGTGGTCGAATCGGCGAGCGACACCCCGCCGATTCAACCACCGCGCCGGAACTCCTCAGCCGGAGACGGGCGGGAACCGCCGGCTCGGGACGAGCGGTGCTCCTCAGCCCGAAACGGGCCGCACGCGGACCTCGCCCTCCCCGAGCACGCCGAGAAACCGCTTCGACCATTCCACGGCCTCCGCCAGGTCCCGGCACTCCATGAGGGCCCAGCCGCCGACGAGCTCCTTCGCCTCCACGAAGGGGCCGTCGACGACGGTGAACTCGCCGTCTTTCAAGCTGATCTTGGCGCCGGCAGCTGTCGGCTCGATGCCGCCCGTGGCGACGATGACGCCGGCTTTGACGGCTTCTTCCACGAAGCTCCCCATCCGCTCGTACAGCTCGGGCGGGGGAGGCTCGGTCGGCAGCGTGGACTCGTCGGCCAGGGTGTATCCCAGGAAACGCACGTCAATCTCTCCTTGTCTTCAGGCGGGGCGTCGTCCCCCGCTCTCTCGGTGGGGCGCCTTTCGTCCCACTCTGCCAAGGCGTCGAACGGGCGAACCCGGATTCGACAGCGAGAGACGGATTTCCTTCCCGTGTCAGAATGCGACTTCCGGAGAGGTGCGAGAGCGGCCGAATCGGACTCACTGCTAATGAGTTGACCTGGGAGACTGGGTCCGAGGGTTCAAATCCCTCCCTCTCCGCTCCACCGGGGGTGCGACGACACCCCGGTAGATTGTCCAGGTGGCCGAGCATTACTGGCTCGAGACCCTGGGCTGCCCGAAGAATCGCGTCGACTCCGACAAGCTCGAGGGGACGATCCGCGCCGAGGGGTACGCGCCCGCGCGCTCGCCGGCCGACGCCGACCTCGTGGTCGTGAACACCTGCGCCTTCATCGAGGCGGCCCGCCAGGAGTCGGTGGACACCATCTTGGAGCTGGCGGCGACGCGCCGGCGCGGGGCGCGCCTGGTGGTGACCGGGTGCCTGGCGGAGCGCTACGGCGACGAGCTCGCCGCCACACTGCCCGAGGTCGACCTGGTGGCGGGGTTCGGGGTGCCGGTCACCCTGGGACCCACGGTGCGGGTCCAACAAGGACACAGTCCCCTCACCGACGTTGCCCGTGACGGCGAGGCTCCCCCCTCGTTCGACCTCCTGAACCTGCCTCGTCCCGCGGCGGGTGCGCCCTGGGCGTACGTCAAGGTGGCCGAGGGGTGCGACCGGCGGTGCGGGTTCTGCGCCATCCCGTCGTTTCGCGGCCCCCAGCGGTCCCGCCCGGTGGCGGCGGTGCTCGACGAGGTCGAGGCGCTCGGCGACAGTGTGCAGGAGGTGGTCCTCGTCGCTCAGGACCTCGCCTCGTATGGGCTCGACCGCAGCGCGCCGGACCGGGGCGCCGTTGCCGGCGGGGGTGAGCGCCCGATCGTCACGCTCGTGGGCGCGGTCGCCGAGCGCGTGCCGCGCGTGCGCCTTCTGTACCTGTACCCGTCGTCGCTCGACGACCGGCTCATCGAGACGATCGTGCACACGGGCGTGCCGTACTTCGACCTGTCGTTGCAGCACGTGGCCCGGGGCTTGGTGCGGCGGATGAGGCGGTGGGGCGACGGCGCCCGCTTCTTGGAGCGCATCGCGAGGATCCGCGCCACGGCGCCGGACGCCGCGCTGCGGTCGTCGTTCATCGTCGGGTACCCGGGCGAGACCGAAGCCGACCACGACGAGCTCCTCGCATTCGTCGCCGAGGCGCAGCTGGACTGGGGTGGGTTCTTTACGTGGTCGTGCGAGCCGGGCACGTACGCGGCAGGCCTTCCCGACGCCGTCCCCGAGGAGCTCGCCCTCGAACGGCTGCGGGAGTGCGCGGAGCTCCAGGACACCATCACCGCCGAACGGCGCGCCGCGCTCGTGGGCGAGCGGCTCACCGTCCTTGTCGACGAGCCCGGCGTGGCGCGCTCGCACCGCGAAGCGCCCGAGATCGACGGGGTCGTGCACGTCGACCGTTCGATTCCGGTCGGGGCGCTGTGCGATGGCGTGGTGACGGGCGCGGCGGGCCCCGACGTGTGGGCCGACACGTGACCGCCGAAACCGCCGGCACCCCCGGCACCACCGACAGTTCGGACACCGCCGGCACCCGGAGTGGTGGGCGCGCCCGGCCGTCCACCTTCGGGCCGTCCGCGCTCATCACCCC
>DATGKD010000147.1:0-28987 GCA_035294855.1 Acidimicrobiales bacterium
TTCTTCGCCCGAGGTCGCCACCACCCGCACGAGCTCGTCGCCGTCGCGCAGGGCGATGGCGATGAACCCCTCACGACGGGACTTGTCGTACTCCGAGAACGCCGTCTTCTTCACCTGCCCGGCCTTGGTGGCGAAGAGGAGGTAGCCACCCGAATCGAAGTCACGTGTGGCCACGATGGCCTGGATCGTCTCTCCGGGCGCCAGCGGGAGCAGGTTCACCACAGCCGTCCCCCGCGCGGTCCGCTCCTTCATGGGCACCTCGTGCGCCCGCAGGCGGTAGACGCGCCCGCGGTTGGAGAAGAGCAGCAGGAAGGAGTGGGTCGACGTGTGCACCACGTTCGCGATGAGGTCTTCCTCCTTCAGCCGGGCGCCCTGGACGCCGCGCCCGCCGCGCCCTTGGGTTCGGAACGACGTCACCGCCACCGCCTTGATGTAGCCGGCGCGGGTCATGGTGACCACGATCTCCTCGTCGTTGATGAGGTCCTCGAGCATCGGCTCGCCCGGGTCGTGGGTGATCTCGGTGCGGCGGTCGTCGGCGTACCGGGACCTGATCTCCCCGAGCTCGTCCGCGATGACGCCCCGGAGCCTGGCGGGGTCGCCGAGGATGGCCTCCAGCTCGGCGATCGTCCGGCCGAGCTCCTCCATCTCCTCTTCGAGGTTGGTCCGACCCAATCGGGTCAGCCGGCCGAGGGTCATGTCGAGGATGTGCTCGGCCTGCACCTCGGTGAACGAGAAGGGCTCAGCCGTCAACGCGGCGCGCGCCGCGGCTCGGTCCTCGGACGCGCGGATGGTCTGGATGACGGCGTCGAGCATGTCGATCGCCTTGAGGAGCCCCTCGACGATGTGGGCCCGGTCGCGCGCCTTGCGCAGACGGAAGTCCGAGCGCCGCGTGACCACTTCGATCTGGTGGTCGACGTAATGCCCGAGCGCTTGGGCGAGGTTGAGGGTGCGGGGCACGCCATCGACGAGTGCCACCATGTTGACGGCGAAGTTGGTCTGCAGCGGCGTGTGCTTGTACAGGTTGTTCAGCACCACGTTGGCGTTCGCGTCACGCTTCAGCGTGATGACGAGGCGCGGCTTCTTGCCGGCGGAGTCGTTCTGGACGTCGGAGATGCCCTCGAGCACGCCGGCGTTGGCGAGCTCGCCGATCTTCTGCTCGATGACCTCGACCGACGTCTGGAACGGAATGTCCCCGACGACGATGCGCTGGACGCCGCCCCGACCTTCTTCGACTTCGACGTCGGCGCGCATCTTGATCGAGCCCTTGCCGGTGCGATACGCGTCGAGGATCCCCTGCCGTCCCAGGATCTGCGCGCCCGTGGGGAAGTCGGGGCCCTTCACGAACTGCATCAGTTCGTCGGGGGTCGCCTCGGTGTGCTCGAGGAGATGGATGGTGGCGTCGACCACCTCGCCCAGGTTGTGGGGCGGGATGTTCGTCGCCATGCCGACGGCGATGCCCTGGGACCCGTTGACGAGCAGGTTCGGGAAGCGCGCCGGCAGGACGACGGGCTCCTCGCTCGAGCCGTCGTAGTTCGGCGTGAAGTCGATGGTCTCCTCGTCGATGCCGGCGAGGAGCTCCATGGCGAGCGACGCCAGGCGGCACTCGGTGTACCGCATGGCCGCGGGACCTTCCTCGGGGCCACGGCCCCCGAAGTTCCCCTGGCCGTCGATCAGCAGGTGCCGCAGGCTGAAGTCCTGGGCCATCCGGGCGAGCGCGTCGTAGATGGCGCTGTCACCGTGTGGGTGGAAATTCCCCATGACCTCGCCCACCGCCTTGGCGCACTTGGCCCGGGGTCGGTCGGGGCGGAGGCTCTGCTCGTACATCGAGTAGAGGATCCGGCGATGGACGGGCTTCAGTCCGTCGCGCACGTCCGGAAGAGCGCGCGAGACGATGACGGACATGGAGTACTCGAGGAACGAGCGCTCCATCTCCTCCTGGATTTCGATCGGCTCGATGACCGCCGGGATCACATCGGCGATGCCGGCGTCGGCGCCCCCATCGCCTCGCCCGCCTCGCCCGCCGCGTTTTGGCATGTCCTACGTCCCTCGGTTCGCCGATGCCGTGCTCGACGTCCGCGTCCTCAGATGTCGAGGAAACGCACGTCCTTGGCGTTTGTCTGGATGAAGTGCCGGCGCATCTCGACGTCGTCGCCCATGAGGACCGAACAGACCTCGTCGGCGAGCGCCGCCTGCTCCACGCCGATCTGCAGGAGCGACCGGCGCGCCGGGTCCATGGTGGTGTCGCGCAGCTCCTCGAAGTTCATCTCCCCGAGACCCTTCAAGCGCTGGAATTCCGCTTTGTGGTCGGGATGCTCGGCCAGGAAGGCGGCCTTGGCGACGTCGTCTTTCAGGTAGGACTTTTCCTTGCCCACGAGCGTGGAGTACAGCGGCGGCTGCGCCACGTAGACGAAGCCTCCCTCCACCAGTGGCTTCATCTGTCGGAAGAAGAACGTGAGCAGCAGCGTGCGGATGTGCGATCCGTCGACGTCGGCGTCCGCCAGGATGATGACCTTGTGGTACCGGATCTTGGCGACGTCGAATTCGTCCGCCAGGCCCGCCCCGATCGCCGAGATCAGCGCCTGGATCTCCGCGTTCTTGAGCATCTTGTCGATGCGGGCACGTTCGACGTTCAGGATCTTGCCCCGGATGGGCAAGATGGCCTGCGTACGCGGGTTGCGGGCGTCCTTGGCCGACCCCCCCGCGGAGTTCCCCTCCACGATGAAGATCTCGCTCTCCCCGGGGTCGCGTGACGAGCAGTCGACCAGCTTGCCGGGGAGGCCTGCTCCTCCGAGTGCGGACTTGCGGCGCGTGAGGTCGCGAGCGGCCCGGGCGGCGACCCGAGCACGCGACGCGAGAGCCGACTTCTGCACGATCTGATTGGCCTCGCGGGGGTTCTCCTCCAGCCACTCGCCCAGCTTCTCGTTGGTGGCCCGCTCGACGAGCCGGCGGATCGACACGTTGCCGAGCTTGGCCTTCGTCTGTCCCTCGAACTGCGGGTCGCGCAGGCGCACGGAGATGATGGCGGTGAGACCCTCCCGGATGTCCTCGCCGAAGAAGTTCTCGTCCTTCTCCTTCAGTTGGCCCTTGGCACGCGCGTACTTGTTGACCGCGTTGGTGAGGGCCTTCTTGAAGCCCTCTTCGTGCATGCCCCCTTCAATGGTGGAGATGCCGTTGGCGAACGAGTGGATCGACTCGTGGTAGGCGGTGTTCCACTGCAGGGCGATCTCGACCTCCTGGCCCTCCTCGGCCTGCGAGAACGAGCACACCCGGCGGAACAACGCCTCCTTGGCGGCGTTGAGGTGCTTCACGTAGTCGACGATGCCGCCCGCGTAGCGGTACGGGACCTGCTGCTCGCGGCCGGCACGCTCGTCGGCGAACCGGATATCGAGTCCGCGGTTCAGAAACGCCATGACCTGCAGGCGCTCCATGACCGTCTGGGCACGGAACTCGACCTCGTCGAAAATGTCCGCGTCCGGCCAGAAGGTCACGGTGGTACCCGTGCGGCCCCGTGGTGCCGGTCCCGTCGCCTTCAGCTTCTTCGTGCGCTCCCCCCGGGAGAACTGGGCCACGTGGTGCTGGCCGTCCCGGTCGATCTCGAGCACGAGCTTCGACGACAGCGCGTTGACCACGGATACGCCGACCCCGTGGAGCCCGCCGGACACCTTGTAGCCCGAACCTCCGAATTTGCCCCCGGCGTGCAGCGTGGTCAGGACCAATTCCGCTGCCGAGAGCTCGGGATACTGCTCGTGGGGCTTGACGGGGATGCCCCGGCCGTTGTCGACCACCCGGCAGCCGCCGTCGGCCAACAAGGTGACGTCGATCCGGGTCGCCGCGCCGGCCATCGCCTCGTCGACAGCGTTGTCGACCACCTCCCAGACGAGGTGGTGCAGGCCCGTCGGACCTGTGGACCCGATGTACATCCCCGGCCGCTCGCGTACCGGCTCCAGGCCCTCGAGAACCGTGATGTCACTGGAGTCGTAGGAAACGGCCGTCCCTCTTTCTGCCGGTTCCGCTTCGACGTTCAGCGCCACGCGCGCGCCCTTTCCTGTTGCTCACTGACCGGGGGTATCCGCCAACGCGACACGGCCCTTCTCGGCTGTGGCCCTGCGGTACCGATGCGTTGTCATTCTACCAGTAGGGGGTGACGCGACCGGCCAATCCGACCCCGCGTGACCAGGGGATTCAGCCCCAAAACACGGGCTCGGAGCGTGCCCGGAATCGACGCCGTTCCGACGTGCCCGAAGCGACCGGAACGACCGGCGCGCGAGGCCGAAAGCCGCTAGCGCCGGACGCGCACCTCGAGTTTCTGAGGGGCTTGCGCGGCACCACACGCCGACGCCACTCGGGCGAGCACGTCGGTGGCAAGGTGGCGCATCTGTGTCGCCCAGGCGGGATGATCGGCACTCACGAGGAGCGTGTCGCCGTCGATCCGCACAGGGCGGACGTGTGCCGCCACGGTCGCGCCGACGAGGGATTCCCACTCGGAGAACACGCTCCGCACGACATCTGCCCGGCCCGCCCCGAGCTCGGACGCCACGGTCCCGAGGGCGTCCTTCAGCCGCACCGGTCCGTCGGTGGAGCGGCCGCGGACGTCGCGCCGTGCACGAGCGGGTCGGCCGCGTTCCTCCGCCCGAGGCTCCGGGCGGCGGGGTCCGCCACTCACGCCGCGTCCGTCCCTACGAGGGCCCCGCCGACAACCTCCAGCGTGCGGGCGGGTCGCACCCCATCGGGAGGTGCTGTGGCCGTGGTCAGCAGGACTTGCCCCGCCGGCAGCAGTCCGAGCAGGGCCTCACTGCGCCGCGCGTCGAGTTCGGAGAACACGTCGTCCAATAACAACAACGGTGACTCGGAGGACGACCGCCGGCGCAGTTCGTGGCTGGCGAGGCGGAGCGCCAGCGCCACGCACCGCTGTTCGCCCTGCGATGCGAGTGTCCGCACGGGCCGGCCGGAGAGCGCGACGACCAGTTCGTCACGGTGGGGACCGACCGACGTCACCTGCCGGCGCACGTCCACGTCGCGATGGGAACGCAAGCTCTCGCCGAGTGCCCCGTCCCATGACCGCTCGTAGGCCAGCGTGACGCGTTCGGGTGTGCGCGCCAGCGTCGAGTACGCGTCGGCGACCATCTCCTGCAATTGACCGACGAGCTCCGCGCGTGCATCGGCGAGGTCTGTGCCGGCGCGGGCGAGCCGTTCGTCCCACACGTCCAGGCTGGAAGCCGCCGCGTCGTCGAGACGGCCGTTCAGCTGTCGGAGCAACGCTGTGCGCTGTCGCACCGCGCGCTCGACGTCTGTCGTCAGGGCATCCATCCGGGGGTGGCCATCGGCAAGGACGTCGTCCAGATATTCGCGGCGGGTGGCGGGACCGCCCTGGACGAGCTGTAGGTCGTCCGGTGAGAAAACCGTAACTTGCAAGACCGCGGCCAGCTCCGCTCGGCGGCCGACGAGCCGTCGGTTGACCCAAGACCGGGCGCCGCGCTGGCGAGGCAGCTCCGCTTCGATCGTCACGTCACGCCCCTCGCTCAGCAGTCGGGCCCGGACGATGGCCCGCTCCTCCCCGACACGGACGAGGGCGTCGCGCGGCGCTCCCCGCATCGATCGTTGGGTGGCCAACCACGCGAGCGCTTCGAGGACTGACGTCTTGCCGGCGCCGTTCGGCCCGCGCAGTACCGTCACGCCTTCCGGCTCGAGTTGCACGTGGACGTCGGTAAAGCACCGGAAGTCGACGACCCACAGGTCGGTGACAGCCACGTGTCGAACGTGCGCGGCGGGCTACGCCACCCGGACCGGCATCAAGAGATAGCGGTAGTCGTCGTGGCCCGGGCCCCGCACGGTGGCGGGCTTGGTGGCATCGACGGTCTCGATGACCACTTCGTCGCCCATCACGGCCTCGACGCCGTCGATGAGGTACGTGGGGTTGAACGCCACGGTCAGCTCCTCCCCCTCGTATGTCGCATCGACATCCTCGCTCGCGTGGCCGACCTCCTGCGAGACCACGGTCAGCTCGACCGATCCTTCGCGCATGAGCAGACGCACGGGGGTGGTGTTGTCCCGGACCAGCAGACGCACACGACGGAGGGCATCCAAGAGCGCGTCGCGCCCCACCTGGAGCTGGTTGGGGTACCCCGGGGGGATGAGCTGTCGGTAGTCGGGGAACCGTCCGTCGAGAAGCCGGGTGGTGAGCCGGACGCCGCCGACCGTGAACGTCGCGTCCAGGTCGCTCACCGAGAACCCCACGACCGCCTCGCCGTCGTCCTTCGGGCCCGTGCCGGGCAAGAGACGCTGCAGTTCGGTCAGAGCCCGGGCCGGAACCAGGATCTGGTCGGCACCCCCCGTCAACGGGCCCGTGCCGGGAACGTCCCGCAGCGCCAACCGGTACGAGTCGGTGGCCACCAACCGGGTCGCCTCGCCCTCCGCCGTCACCAGCACACCGGTCAGGAGAGGTCGCGCGTCGTCGTTGGACGCCGCCCTCACCACCTGTCGCAACGCCTCGGCCAAGAGCGTCGCCGGCATCGTCACCTCGTCGGGGCGCGGGTCGGCCAGCACGGGGAAGTCCTCGACGGGGTACGTGCGCACGACAAACCGTGACCGCGCCGCGGAGATCTCCACCTCGTCGTCCCCCCCTTCGAACGTCACCGCCCCTGCTTCGAGCGACCGCACGATGTCCGCCGCCAGCCGGGCAGGCGCCACGAACGCCCCGTCGTCGAGGCCGATCGCCTCGGCCTCCACCCGGACCGTGAGATCCAGATCCGTCCCCACCACGGTCAGACGGTTGCCGGCAACGTCGACACGGACGCCGTTGAGCGCCGGTGTGGCCGAGCCCCGTGTCGTGACGGCCCGACTTGTCGTGGCCAGCGCGTCGACCAAGGTGTCTCGCTCACAACGGAACTTCACGGCGGTCCTTTCCCTCAGTCACTTCTCTAATAATTGGAATTCTGACAGTGACGGTAATAGAGCCTGTGGATTGTGGATGACGGGGCGTCGTCCGTGGTCAGCCGGTAGATCGTCGTCCACGGGGCCGAAGGGGTCTTCCACCGCGCCGGACACCGGGGTGCCGCGACGAGATGAGCTATCCACCGGCGGCGAACCGGCATCCACAGTGGGTCGCCGCGATCCCCACAGGGTTACGCACCGCTCTTGATGCGGACGATGAGATCGTTGACCTGATTGAAGATGGCTCGTCGTTCGCTCATGAGCGCAGCGATCTTCTCCACGGCGTGCATGACCGTGGTGTGGTCCCGGTTCCCGAACTCGCGGGCGATGGCCGGGTAGGAGAAGTCGGTGAGCTCCCGGAACACGTACATGCTGATCTGACGGGCGATGACCAGGGGCCGCCGCCGGCTCGGGCCGCACAGCTCCTCCACCGAGAACCCGAAGGTCGCCGCCGTGGCGTTGAGGATCATGGCGGGCGTGATGGTGCGGGGTTGGCCCGCCTTCACGATGTCGGAAAGAACCAGCTCAGCGAGGTCGCGCGTGATGGGCTGGTGGTTCAGGCTGCCGTAGGCCCGGACACGGATGAGGGCACCTTCCAGTTCGCGGATGTTGTCGGTGACGTTGGTGGCGATGAACTCGAGGACGTCGTCGGGGATCTCCTCACCCTCGGCTTTCTTGCGGAGGATGGCGAGGCGGGTTTCGAGCTCGGGGGGCTGGACGTCAGTGATCAACCCGGACAGGAACCGGCTCCGGAGCCGATCTTCGAGGGTGGCGATGGCCTTCGGGGCGCGATCGGAGGTGAGGACGATCTGGCGCGGCCCGGAGTACAGGTGGTTGAACGTATGGAAGAACTCCTCCTGCAAGGCGTCCTTGCCCTCGATGAACTGGATGTCGTCGATCAGGAGCACGTCGCATTCTCGGTACCGCCGTTTGAACGACATCGTGGTGTTGGTGCGGATGGCGTCGACAAACTCGTTGAGGAAGGTCTCGGTGGAGACGTACAGGACGTGGCGGTTGGCGAAGTTCTCCTTCACGTAGTTGCCGATGGCGTGCAGGAGATGCGTCTTGCCCAGACCGGCGCCGCCGTGGATGAAGAGGGGGTTGTACGAGCGAGCGGGCATCTCCGCAACCGACAGGGCCGCCGCGTGTGCGAACCGATTGGACGACCCGATGACGAACGCGTCGAACGTGTACCGGGCGTCGAGCCCGTGGCGCTCGGCGTCGTCCGATCGCCGCAGACCGGTCGGGCGCGCCGCGGAGGTGACCGGAGCGACGTCGTCACCACCGGTGGCCGAGCTTTGCGTCGTGTGGTCGAAGGTGACCGGAGCGACGTGAAGTTCGACTTTGACCGGGCAAGCGGCCACGTCGGTGGCCGCCGAGGAGATGAGGTCGAGGAACCGGTGTTCGACCCGTTCGTGCACGAGGCTGTTGGGGGCGGTCAGGCCGAGCACCTGGCCGTCGAAGCCGTGAGGGGTGAGTCCTTGTAGCCAGGTGCGCCACGTGGCGTCGGAAACCTGCTCGCGGAGGGCGTCCCGACAGCGATTCCACAAGTCGTTTATCTCGATCACCAGGATCTTCGCCCTCCCGTCACCCGATCTGTCCACAAGGAAATCCACAGATGTGGATTGCCCCGGGAGTCCTTGCCGACCGCCCGTTACGGCCGGACTGCTGTCGGGCCCGGGGAAGGGGGACCCTGTTCACCGAATGCGATCCGTCTCGGCGTTTCGCTCTCGCACCGCCGGTCTCGCACGGTACACCGGTCGATTGTGGGCTGCTAGTGGGTCGTCGTACCTGGTCAGCGAGAAAATGGTCCGTGTGGCCAGGAAGAACGCGCCGCACCAGGGCGCCGTGTGACGAACGGGAAAACACCGCACCTGCCTGGTCGCTTTCAAGGTGCGCGCCTAGCATGTTCGGCTAGGCACTCGGGACGGTCACGCCAGTGGGACGTGCGGATACCGGTCGAGAGACGCCCCCAGCCGCCGGCTCGAGCGAGGACGAGAGGACGTGAAGAGGACCTACCAACCCAACACCCGAAAGCGGGCCAAGAACCACGGTTTCCGGCACCGGATGTCGACGCGCGCCGGCCGTGCCATCGTCCGCGCTCGGCGGCTCAAGGGCCGCCACCGCCTGTCTGCGTGAGGGCGGCCCGACGAAAGCGGTCGGGCGCATCCGGGATCGGTCCACTTTCCAGGCGCTGCGGCGCGCGCCGCAGCGTGCCCGCTCCGGGCAGGTGAGCGTGGCGTTCATCTCCGGGACGGCCCCGGCACCACGCGTGGCGTATGCGGTGACCCGGCAGGTGGGCAACGCGGTGGAACGAAACCGGCTCCGGCGCCGCCTACGGGCTGCGGTGGCACTGGTGGCGCCGGAATTGGCGACGGGCGCGTATCTGGTCGGGGCGGGACGAGGGGCGGTGGCAGTCTCTTTCGAGGAGCTGAAGGACCAGGTGAGAGCAGCGATGACAGCCGCACCGAATGTGAGGGGCAGGTGAGCGTCGCGCCCCCCGTGCCCTTGCCCGAGGCCCCCCCGCGCCCGGTGCCCCGGCGAGCCGTTGTCGCGGTCATCCGGGCCTACCAGCGCCTCCGGGGGGGCCGGCCGTCCCCGTGCCGTTTCTGGCCGACCTGCTCGGCGTACGCGATCGAGGCCGTCGAGCGCCACGGGGTCGGGCCAGGGGGCCTGCTCGCGGCTCGACGGGTGCTCCGGTGCCACCCCTGGGGAGGGTCGGGGGTCGACCTCGTTCCTGAGCGGCGGCCGTCATGACGAGCGCGGCCGTCCTCGCGAGCACGCTGGGCCAGGTCTTCAAGCCGCTCTACGAAGCCCTGGCCTGGATGATCGCGTTCTTCTACGCCCTCATCCCCAACTACGCCATCGCCATTGCCCTGCTCACGGTGGCGGTCATGGTCATCACCGCGCCCCTCACCGTGAAGAGCACCCGCTCCACGCTGGCGATGCAGCGCCTCGCCCCTGAGCTGAAGAAACTGCAGCAGAAGTACAAGGGGGACCGGGCCACCCTCAACGAAGAGATGATGAAGCTCTACAAAGAGCACAACATCAATCCGGCGGGGGGCTGTCTTCCCCTTCTCATACAGATGCCGGTCTTCATTGTGCTGTATGGGGTCATCCGCGGCCTCACAAATACCGTAAAAGTAACCAGCCAGAACCTTCATCCCTGCCCCAATTACCGGGGCGCGGCGCTGCACATCGGGCAGACCATCGGGTGCCCGAACTACATCGGCCACAACACGCGGCTCTACCACGACCTCTCACTCGCCAGCGGCCACATGAAGGCCTTTGGCCTGGATCTGGCGGCAAACTTGTTCTCGCACCACGCATCGTGGGTCGGGGCGATTCCGTATGCAGCGATCGTCCTGGTGGCGATCGGCTTGCAATACCTTCAGATGCGCCAGCTGAATAGCCGGAATCCCGCCGCGGCGCAGGCCAATCCTCAGATGCAAATGATGCAGCGGTATATGCCGCTGATCTTTGCGGTCATTTACCTTCGGATCTCGGCCGGGGTCAACATCTATTTTGTGGTTTCGAGCCTGTGCCGCATCGGCATCCAAGAAGCCATCTTCCGCTCGGGGATCGTGTCGGCCCCGAAGCCCGGCGAAGAGGTCCTGCCCGCGGGGCGTGCGGGCGGGCGCCCTCGAAAACGCTCGTTGATGGAGCGGCTGGCCGAGGCTCAGCAGCGCGCCATGGAGCAGCAACGCGCTCGGCAGGCTCAGGCGGGGCTCGTTCCCGGTGACGTGCGCCCGAAGCCGCCCGCCGATGGGCCCAAGAGACCGAGTTCCCCACCTACTGGCACGAAGCGGCCACCCTCCGCGCGGGAAGCTGCCCCGGCACCTGGGGGCGACGCCAACGGGGCCGGCGAGAAGTCCCGGGCCGGGGAACCGAACGGGAACGGAAGTGCTGGGCGAGCACCGCAGCCGCAGAAGAAGCCGCGCCCCAACCGCCCGACGGCGTCGGGGAATGGCGGCCCGCCCAAGAAGGCGCTCCCCCAGGCACAGTCTCGCTCGGCGAAGAAGCGGCCGAGGAGGGCTCGCTAGCGTGGAGTGGGTGGAGACCACCGGTCGGAGCATCGAAGAAGCCAAGGACGCGGCCCTCGACCAGCTCGGCGTGGACGAGAGCGACGCGGAGTTCGTCATTGTCAGCGAGCCGCGGGCCGGATTGTTCGGGCGCCTCCGGGGGGAGGCGCGCGTGCGCGCCCGGGTCCGCCCCACAAGCCCGCGGCCGAAGCGAACTCGGGGGCGACGCGATCGCGAGCGGCGCTCGACGGCCGGAGCGGAGGGGTCCCGACAGGGCGGTCGGTCGGCCGGCCACGCGGGTGGCGTGGCGCTCGCCGAAGAGCCCGAGGGAACCCGGGACAACGCGACCGCCGACGGTGCCTCCTCCACCCCGCGCAGCCGCAATCGACGGTCGCGATCGAGGGGTGGGAGTCAGAGCCGATCACAAGGAGGCGCCACCCTCGGAGGTGGCGACGATGCGGGGGCGGTCGGCTCGCAGGCGGGCCCGCGTGGCGACAGCAGGCGAAACCAAGGGAATCGTTCGCCTGGACCGAGCAAGGAGGAATCGGTGGGAGAGACGTTGTCCTTGGAGGAGCAAGGGGAGTCGGCCCGGGTGTTCGTTTCGGGGCTGCTCCAGGAGCTTGGCCTGTCCGCCCAGGTGTCGGCGCGTCTCGTCGACGAGGACACCGCCGAGGTATCGGTCGACGGGGACTCGCTCGGCGTCCTGATCGGTCCGGGCGGAGCGACCCTGGGCGCACTCCAGGAACTCGCCCGCACCTTCGTGCAGAAGCAGACCGGGGGCCACAGCGGCCGGATCGTCATCGACGTGGCCGGATACCGGGCGAAGCGCGTCGCCGCCCTGCAGCGATTCACCCGCCAGGTGGGCGAGGAGATCAAGGGGAGCGGCAAGGAACGGGCTCTCGAGCCCATGTCCGCCGCGGATCGCAAGGTCGTGCATGACACCGTCAACGACCTGGGTGGCCTGGCCACGAGGTCCGAGGGCGAGGAGCCGAGGCGGTACATCGTGATCTCGGTCCAGGAACCCGAAGCGGCTGAGCCCGACGCCTGAGGGTCCTCACCACGACAGCGGGCCGAGCCCCGCAGTCGTGGCCGCTCTCGAGCGCGCCCAACGGCGGGGCCTCGTCGGGGATAGCCCGCTCGCCGATCAGCTTGCCCACGCCGAGGGGTTCGCCCAGACGGTCGAGGCGCACCTGGGTGTCGCCCCCGGGTCGTTTCGCGGGCGGTGGGTCGACCTGGGTTCCGGCGGGGGGTTGCCGGGCCTGATCCTCGCTGATCGGTGGCCGCTGGCTCCGGGCGTCTTCCTCGACGGATCGGTTCGGAGTGGCGAGTTCCTCGCCGAGACCGTCCGCAGTCGTGAGTGGGGCTCCAGGGTGGGGGTTGTCGTCGCCCGGGCAGAAGACGTCGGACGTGATCCCGCATATCGAGCCTCCTTCGACGTGGTGGTGGCCCGGTCGTTCGGCCCCCCGCCGGTGGTGGCCGAGTGCGCGGCCCCCCTTCTCAAGGTCGACGGAATCCTCGTGGTGTCGGAGCCACCGCCCGAGGCCGATCGCACCGCAGAGGATCACGAGGGTCGGGATCGCTGGCCCGCCGTCCCTCTGGCGCGCTTGGGCCTGGAGCCGTTGGCAGCGACCCGCTTTGCGTACGGGTACCGGGTCCTGCGGCAGGGCACGCCGTGTCCGAATCAGTTTCCCCGGCGGGTCGGGGTTCCTCGCAAGCGGCCCCTGTACTGACGGGTGTTCCACATGGCACCTGACGGTGAAACAACCCGTGGCGGTGTGCACGCATCCACCGCCTTCCGCGGCCACGAATCCCTCTCCTCGAAGCCCAGCCCGGCGATTGTTCCACGTGGTACCTTACGGTGAAACACCCCAGGTGTCGGCGGCGGCGACGGGAGATCGGGCTTGGTCACAGATTTCGAGCGCGGGATGCTGGTCGGGCTGCTGGTGGGCGAAGGCCATTTCGGGGGCGACGGCCGCCAGCCCCAGATCACCCTCCGGATGCACGTCCGCCACGAGGCGATGTTTCGTTGGCTGGAGACGACCTTCGCCGGTGGGCGGCTCTATGGCCCGTATCACCACGACGGCCGTCACTACTACCAATGGATGGCACGCGGGACGTACCTGAGGGACGAGCTCGTTCCGTTGCTGGCCGCGCACCTCACTCCCGAGCTGGACCAATACAGCTACGACCGATTCCAAGAGATGCTCCGGCGCTATGCCAGGCGGCTTCGGCCGGCGTCCCCGGAGGATGAACTCCCCGAGACCGTCTGAGGGTGAGCCGGAAGCCGGCGCGCGCCGGGATCGGGCGGAATTCCTGTCCCGATTCGACTCGAAACTGCTCTGGACTCTTGACCCGAACTTCGCGGATGTGGAGGATAGGGGGCCGTGATCCCGAGCCGACGAGCGTCCTGAACCGTGCGCATGCGCCTCCGGGGCCGCGATCCCCGGGCTGAACAGGAAAAACGCTGGCCCGGCACCCCGTCTCCGGTGGTCGAGACCACCACTGACACCCGGGCGCCTCTCGACCAGCACGACCTCGAGGCCGCGCCCACCCCCGCATCGGAGCCCGAGGCGGGTGAGCCGTTCGACCTCGAGCGGCAACCGGTGACCCCGCTCCTGCTCGACGATTTCGAGCCGCCGGGCCCTGACGAGGGGGTCGCCGATGCCGACACCGTCGAGCCTGACGAGACCGTCGCCAAGGCGAGCCGGGCATGGTCCGAGGTGGCCGCGGTCATGTCCCACCGTGAGGCGGGCGAATACCAGCCCCGCCCCCCTCCCAGGATCCTTGCTGTCGCCAACCAAAAGGGCGGTGTCGGCAAGACCACAACGGCGGTCAACCTCGGGGCGGGCCTGGCGGACCTGGGTTACCGGGTCCTGGTCATCGACCTCGACCCGCAGGGGAACGCCACGACCGGGCTCGGGGTCGACGGCCGGTCGTTCGAGCTGTCCATGTACGACGTCGTGATGCGAGACGCCAAGCTCGAGGACGCCATCGAGCCGACGAGCATCAAGAACCTGTTCGTGGCGCCGGCCACGATCGACCTCGCCGGCGCCGAGATCGAGCTTGTTCCCACCTTCAGCCGCGAGCTGCGCCTGCGGCGCGCACTCGAGTCGATCGCCGGCGACTTCGAGTTCGTCCTCATCGACTGTCCGCCCTCACTCGGCCTGATCACGGTCAACGGGCTGGCCGCCGCCGACGAGGTGCTGGTCCCGATCCAGTGCGAGTACTACGCCCTCGAGGGGCTGGGCCAGCTGCTCCGCAATGTCCACCTGGTCCAGGCCAACCTCAACGAGCGGCTGGAGGTGACCACGATCGTGCTCACGATGTACGACGGTCGCACCAAGCTGGCGGAACAGGTGGCGGACGAAGTCCGGACCCACTTCGGGAACAAGGTGTGCCGGAACGTGATCCCGAGGACCGTCCGGATCTCCGAGGCCCCGTCCTTCGGACAGCCGATCACGGCGTTCGATCCCAGCTCACGGGGCGCCATCGCCTACCGGGAGCTCGCTCGGGAGGTGAGCGGTGGCCCGGCGTAGCGGTCTCGGCAAGGGCCTCGGTGCCCTCATCCCCCCCGAGGTAGCTCGGGACAGCGACTCGGCGTTGCGCTCGGTGCCGATCACCAGCATCCGGCCGAACCGTCATCAGCCCCGAACCCGCTTCGACGAGGAGGCCATGGCCAGCTTGGCCGCGTCGATCCGGGAGGTGGGGGTGCTGCAACCCGTCCTGGTGCGCGAGACCGGCCCCGGGGAGTACGAGCTCATCGCGGGCGAGCGCCGCTGGCGTGCGGCTCGCCGGACAGGCCTCCAGTCGATCCCCGTCCTCGTCCAGAGCTCGACCGACGTCCACAGCCTCGAGCAGGCCCTGGTGGAGAACCTCCATCGCGAGGACTTGAACCCGCTCGAGGAGGCCGGCGCCTATCAGCAGCTCGTCGACGAATTCGGGCTCACCCACGACAAGGTGGCGGGGCGCGTCGGGAAGAGCCGCACGGTGGTGACCAACACGCTGCGTCTCCTCCAGTTGCCCGCGGGTGTCCAGCGAGCCCTCGCCGACGGCACGATCTCGGCTGGGCACGCCCGGGCGTTGCTGGGCACGCCCGACAGGAGCTTTCAGGAAGAGCTGGCCAAGCGCGCCGTCTCGGAGGGCCTCACCGTGCGGGCGATCGAGGACGAGGTTCGTCGCCACACCCAGGAGGGTGGGGCGGCGACCGAGTCAGCGGGCACCGACGCCGAGGCAGGCGCCGAGACCGGGAACCCGGCCGGCCGGGGCGCGGGTGTCGGTGGAGGGCGGCTGCGGGCGCCGGGCGTGCTCGAGCTCGAGGAGCTCCTGTCGACCTACCTCAACACCCGGGTCAAGGTCGAAATGGGAGCCAAGCGCGGTCGGGTGGCCATCGAGTTCGCCACGCTCGAGGATCTGGAACGCATCTACAAGCTCATGGTCGGCGGAGCGTCCTGAAGCGTGGTCTCGCCGGGCCCGTCCGCGGGTCCGTGCGAGGGGTCCGAGCGTCGGATCTGTCAGTCCAGGCTGACGTCCTAACCCTTCATCGGACGTCAAGCTCGTCCACAAGCTGTGCACGAAGTTGTGGATGTCGCCTGAACGTGGGATGCGGTGGACCTCATTCAACCGGTGTCGTCGCCCACGACACCAGGGCTTCGACCAGGGCGGCGGCGAGCTGTCCGGCACGCCGGACCACGACGGCGGGCGGCCCCATCTCACACACCACCGCCGGCATCCGGGTCTCCCGCAGCACGGTGAGCGTCATGCCCTGGACGCCGCCGGCGGGCACGTCGAGCGCCGCCACGGCCTGCGCCTGCACCAGCTCTGCCAGCCGCCGACCGCCCGCCGACTCGTAGTTGTAGCCCGCATAGTAGGCGGTCAAGCACTGAGCGTGATCGGGGTCGAGGCGTAGGCCGAGGTACACGTCGGCTTCGGCGGCGTTCGCCGCGGCGGCCTGGACCGACCCGTCCGGATGGAGCAAGGGCACGACCTGGGCTCCGGTAGCCGCCAGGTAGCGGCGGATCGCGCTCAGGAGGACGTCGAGGCCGCCTTCTTCGCCGATGGCGATGCGCCGGCCCAACAACGTGCGGGGGCCCCGGCGGAGGCGCTCCCGGTCCCGGACGCTCGAGACCAGCTCGGGATGGTCGTGGCGCGGCGTGACCCGAAGCAGCTCGACCAGCGTGGTGGCACCCAGGATGCCGTCGACGGGCAGAGCCAGGTTGCGCTGGAAGTCCGCCAGGGCCTGGGAGGTGAGAGGTCCGAAGATGCCGTCCACGCGTCCGGTGTCGAACCCGAGCGCGGAGAGTCGGCGCTGCACGTCGGCGACGTCGTCGCCGCGCAACATGGGACGCCGGAGGTACAGGAAGCGGTCGCCGATGCGGTAGCCCGCCTCGACGATGGCCCCCCAGCTCTGCGGCCCGCAGATGCCGTCCACCCGCAGCCCGCGCCGGTGCTGGAACGCTTCGAGGGCGGCGCGCGTGCCGGACCCGAAGGCGCCCGGACGATCGGGGACGGTGGGGAGATCCTGGTCCGCCAGGCGCTGTTGCAGGTCGCGGATGGCCTCGGGCGGGGACTCCGGCCCGAGCGGCAGGCGGTGGGGCCCCGTTACAGGTACGCCTGCAGCTCCTGGAGCAGCTGGGCCTTGCCGCGGGCGCCCACGATCCGCAGCGCCGGTTCCCCGTCCTTGAACAGCATCAGGGTCGGGATGCTCATCACGTCGTATCGCCGCGTCACGTCGAGATTCTCGTCGATGTTCAGCTTGGCGATGCCGATCTTGCCCGCCTGGTCCGCCTGGATCTCCTCGAGGATCGGGGCGATCATCTTGCACGGACCACACCACTCGGCCCAGAAGTCCACCAGCACCGGCGTATCCGACGCCTTGACATGCTCGTCAAACGTAGCGTCGCTCAGGGTGGTGATCCCCTCGCTCATGACTGGCTCCCTCCTTGGCCACAACACGTGGGCCTCATCTGACGGTATCGAAAACGCCCGAGCGTGCTCGCGCATTCCCGCCGCACGTGGCGGCCCGGATCATCACATCTTCCCGCCTCACCGACACGGCCACCCCGGGTCGCCGTCGACCGGCCGGGACCGGTCTCAACCGTGCGACTGCGCCTCGAGCCAGCGCTCGGCGTCGATGGCCGCCATGCAGCCCGAACCGGCCGCGGTGACCGCCTGGCGATAGACGTGGTCCTGCACGTCGCCGGCCGCGAAGACGCCTTCGACGTTGGTGCGCGTGCCTTCGCGCGTGCGGATGTAGCCGCGGTCGTCGAGCTCGAGCTGCCCGGCGAAGATCGCGGTATTGGGCTCGTGGCCGATCGCCACGAACACCCCGTGGGCCTTGATGACGTCCTCCTCACCGCTCAGGACGTTGGTGACGCTGACGGCGGTGACCTTGTCCTCCCCGATCACCTCGTTCACGACGGTGTCCCAGCGGAACTGGATCTTGTCGTTGGCGAAGGCGCGGTCCTGCATGATCTTGGAGGCGCGCAGCGACTTGCGGCGGTGGATGACCGTGACGCTGTCGCCGAAGCGGGTGAGGAAGATGGCCTCTTCCAAGGCGGAGTCGCCCCCGCCCACGACCACGATGCTCTTGTCGCGGAAGAAGAACCCGTCGCAGGTCGCGCACGTCGACACGCCGTGCCCGAGCAAGCGGTCCTCGCCGGGGACGCCCAACATGATCGAGCGGGCGCCCGAGGCGACGATCACCGCGCGCGCTTCCACGTCGGGTTCACCGTCGGCGGTGTGCGTCCAGATGCGGAACGGGCGACTCGTGAAGTCGACGCGTTGCGCCTTGCGCGTGGCGAACGTGGCGCCGAAGCGAGCTGCCTGGTCGCGAAAGCGCGTCATCAGCTCGGGGCCGATGATCCCGTCCACGAAGCCCGGGTAGTTCTCGACGTCGGTGGTGAGCATCAGCTGCCCACCGGGCTGGTCGCTCGTCGAGGAGGGCTCACCCTCCACGACAAAGGGTGACAGGTTCGCGCGGGCGGTGTAGATCGCGGCGGTCAGCCCGGCGGGACCCGATCCCAGAATGACCACCTGGTGCACGTCGGGCACGTCAGCCGCCTTCGGCGCCCCGCGTTCGCCGTCGCGACCACGCCACCGCCCCGACCAGGGTGAGCAAGCCGCCCACCAGGGCGTCGGACGCCCACACGCGGTGGCCGAAGGCGTACACGTCGAGGACGCGCACGAGCGCGATGGCGCCCAGGACGCTCAGGGTGAGGGCCATGACCGCGATGATGATGCCGAACACCACGCCGCGGGCCACGAGCATGAGCGGGCGGATGACCTTGTCGTGGACGCCGGCGACCACGTCGTCCACCGTGTCGGCCACTTTTGCCGGCCAGTCGGCGCCGGCCGCGCCCGTGCCCGTTCCTGTGCGCCAGAGCTCGTCGCGACGCTGCGTGTCGGTCTGGTCATTCACGGGCGTGAGACTAGTCGGAGGACCCGGCAGCACCGCCGGGGGCTCGTTGGTTCGCTCGTCGACGACGCGGGGCGGTCGTGGTCAGCGACGGGCGACGGTGAAGCACACGCCGACCGACCCGGGTCCGATGTGGCTCCCGACGACGGGGCCGAGATCGGCGGTGACGATGGGGTGGGCCACGTCCACACCTTGCAGGTGACCGAAGACCTCCTCGATGTCCCGCGCCGCTCCGTCGGCGACGGCCAAGCGCTCGAGCGGGGCGGCCTCGACGGCCCGGCCGGCCAGGTACTGCAGCGAGCGTGCCCGCGTGCGCTGTTTGGACTCGACCTCGACGACACCGTCACGCACGACGATGACCGGCTTGATGGACAAGAGTGATCCCACGAGGTGCGCCGCACCCCCGATGCGACCGCCGCGGCGGAGGTAATCGAGGCTCTCGAAGACGCCGTAGACCCAGGTCCGCGCCTTCATGTCCTCGAGCGCGGCCACGATGTCGTCGGCGGCCCTGCCCTCCTCGGCCATCTCGAGCGCGGCCAGCACGATGAGACCTTGCCCGAGGGTCACGCTGAGCGAGTCGACGACACGCACTGGGATGGTGGCCGCCACGGCCTCGGCCGCGGTGCAGGCCGCTTGATATGTGGCCGACAGGCGCGACGAGATCGTGATGCACACGACCGACTCCGCCCCTGCCTGACTGGCCTCGAGGAAGGCCTGTTGAAACGCTCCCGGCGCCGGCGCGGCGGTTTCCGGCATGTGCGGTCCGGTGATGACGCGGTCCCAGAACTCCTTGGTCGACAACTCCTCGCGGTCGACGAGCTCCTCGGAACCGAAGCGGATGGAGAGCGGGACCACCCGCGCGCCGCGCTCGTCCACGACCGCGGGCGACAAGTCGCACGCGCTGTCGGTCACGACGTGGATGCTCGGCATGGACGCTTCCCTTCGTCGGGGGGCGGGGGGCCACCGTCACGACCGGCTCCTCGACGGACGGAGGGCGACAGGCCGCGTTCCTCTCAGTCGAGTCTGCCACGACCCTGCGCCCCGGAACCGGGAGCCCGGGTGGGCCCGAGGCGTGAGGGCCGCCGCGGCGGCCGACCTGCGGGCGGGAGCGGCTCCGGGCGCGGCGGGGGTGCGGGCTTGCGCCGCGATCGCCACCACCGAGGCATCTGAAGACCGGGGCCCGGTGGGGCCGGCGCGGCGCGCTCGCCCGGCGATGCATCGGGCCCACTCTCGACGTCGTCGCCCGCCCGTTCGTCGCGTGCCCGTTCGTCGCGTGCTCCGCTGGTCGCGCCGTCGTCCCGGTCCGGCGTCTCACCGGGCCCGGCCACGGGCCGTCGCTCGGTCGGGTCGCGGTCGTCGTCGCCGTGCGGCTCGTCCAGTTCGTCGGGCTCGTCCGGCTCGTCCAGTTCGGGCTCGCCCGACGCGCCGGCATCGGGCCCGGCGTCTTCGTCCTGTTTCGCGCCGACCGGTGCTTCGCCGCGGACCGAATCGTCTCCCGGCCGTGGCTGCCGTGGCGGTGCCGACACGAGCCGGCCCGGGCCTCCGCCGTCTTCGGTGCCGGCACGCCGCCGCGCGAGCTGGGCGAGTGCCCCCGCGGCGACGATGTACGCCAACGCACCGGCGACCGTTCCCGCCACGACACGGGCGAAGAGCCCGAAGCCCGATTCCGACGCCGTGAAGTTGCTGGCGATCACCGCGCCGAGCACCAGCGCGGCCGTGGACAACAGCACGTGGCCGAACGGCCGTCCGACGAGCTCGCCGCCGAGCCCCTCCACCCGTGACCGCAGGTACGCCAGGGCCGCCACGGCTGCCACGGTGTAGGCGACGCTGATGGACAGGGCGATCCCGCGCACGCCGAAGGGCCCGGCCAGCGCGATCGCCAGCGCGATGTTGAGGCCGTTTTCCAGGACGTACAGCCAGAAGGCGGCGCGCAGATCCTGCACCGACTGCAGGACGCGCACCGCGTACAGGAACACGCAGAATCCCGGCAGGCCGAGGGAGAGCATCGCGAGCGCCACCGCGGTGGTGGACGTGCGCCCGCCGGCCGCTCCGTGCCCAAGCACCAGCGCCACCAGCGGCTTCGCCAGGATGAGCTCACCGGCCGCCGCGGGTACGACGATGGCGAGCATGGCGCGCAGGCCCGTCCCCATCCGGCGCCGGAACGCGGCCAGGTCGCGCGTCGCCCAGCGGGCGGCGAGCTCCGGAGCGGTGGCGCTCATGATCGACACCGCCACGACGCCGTACGGCAGTTGGAAGAACGTGTAGGCATAGGTGTAGGCGCTCACCGCGCCGTTCCCCACCTTTTCGGACAGGGCGAGCACCACCAGGAGCGCCACCTGGTTGGCGATGACGAGGCCGAACGTCCACCCGGACAGGCGCAGGATCCGGCGCACGGCTTCGTGGCCGAACTCGAGCTTCCACCGCAACTGCAAGCCGGCGCGCCGGAGGCTCGGCACCATGAAAGCGGCTTGGGCGGCGACGCCGGCGGTCGTGCCGAGCCCGAGGAAGATCAGCTGGCCGCGGTGGTGGGCGACGCCGGCGAGCGTGGCGTGGTGCACCGTGGCGCCGAAGACGAGCAGCACCACGATGAGCACGACGTTGTTGGCGATGGGCGCCCACATGGGCGCCCCGAACCGACGACGTGCGTTGAGCAGCGCGGTGCCCAGGCTGATGAAGCCGTAGCAGGTGAGCTGGGGAACGAACAGCCACAGCAGGGCGCGCGCCACCTGTCGTTGCTGCCCGGCCTGCGCGGTGTGGTTCAACGCCGTGGTGCCGGCCACGATGAGCGGCGTCAGGACGATGAACACGACCGACGCCACCGCGATCACGATGAGCGTGGTGCACACCACGGCCGAGATGGCTTCCCACGCCTCGTCCTCGGCGCGTGTGACGAGGCGTTCCACGAACACCGGCACGAACGTCGCCGACAGCACGCCGCCCAGGACCACGTCGTGGAGGATGTTCGGGATGGTGTTGGCCAGGTTGTAGGCGTCCGACAGGCCGACCGCGGGCCCGATGCCGGCGCCCAGCACGTACGCCAGCGCGACGATGCGGAGCACGCCGGTGAGGCGCGACAGCCCCGTGCCGACCGCCATGACCGCCGTCGCCCGGCGCAGGCCGGGCGACTCCCACGCCGGCGCGGCAGAAGCCTCGGGCGGGGCGGACCCGTCGTCGGTGTCGTCGGTCACGGCGTGCCCGCCCGCGCTGGAGGGCGCGTCTGGGTCTTGGCGCGCGCCACGTGCGCGCCCCGCCGGCGCGCCCGGTTCTTCATCACGGTCCGCCCCCACCACGCCAGGAGAACGGCGGCCGCGGCCGCCGACAGGGCGATGGCAACCGCGGAGGTCGACATCGATCGCACGGTGAGGTGCCCGCTGGCGAGCACCAGGCCACCTTGGGGGCTGGCCAGGGTGACGTCGATGCGGAAGTCCCCCGCGGTGCGCGAGCGCATGTCGACGTAGACGGCGGTGGTCGTGTGGTCGAGGACGCACAGGGCCGAGTAGCTCGAGCGGCCGGCCGAGCTGTGCACGACGGGCGCTCGGCAGCCGCCGTCCGGCGTTTGGGTGGACGGCGCCGGGAACGTCAGCTTGTCGCTCGTCACCTGCACGACGGCGGTGACCGCGTAACGAGTGGTGCGTTGGAACGTGAGCGGCACGCTGGCTGCGCCCGAAGTGAGCCGCACGGTGTCCGAACGGATCGACAGTTGGTGCAGCTGGCCGTCGAGCGCGGTGTCGACCGCGTCCACCTGGGACTGCTGCTGGCGCGGCGTCAGCTGGCTGGACTCCGCGCCGAGGAGCATGTCGTCCAGGCTCAGGGACACCGCCGTCCCGGCCGGCGTCTGCGCGACCGCGCTGGCGAACGCCTGGAGATTGGTCCGCGCGGCGCGGATGGCGCGGGCGGGCAACGTCGGCGACCCGGTCCCGCTGCTCGGGCGGCGCACCGAGGCCTGGCGGCGGTCCGCGCCCACCGGGATCTGCTGGAAGTACTGATCGAGGGTGACCGGCGCCAGCACCGGGTTCGACTGCAGTCCTTCGACCAGCGCGGACACCAAAGCCGTGTCGGGGGCCCACGCCGTGGGCGCCACCGCGATCACGCCGCGCGGTGCGCTCAAGTTGGGCTGTTCGTCGTAGACGAGCGAGGCGTCGGCGAGGAACTGCACGGCGGCGAGGGCGGGCGGGGCCACTCCGGTGACGAGGTGCGAGCCGAGCGGGGCATCGGACATCGCCGCCGTCGTGCCCGCCATGGTGAACGGCTGGGTGGCCGTGTAGTTGCCGACCGGCCCCGTCACCGTGCCCGGGGGCACGACGACATGCGCGAAGTCGGCGCTCAAGACGCCCACGGTGGCGTTGTCCAGCAGGCTCTCCGCGACCCAGGTGCTCTTCGCGCCGTGGACGTCGGGCGACGCCGCGGCGAGGACCTGGCTGGCCCGGGCGATCTGCGCGGAGAGCTCGGTCGCGAGCCCCGCGTCGACGAGCGACGTGGCGTTCACGGGTGCGAAGGACTCCGACAGCGTCTGGCGCGCCGAGGTCGCCGCGGCGCCCGCCACCACTCCCGCGGCGTGGGCGCGCCCCCCTGCCGTCAGAGCCACCAAGGACGAAGGGTCGGGGACGACGGTGAGGGGCAGCTGCGGCGCGTCCGACAGGGTCCCGGCGAGCGCTTCGAGGCGGGCCACCGCCACATCGGTGGCGCGCCCGCCCGCTCCGCCGGCCGCGTGGCCGACAGGATTGGCCGCCGGAAGTCCGAGCGGCACGACGAGCGCCACGCGCACCGGATGGCTTCCAGGCGACGGGTCGTCGTAGATGAGAAAGGTCACGAAGCTCGGCCCGGTCGCTGACGACGCCGAGTCCGTCAGCGTGACCTTCAGCGGGTAGACGCCGGCGCACCCGGAGCGGCAGCCGAGCGGGGCCGTCCAGTTGCCCGGGACGGTCGGGGCGACGTCGCCGATCACGGGGATCGTGACCCGCAGGCCTCCATGGGCGTCGGCGGACAGGGACTCGACCGCCAGGGTGGGCGATCGCGCCATGGACGTGCCGAGGCCACGGCCGGAGGTCATCTCGGAGAACTGCGACCGGGTCGGGACGCGTCGGTACAGGGTGAGCTGCACCCCGAGCGCGCGGCGGGGCGCGCCGCTCGACACGTGCAAGGAGAGCGTCAGGACCTGGTGCGCAGGGTCCGGGCCCAGCCAGGCCGGGGACTGCCCGGCGAGCGTCACGGCGTCGGAGGTGCGCGCCGACGCGGCCACGGCGAGCCGGGCCGGCACGGCCAGCAGGATCGCCGGGACCAGGATGAGGACGAGCGCCACCGCCGGAACAGGGCGGCGGTCGGGAACTCCGTCGGGGGTGGGTCCGCCGCCACGCGGGGAGACGACGCTGGCCTCGGAAGGGTCCACCTCGGCGACGGAGCCTACTGGCGCGCCACCTCCGGACAGCGGCGTTCCGCCTGCCGGGCAGAACCGAGGCAACCGGAGGGCGGGCGCGTGTCTACAAGCCGAAGCGCGCTTCGCGCAGGACGGCGACGGCCTCCGGCGCGCCGCCGAGCTCGACGTGCGCGGCACTGCGGCGGCCGCTCAGGTACAGCACGATCTCTCCCGGCCGGCCCGTGATCGTGGCCCGTGGGGATCCCGCGCGTGCGGTGACCGCCGGCCCGGTCGACGACACCAGGTCGAGGCCGATGCCTTTCACCGACCGCGTCATCAACCGCGCGCCCCGCTCGACGGCCCGCCACAGCGCGACCTCGATGTCCGCGATTTCCGCCTCCTGCCGGGGGGTGCTGTCACCTGACCCGCGGCGGACGTCCTCGTGGTGCACGAAGTACTCGATCAGGTTGATGAGCGCGTCGAACGGCGCGGTCCACGGCGGTGGGCCGCTGCGCACACGCGCCACCAGCTGCTCGTAGGAGCGGCGGGCGACCGTGCGCGCCATGATGCGCGCAGTCAACGCCGCGAACGGGCCGCCCAGGACAAGGCCCGGCCCGGCGAGTGGGTTGCGCTCGCGCACCACGAGGTGCGCGGCCAGATCGACCGTCTTCCATCCCTCGCACAGCGTGGGGGCCTTGGGCCCCAGCCGTTCGAAAAGGTTGCACAGCGCGGCACGTTCGGCGCGCTGCGGGGGCAGCGACGGCGTCGTGCCCGGCCCCGCCGCTTGAGACGCCATCGCGGCGGACCCTAGCGCGGCCGACCACTACCCTCGGCGGGCGATGGTGCCCGAGCGCTTCAAACCGCTGGTCGACGCCACCGTGGAGCTCGCCCGGCGGTTCGAGGCCGCCGGTCACTCGCTCTACTTGGTGGGCGGGTCGGTGCGTGACGCGTTCGTCGCCGACGCGGCGTCACTCGCCGCGGGCGACGTCGACATCGATCTCACCACCGACGCGCGCCCCGACGACATCGAGCGCATCGCCGGGCCCGGCGCGGACGCCGTCTGGCTGCAGGGCAAGCGGTTCGGCACGGTGGGTCTCGCCCGCGATGGCCGCCGCTTCGAGATCACCACGCACCGCGCCGAGGCCTACCGCCCGGACTCGCGCAAACCCGAGGTGTCATTTGGCGATTCCGTGGAGGTCGACCTGTCGCGCCGCGACTTCACCGTCAACGCCATGGCCCTGCGCCTGCCGGACCTCGAGTTGATCGACCCCTTCGACGGCGTCGCCGACATCGCCGCTCACCGGCTGCGCACCCCGCTCGCGCCGGAGGAATCCTTCACCGACGACCCGCTGCGCATGATGCGCGCGGCGCGCTTCATTGCCGGGTTCGGGCTGAAGCCCGACCCCGAGCTCACCGAGGCCGTGCGGCGAATGCACGACCGCCTCGAGATCGTCTCGGCCGAGCGCATCCGCAACGAGCTCGACAAGCTCCTCGTGGTCGGGCGCCCCTCGCCCGGGCTGTGGTTCCTGGTGGACACCGGGCTGGCGGGCGAGTTCCTCCCCGAGTTGCCCGGGCTGGCGCTCGAGCAGGATCCCATCCACCGCCACAAAGACGTCCTGGCGCACACGCTCGCGGTGGTGGACAAGACGAGCCCCGACCGCCTGCTCCGGCTGGCGGCGCTGCTGCACGACATCGGCAAGCCCCGGACGCGCCAGTTCGGGCCGGGCGGGGTGACGTTCCATCACCACGAGGTGGTCGGCGCGCGCATGGCACGCGATCGGCTCACCGCGCTGCGCTACCCGAGTGACGACATCGACGTCGTGGTCCGCCTCGTCGAGCTCCACCTGCGCTTTCACACGTACCGCCTGGGGTGGACCGACAAGGCGGTGCGCCGCTACGTGCGCGACGCCGGCCCCCTCCTCGACCGGCTCAACGAGCTGACCCGCTCGGACTGCACCACCCGCAACGCGGCGCGCGCCCGCGCGCTCGGCGATCGCATGGACCAGCTCGAGCTCCGCATCGAGGAGCTACGCGCTCAGGAAGAGCTCGACGCGCTGCGTCCCGAGCTCGACGGGCGCCAGGTGATGACGCACCTCGCCATTCCGCCCGGTCCCGAGGTCGGCGAGGCACTCGCCTTCCTCATGGACCTCCGGCTGGACGAGGGCCTGCTCGGCGAGGCCGAGGCCTTCCGCCGGCTCGACGAGTGGTGGGCCCAGCGCAAAGGGCGAAAAGGAAACGGAGAAAAGCGCTGAGGCGGGCTCAGTCCTCGGGCCAGACCGGACCGCGATCCCCGTCGGCGAACGCGTCGACCAGGCGCCGCGCCTCGTCGTCGTGGAACTGCACCGGGGGGGACTTCATGAAGTACGCCGAGGGCCCCACGAGCGGGCCGCCGATGCCCCGGTCCATGGCGATCTTGGCGCAGCGCACCGCGTCGATGATCACGCCGGCGGAGTTGGGCGAGTCCCACACCTCGAGCTTGAGCTCGACGTTGATGGGGACGTCGCCGAAGTTGCGCCCCTCCATGCGGATGTAGGCCCACTTGCGGTCGTGCAGCCAGGGCACGTGGTCCGAGGGGCCGATGTGGACGTCTTCGGCGCCGAGGACGTAGTTCTCGACCTGTGACGTCACCGCCTTCGTCTTGGACACCTTCTTCGACTCGAGCCGCTCGCGCTCGAGCATGTTCATGAAGTCCATGTTGCCGCCGAAGTTGAGCTGGTAGGTGCGGTCGAGCGCCAAGCCGCGGTCCTCGAACAGCCGGGTCAGGACGCGATGGATGATCGTCGAGCCCACCTGGCTCTTGATGTCGTCGCCCACGATCGGGATCCCCGCGTCACGGAAGCGCCGCGCCCACACCGGGTTGCTCGCGATGAAGACGGGGATGGCGTTGACGAAGCCGACGCCCGCGTCGAGGCACGCCTGGGCGTAGTGGCGCTGGGCTTCCTCGGACCCGACGGGGAGGTAGCTGACCAGCACGTCCGCGCCGCTCTCGCGCAGCGCTTCCGCCACGTTCACGGGCTCGGCGGGCGACTCCTCGGTGGTCTCCCGGTAGTACGCGCCGAGGCCGTCGAACGTCGGGCCGCGCTGCACGGTCACGTCCAAGTGGCCGACGGTCGCGAACCGGACGGTGTTGTTGTGCCCGGCGAGGATCGCCTTGGACAGGTCGGTGCCCACCTTGGCGGTGTCGACGTCGAAGGCGCAGACGAACTCGACGTCGCGCACGTGGTACCCGCCCAGCACGACGTGCATGAGGCCGGGCACGGTGTCGTCGGGCGCAGCGTCTTTGTAGAACTCCACTCCCTGCACCAGTGCGCTGGCACAGTTGCCGACGCCGGCGATGGCCACCTTGACGGTCTTCATTGGTTCTTCTCCCTCATCGCGTGGATGTGCGATCGATCTGCTACGGGCCCGAATCTCATGACCCCGGGGCCTGGTCCCCGGCCTGCGCCTGCACCCCGACGACGGACGGCGCGGGTGTCTCCCGGGCGCGTCCGCGCTCGCTCTCGATCAGGCGATCGAGCCACGAGATGTCGCGCTCGGTGGATTCGGTGGTGTGCTCCATGAGCGATCGTGTGTAGGTGTCGAGGCGGCCCTCGACCGAGGTGGCCGCGGCGCGGGCGTCGGCCAGCCGCTGGACCAGCTGCGCCCGGCGCCGCTCGAGCAGGCGCAGGCGCGCCTGGGGCGGCAGGTAGCGGGCGAAGGCGAGCCGGAGCCCGAAGCCGCGGGCGTCGTCGGTCCCTGCGGCGCGCTCGTCGTCGAGGAGCTCGGCGAACTGGCGGCGGCCCTCGTCGGTGATCCGGTACACCTTTCGGCCCCGTCGCCCCAGAGCGGTGGCGGACCGGCGCGCCCGGAAGGCGGCCCGTTCCCCGGAGAGCGACCCGGTCATGGGCGTCGGCGGGGCGCCGAAACGGGGGTCCTCGGCGGCCTCGACCGCGCCCGAGCGCTCCAGGCGCCCGAGGGCCGGGTACAGCGAGCCGAACGACACGTTCGACAGGATCCCCAGCTCGTCCCGAAGACGCTTGCGGATCTCGTAGCCGTGCATGGCCTGCTCGCTGAGCAGGCCGAGGATGGCCATCTCCAGCATCGTCAGGCTCCGGGCACTCGGGTCAGGTGGCTCAGGAACATCGTGAGATATATCGTAGCGATACATCGGCGGCGCCGTCACATTTGGCGCTGACTTACTTGACTCACCATGGCTTCGTCCTGGGCATGGCCGGCAAAATCGCCTCACAAGCTGTGACGGATCGCGCACTTCTTGTGGAAACCGCGCCGTAGACTGAACCCGGTGGGGGCCACGGTCATCGCGCCCCATGGTCGGACCGCTCTAGCGACCTCCGAGTCGCTCTGCGAAACTCGCCGCTGTGCGCGCCGGAGGCCTCTGCCCCGTCAGTGCTCCGCGGAAAGGCGCTCAGTGTCGCTAGCGGTTGTTTTCAAGAGTCCCGAAGGCTTGGTCCTCGCGGCAGATAGCCGCGTGACCGTGACCGCCGTCCAGCCGCTTCCTGTGCCACTTGTGCCGGGTGCTCCGGTAGGCACGCCACAGTTCCAGATCCTTCCCGCTTACTACGACAGCGCCACGAAGCTTCTGCCCGTAAAGGGCCAGTCGCACGTCGCAATGGTCACATTCGGAGCGGGGGCGATCGGAGTAGCTGAGCCAAGAACCGCTCATGGCTACTTGCTTGAGTTTGAAGCCCACCTCGATGAGGTCCTCAAAGACAAGAAACATAAGCGACTCTCAGTCGAAGATTTTGCTACTGAAGTGGGAGCCTTCTTCTCGAAGGAATGGTCCGCTGCCGGGATGCCAAATCCGATACTTCCGCCCAATCAGCCCCTGTTCTTCTTGGTGGCGGGTTTCGATGAAGGCGACACTTTCGGCAGGATTTTTCAAGTTTGTATTCCGAATGATCCGAAGCCCGTCGAGCAACGGCCTGGGAGGAACTTCGGGATTGCTTGGGGCGGAATGGCCGATTTTTTGGAGCGGCTCCTGAACGGCATGGATCCGAAGACTGTTCCCATCGTGCAGTCAACGCTTGGTCTCAGTGACGAACAAATGAACAAGCTTCGGGTCGCTTTAGGCACACAGCTGGCGTTGCCCATCCCGTACCAGTTTCTGCCTCTCCAAGACTGCATCAACATGGCGACGTTCCTGGTTATGACTACTTCAGTGATATTGGACTGGGTCGTGGGTATCCGCGGCGTAGGAGGTGAAATTGATGTCGCCACAATCACACGCGAAGGACTCCGTTTCATTACCGAGCGAAAGCTCCACCCCTG
>DATGKD010000148.1:0-28089 GCA_035294855.1 Acidimicrobiales bacterium
AGCAGTCTCGTGCAGGGGGCCACACACGAGGAGGAGACGACGCTGCGCCGCGTGTCCCCGACCCTCGACGTGCGAGACGTGGCGGGCTGACGGCCGCTGCGGGCCGACTGACGGCCGCTGGCCGACTCCCGCGCCGACTCGTCGTTCTGTCCCTCGTCGTTTCATGGCGCCCACGTCCCGCCGTCGCCATCGACGCGAGGCGCCGCCACGTCTCGCCACCATCGCGTCGCCGGAGGCCCGTGACATGTCGCGCGCGCAAGCTCGCGCTCTCCGTGACACGTCCCGACTGAAAATGGTCAAAGTTGCAAAGAAGACGTAACAGATCTCCACGTTGCACAGAACAGAACGGCGATGACCTCGACGCGCGGTCCCTCGGTGGAAATGGTTGACGAAATGCCAGGTGGGGCAAGATTCCCCGTGGTGTCCGACGACCACGCCTCCCGGCGGCAGCGCTGGATCATCGCCGCCAACCGGGGCCCGGTCGCCTTCCGTCGGGATCCCGATGGCGAGCGGGAGCACGGACGCGGGTCGGGTGGACTCGCAACCGCGCTGTCGCGTCTCGCCGCGTACCTCGACCGGGTCGAGTGGATCTGCGCGCCGCTCAGCGACGAAGACCGCGCCGTCGCCTGCGAACACGACGGCGCGCAGTTCACGGTGCAAGACCGTGACACCGAGCACCACATCCGGATGCTGCCGATCCCGGACGCCGCCTACGAGCCGTACTACTCGGTCATCTCCAATCCGATCATCTGGTTTGTGCAGCACTGCCTGTGGGACTTGAGCAACGCTCCCAACATCACGGCCACCGAGCGGCTCGCCTTCGACGAGGGCTACCGGGCGGTGAACGCGGCGTTCGCGGATGCCATCGTCAAGGCGGTCCCCGACGGCGAGACCCCGGCCACGGTGATGATCCACGACTACCACCTCTATCTGGTGGGGGATCTCGTCCGGCGTGCGGGGACCGACGCCTTCCTCACGCACTTCGTGCACGTGCCCTGGCCGGGCCCGACCTCGTGGCGGGTGCTCCCCGGCTGGATGCGCGATCAGCTGCTGTTCGGCCTGCTCGGCAACGACCTGGTGGCGTTCCAGACCGGGCGTGACGCCCGCAACTTCTTGTCGTGCTGCAAGGAACTGCTCGGGCTCGACGTGGACGACCAGCGGTTCGAGGTGAAGGTCGACGGCCGCACCGTCACGGCGCGGTGGTATCCGATCTCGATCGACGTGGCGGAGATGCAAGCGGCGGCTGGGTCGGACGAGGTGGTGCAGTACGAGCTCGCGCTCGAGAACGTCCGCCGGGAGCACCTCATCGTCCGGGTCGACCGGACCGACCTGTCCAAGAACATTCTGCGCGGCTTCCTCGCCTACGACAGCATGCTCGAGCAGCATCCCGACCTCGCCGGTCGGGTCACCTTCCTGGCATTGCTGCAGCCGAGCCGCCAGGACGTGCCCGAGTACGTGGAGTACACCGAAAAGATCCTCCGGCTCGTGGCCGACATCAACCTGAAGCACGGCAACGTCGAGTGGCAGCCGATCGACTTGCGCATCGAGAACAACCTCTCGCAGGCGATGGCCGCCTACAAGCTCTTCGACGTGCTGCTCGTCAACCCGGTCTTCGACGGGCTCAACCTGGTCGCCAAAGAGGGGATGCTGCTCAACCGCCACGACGGGGTCCTCGTCCTCTCCGAGCATGCCGGCGCGCACGATCAGATCGGCGAGTTCGCGCTGAGCGTCCATCCCGTCGACGTCGAGCAGCAGGCCGAAGCGCTCTACACCGCCCTGTTCATGCCGAAGGCCGAGCGGCGCCGTCGTCGCAAGGCCTGCGTCGAAGTGATCAAGCGCAACGGCCTCGGGCACTGGCTGGAGAGCCAGATCGAGGACATCAAGCGGCTGAGCGCCGAGATGGGCCCCGAGCGTCGCAGCGGCGGCGACCGGCGTCGGAGCGACTGAGGTCCCTTCCGGTCGAAGCACGCGCACCTTCGGGGCGAGCGGCGTCGGCAGAAGCCGCTTCAGTTGAGTGCGGCGGGCTGCTCCATCTGTTCGAGAAGCTCGTCGACCGTCTTCATCCAGCGGTCGAGGCTGACATGAGCTTTCGATCGGTGAGGCGCGCCTTCTGTGCGTCTGCCGACTTTCGCCCCACCACGGCCCGCCTCCGCTGAGTGCGCCTCCGCCGTGTCTGGCTCGATCACCGGAAGCACCGCCACCGGCCACCTCCTGCTCCTGCCCGTCGTTCGGTACTGCTGAGCGGGTCTTACCCCGTTTGCCGCCCAAACGACGCTGATCAGGTGCATCTCCGGGGTCGGTCAGGTGAAAGCGCCTATACCGGTACGGGAATGCCCTCCCCCACTCGAGGTGTCATGAGATGACGTTCCGGGTAGGCGGCGCATACGAGGAGGTGACGCTCATGCCGCAGGACGCCTGGAGCGACAAACGCGAACGACAGTACGAGCACATCAAAGAAGGCCTCGAGGATCGGGGGCACCCCGAGGGCGAGGCCGAGGAGATCGCCGCCCGCACGGTCAACAAGGAGCGGGCGCGCGCCGGGGAGTCGGACACCGCCAGCCGCAGCTCGATCGAGGACATCTCGTCGGGGCGCCGGGGCGGGTTGCGCTCGCACCGCGGCGAGGGTGGACCGACCTACGACCAGCTGTACAACGAAGCGCGCCAGCGGGGCGTGAAGGGCCGCTCGCGCATGAACAAGAGCGAGCTCGCCCGAGCCGTCGGCCGCTGACCGGTGCGCGCTGACCGAGCATGGGACATGGGAGGTAACCAGACCTTGGGAGACGATCGCAGTGCCGGCCCCGACGCGGCCCGCCGGATCGACCTCCGACTGCCGGCGCAGCCCGAGGTCTTGCAACTGGTCCGGTTGTCGGCGACATTCGTCGCGTCGCAAGCCGATCTCGCCTTCGAGGAGATCGCGGACCTCATGCTCGCCATCGACGAGCTGTGCTCCGCCGTGCTGGGTCCGGCACCGGCCCCGTCGTCGAGCCTCCTCCTCCACTACCGGTGGGACACCGACAGCATCGAGGTCTCCTGCCAATTGACCGGGAGCCAATTGACCGGGAGCGCCTCCGACGGCGCCACGGCCGCCCCCACCGGGGAGCCCGAGGGTGTCGGGCCAGATGCGCACGAGTGGGCGGCTTTCCTGTCGCGACAGATCCTGGGCGCCCTCGTCGACGAGCACGTCCTCGATGCCGGTGACCGGGGATGGCTCCGCAAGCGCCGCGTGGGGGCGCTGTGCTGATGCAGACCGAGCGGGGGGAGAAGCCGGACAAGGGGGAATTGCGCGATGCATTCGCCGAGTACGCGCGCACGCAAGCCCCTGAGCTCCGTGACCGCCTCATCGAGGCGCACTTGGGTTTGGCGGGCCACCTCGCCCGGCGATTCGCCGGACGGGGCGAGCCTTACGACGATCTCGTCCAGGTCGGCTCCATGGCCCTCGTGAAGGCGGTGGACCGCTTCGATCCCGAACGCGGGGTCGAGTTCTCGACCTTCGCCACGAGGACCATCCTCGGTGAGCTGAAACGGCACTTCCGCGACCGGGGATGGTTCGTGCGCGCCCCTCGGCGCATCCAGGAGCTCTATCTCCAGATCGGGCAGGTGGTCGGAATGCTCACCCAGGAGCTCGGGCGCTCGCCGACGATCCGCGAGATCGCCACGGCGACGAACGTCGGCGAGGACGACGTCATCGAGGCGCTCGAGGCGGGCCAGGGCTATCGGTCCGGCTCGCTCGACGTCGTCGGGCCCGAGGGGGACACCTTCGGCGAGCGGCTCGGCGACGAGGACGAAGCCCTCGCGGACGCCGAACGGCGCGCCTATCTGTCCCCGGCCTTGGAGCAGCTACCGGCACGCGACCGGTTCATCTTGAAGCTGCGCTTCGTGGACGGCCTCACACAGTCGGAGATCGCCAAGCAGGTCGGCATGAGCCAGATGCACATCTCCCGGCTGCTGAGCCGCAGCCTCCAGGTCCTGCGCGAAGCCCTGCACGACGCCCCCCCGGACTGAGCCTCGCTCGAGCAGCGCGCCGGCCCCGAGGGCACGGCAGCGGGCCGGAATCGAAGAAGCCCCTCCCTGCTGGGGCGCGAGGTCAGGAGGCGCCCTCGGGCCCGAAATGCTGCCGAATCGCCTCGATCAAGCGGGGCGGGGCGACCGGCTTGCGCAGGAACGCGGCCACCCGCGACCCGAATCGGGCGCGCACCGCGGCCTCGTCGTACAAGGCGAACGCCGACACCACGATGGTGACCGGCGCCCCTTCCATGTGCTCGAGGAGCCAGATGCCGTCGCGCGGTGCCATGTGGAGGTCGAGTACGACCACCTTGACGTCCGTGCCGACGAGCACGTCGAGCGCGGACTGCCCGTCGGAGGCCTCCACGACCCGGTAGCCAACGCTGCGCAACAGCGTGGCCAACGACGAGCGCACGTCGTCGTCGTCGTCGACGACCAAGATGTCGGCCTGCGACCACTGCACCTCGTTCGTGAGGTCGCGCGACCGGGAGATGCCTGGAGCGGGACGTGCTTGCGGCGACCGGTCCGGAGGGTCGGGACGTCGCGACGCGCAACCGAGGACCTCCTCGTCTCCGAGCGACGCCAGGAGATCATCGATGTCCGGGTCGAGCACGGTCCCCAACGGCTTGCTCACGTCAGTGGATGACACGACCACCTCGCTCGGCCGACGATGGCTGGGTTCGCCATCCAGGCGCTCGTGACGAGCAGGTTACTCAACGCGGCCGCGTACCGGCGCGGTGGCCCGGGCGCGCAGCCGGAGCGGCAGGAGGCACCAGAACACCACCAGCCACACGGCCACGCCCGCCGCGGCGATCCACGCCGCGCGCCGCCCGAACAGGACGTCGCTCACGAGGAGGACCGAGCCCGAGACGGCGACGCCGAGCGCGCTCAGTCCCGCCAGCGCGAGCCGGCTGGCCGCGGACACGAGGAGGTCCTTGGCCCCCCGCCGGAAGACGATCCGGTGCATGGCGGCGGGGGCCATGAGCAGCCCACCCGCGGCGGCCGCGAACAACAGCGAGGCGAAGTACACGTCGCGGTCGAAGCCGCTCACGTGCGCGAAGCGCTGCGTGAAGGCCAGGCCGAGAAGGAAGGCGAACAGGATCTGGACCCCGGCTTCGGCGACCCGGAGCTCCTGGAGGATCTCGTTGTAGTTGCGGTCGAGGCGCTGCGCCTCGGTCTCGCCTTCGCGGGAATAGGGCGCCTCGGTGTCAGTGCGCATCGGCGCCGACCGGGGTGGCCAGTCGCAGGGCGAGCGCCGCCGGGTCGAGGACGCCCTCCTCCACCCAGGCGTAGCGTCCGTCCAGGACGCGCTGGGCGGCTTCGTAGTTGGCGTCGTCGTCGTTCTGCCACAGGTCGTGCAGGTGGCGGTCGACGCGACGGCGGGCGCCCTGGCAGAACAGGTCCGCGAGCTCCACCGCCCCGGGGCCGTCGCTCGGGCCGTCGTCGGCCAGCATCCTGGCCCGCACGCACGCCGCGCTCATGGCGTACAGCTCGGCCCCGATGTCGACGATGCGGCCGAGGAAGCCCTGCTTGCGCTCCAGTCGCCCCTGCCAGCGGGCCATGCCGTAGAAGGTCGAGCGCGCCAGCTTCCGGCTCGACCGTTCGACGAACCGGAGATGGGGAGCGAGCGTCGGGCCGAAGTCCTCGTAGCTGGTCGTCCGCTGGCCCGGGCCCGTCACGAGCTGGGGGAGCCACTTCGAGTAGAAGCGCGCCGCGCGTGCCGCCCCGGCCGCCTTGTCGGCGGCCTTGGCGTCGGGGTCGACGAGGGCTCCCGCGACCGAGAGGTGCTGGTCGACCGCTTCGCGGGCGATCAACAGCTTCATGATCTCCGAGGAGCCCTCGAAGATGCGGCTGATCCGCAAGTCGCGCAGGATCTGCTCGGCCGGGACGGGAGCTTCGCCCCGAGCGAGCAGCGACTCGGCGGTCTCGTACCCGCGTCCGCCGCGGATCTGGACCATCTCGTCCGCCACCAGCCACGCCATCTCCGAGCAGTAGAGCTTGGCCAGCGCGGCCTCGATGCGGATGTCGTTGCGCTCCTCGTCGGCGAGCAGGCTCGACAGCTCGACCACGGCTTCCATGGCGAAGGTGAGCCCCGCGATGAACGCCAGCTTGTGGGCGACCGCCTCGTGCTTCCCGATGGGCATGCCCCACTGCACGCGTTCGGCCGCCCATTCCCGGGCGATCTTGAGCGACAGCTTGGCGGACGCCGCGCACGTGGCCGGAAGCGAGAGCCGCCCCGTGTTGAGCGTCGACAGCGCCACCTTCAGCCCGCGTCCTTCCCCGGCGACGAGGTTCTCGGCGGGCACGCGCACGTTCTCGAAACGGGTCACGCCGTTCTCGATGCCGCGCAAGCCCATGAACTGGTTGCGGTGGAGGACCGTGATGCCCGGGCTGTTGGCCTCGACGACGAAGGCGGAGATACCGCCGCGGTGCCCCTCGGACTTGGGCACGACCGCCATGACGACGAGGAGGTCGGCGATGACGCCGTTGGTCGTCCACAGCTTCGTGCCGTTCAGGACGTACGCGCTGTTGTCGGCGGTGGGGGTGGCGGTGGCGCTCATGCGTGCCGGGTCGCTCCCGACGTCGGGCTCGGTGAGGAGGAAGGCGCTCACCTCGTTGCGAGCCACGCGCGGCAGGAACCGCTTCTTCTGTTCCTCGGTCCCGAAGAGCTTGAGCGGCTGGGGGACGCCGATGGACTGGTGGGCGCTGAGCAGGGTGCTGAGCGCCGAGTGGCCCGAGCCGGCGAGGGCCAGCGCGCGGTTGTAGTACAGGTACGACAAGCCGAGGCCGCCGTACGCCTCGTCGATCTTCATGCCGAGGGCGCCCAGGTCGCACAGGCCCTTCACCACGTGATCGGGCAGCCGGGCGTCGCGCTCGATCTGCAACGGGTCGACCTCGTCGCGGACGAACGCTTCGAGCGCGGCGAGAAACCGGTCGCCCTTTTCGCGGTCCTCGGCCGACGGCTGGGGGTGTGGATGGATCAGGTCCAGCCGGAACCTCCCCAGGAAGAGCTCCTTGCCGAAGCTCGGCCGGGTCCACTCCTGATCCCGGGCCTCCTCGGCGACCTGCCGGGCCTGCTTCTCGGTGACCGAGCTCATGGTGCCCTCCTTCTCCCGCTGGGGCCCATCTTCCCACCGGACCCATCGCCCGGTCCCGACCTCGGATCTGGCCCGCGAGGTGCCCAATGGGTGACCAGGAGTGGCCATACTTCGGTGTACCCGTTCTGGCGATCGGGTACTGCCCACCGGGGTCGATCTCGAGGAGGTGATGGCGTCCTGATGGACGGCGCCCGCCCCAGCAGGGACCGACAATCGACGCGCCGGCGGGCTTCCGAGCCACCCGCCGAGTGGGGTCACGCGCATCCTGTCGTGGAGGCGGTGACGCCGCAGGTGGAAGGGGGCCGGTTCCCCGCCAAACGTGAGGTGGGGGACCTCGTCACCGTCGAGGCCGATGTGTTCACCGACGGTCACGACGGCATCGCGTGTCAGCTCCGCTGGCGCCACGACGACGACCGCCGGTGGTCGGGCGCGCCGATGCGCCCGTTGGGCAACGACCGGTGGCGGGGCGAATTCCCCGCCGACCGGCGCGGGACCACCCGGTTCGTCGTGCGCGCCACGATCGACGCCTTCGGCACATGGCTGCACGCGGCGCGCGCCAAAGCGGGCGCGGGCCAGGACCTGACCGTCGAGCTGCTCGTGGGCGCGCAGCTTCTCGACGAAGCCGCGGCACGCGCCAAGGGCAAGGACAGGAAGCGTCTGACCCAACGCGCCGATGCCCTGCGGGACGCGTCCGACGCCGCCGACGGCGCGCAGAGCGCCGTGCTCGACTCGGTCGAGGCCAGCGACTTCGTGGCCCTGGTGGCGGAGTATCCCGATCTGTCCGGGGCGGTGTCCTCCGACCCGCTCGAGGTCCTCGCGGAACGGCGCCGGGCCCGTTTCGGATCGTGGTACGAGATGTTCCCCCGCTCGGCGTCGGCCACGCCGGGGCGGCACGGCACGTTCCGGGACGTCGAGAAGCGCCTCGGGTATGTGGCCCGCCTCGGCTTCGACGTGCTCTATCTCCCTCCGATCCATCCCATCGGGCGCACGAAGCGCAAGGGTCGCGACGGGTCGGTCACGTCCGGGCCCGACGACCCGGGCAGCCCCTGGGCGATCGGCTCGGACGAGGGTGGCCACACCGCCGTGCATCCCGATCTCGGCACGCTCGAGGACTTTCGCCACCTCGTGGCCGCCGCCGCCGACGCCGGCATCGAGATCGCCATCGACATCGCGTTCCAGTGCTCGCCCGACCACCCCTGGGTGAAGGAGCATCCCGAGTGGTTCCGCTGGTTGCCGGATGGGACGGTCCGGTGCGCGGAGAACCCTCCCAAGCGGTACGAGGACATCTACCCGATCAACTTCGACACCGCCGACTGGCGCGCGCTCTGGGACGAACTCGCCGGCGTGGTCCGCTTCTGGGTCGACCAGGGCGTCCGGATCTTCCGCGTCGACAACCCGCACACGAAGCCGCTGCGGTTCTGGGAATGGCTGATCCCCGGTGTGCAGCAGGACCATCCCGAGGTGATCTTCCTGGCCGAGGCGTTCACCCGTCCGAAGGTCATGTACCGGCTCGCCAAGGCGGGCTTCACGCAGTCGTACACCTACTTCGCGTGGCGCAATGCCAAGTGGGAGCTCGAGCAGTACATGCGGGAGCTGCACGATTCGGAGGTGGCGGACTTCTTCCGTCCCAACCTGTGGCCGAACACCCCCGACATCCTCACCGCCGCCCTGCAGTCCGACGGTAGGGCGATCTTCGCCATCCGCCACGTCTTGGCGGCCACCATGTCGGCGAGCTACGGCATCTACGGCCCGGCGTTCGAGCTCCAGGAGCACGAGGCCCGTGAAGCGGGTTCCGAGGAGTACCGCCATTCGGAGAAGTACGAAATCCGCCATTGGCGGCTCGACGACCCGCGCAGCCTCGCCGACCTCATCGCCTCCGTGAACGGTGTTCGCCGTGGGCATCTGGCCCTTCAGCAGCACCGGAACCTCCGGTTCCACTGGATCGACAACGACCAGCTGATCGCCTACAGCCGCACGGTCGTGGCCCGGGCGCCGGCGCCTGCCGACCTCTCACCGGACGATGCCGACGTCGACACGCGACCACTCCTCGTGATCGTCAACCTGGACCCCAAGAACCCCCAGTCGGGGTGGATCGAGGTCGACCTGGCCGCTGTCGGAGTGGCGCCCGACGAGCCGTACGACGTGCGCGACCTCCTCACGGGAGCGCGTTACACCTGGCACGGCGCCCGGAACTTCGTAATCATCGATCCCTCGGTGCATTCGGCACACATCTTCAGGGTGGAGGCGAGGGGCGCCGGGTCGCCTGGCTCCGAAGCGATCGGCGGCGGCACGCCGTCACGGCCTTGAGTCCCGCCGCCGCCCGCCCCATGCGCCCCGCGTCCCGCGCGTCGGCCTCGGCGGTGCTCGGTGACGTCGAGCACTGGTACAAGGACGCCGTCATCTACGAGCTGCACGTCCGGGCGTTCCAAGACAGCGACGCGGACGGCATCGGCGACTTCCGAGGGCTCATCACCAGGCTCGACTACCTCCAGGACCTGGGTGTCACCGCTGTCTGGCTCCTGCCGTTCTACCCGTCACCGCTGCGCGACGACGGGTACGACATCTCCGACTACCGGCACATCCACCCCTCGTACGGGACGTTGCGCGACTTCCGGATGTTCCTGCGCGAGGCGCATCTGCGCGGCCTGCGCGTCATCACCGAGCTCGTGCTGGCGCACACCTCCGACGAGCACCCCTGGTTCGAGCGCGCCCGGCGCGCCCCGGTCGGCTCCGAGCACCGCGACTACTACATCTGGAGCGATACCCCGGACCGCTTCACCGACGCCAGGGTGATCTTCAAGGACTTCGAAAGCTCGAACTGGAGCTACGACCCGGTCGCCCACGCCTATTTCTGGCACCGTTTCTACGCGCATCAGCCGAGCCTCAACTACGACAGCCCGGTCGTCCAGCGCGAGATCACCGACGTGGTCGACTACTGGCTGGAGATGGGGGTCGACGGCCTCCGGCTCGACGCCGTGCCCTACCTCTACGCCCGCGAGGGCACCACGTGTGAGAACCTGCCCGAGACGCTGGAGTTCCTCCGCCGGTTGCGCGCACACATCGACGAGCGTTTCCAGGGGAGGATGCTGCTCGCCGAGGCCAACCAGTGGCCCGAGGACGCGGTCGCCTACATGGGCGACGGTGACATGTGCCACATGGCATTTCATTTCCCGCTCATGCCCCGCATGTTCATGGCGGCCCGGCAGGAAGACCGCTTCCCGATCGTCGACATCCTGGCCGAGACGCCGTCGGTGCCTGCGGATTGCCAATGGGCGCTCTTCCTCCGCAACCATGACGAGCTCACGCTGGAGATGGTGACCGACGAAGAGCGTGACTACATGTACCGCGTCTACGCCCAGGACCCGCGGGCACGTGTCAACGTCGGGATCCGCCGCCGGCTGGCACCGCTGCTCGGCAACGACCGCACCCTCATCGAGATGATGAACGGGCTCCTGTTCAGCCTGCCGGGCACGCCGATCATCTACTACGGCGACGAGATCGGCATGGGGGACAACATCTACCTCGGTGACCGCAACGGCGTGCGCACACCGATGCAATGGGGCAGCGACCGCAACGCGGGCTTCTCGAGGGCCAACCCGCAGCGCCTGTACCTCCCGGTCATCATCGATCCGGGCTACCACGCCAACGCCGTCAACGTCGAGGCACAGCAGGAGAACCCGAGCTCCCTTCTGTGGTGGATGCAACGCCTGGTCGCACTCCGTAGCCGTTACCGGGCCTTCTCCCGAGGCTCGCTCGAGATGCTCTTCCCCGACAACCGCAAGGTGCTCGCGTTCCTGCGCTGCTACCAGGACGAGAAGATCCTCGTGGTCGTGAACCTGTCGAGGTACGCGCAGGGGGTCGAGCTCGACCTTTCCGACTTCCGGGGAGCGACGCCGGTGGAGCTCTTCGGGGCGACCGAGTTCCCCAACGTGGGCGACCTGCCGTACTTCGTCACTCTCGGGCCGCACGGTTTCTACTGGTTCTCGCTCGAAGCCGAGCCCGGGGCCGAGCCCAAGCCGCGCAGCGCGCTCACCGTGAACGGCACATGGGACGCCGTCTTCGCGAGCTCCGCATTGCTCAAGCTCGAGGACCTCCTTCCGGCGTACCTGTCGGAACGGCGGTGGTTCGCCTCCAAGTCCACGCGCATCAAGTCGGTCGAGCTGTTCGAGGCGGCCCCGATCTACCGCAGCGGGACCGTCGACCCGGCGTCGGCCACGACCCCGCCCGAGCCCGGCACGCCGGCACGCTCGCGGGGGAGCCGCAGCGGGGCCGGTGACGTCCTCGCCATCCTCGCCATGCTCGGGGTGGAGCTCAGCGACGGGACGATGTCGACCTATGTGCTGCCGATGGCGTTCGTCACCGGACAGCGCGCCGAGGAGCTGGACCGAAACCATCCCGAAGCGGTGATCGCCAACCTGCGCGTCGTCCCGATGCAGGCCGAGGACGCCGTGGACGGGATCCTCTACGACGCGGTCTGGTCGGAGGACTTCAGCACCGCGCTGCTCGACGCGGTCGTCCGGCGTCGCCAGATCCGCGCCCACGCCGGTCGACTGGTGGGGCTGCCCGCGCCGCCCCTCCGGCGGATGACGTCCCAGCTCGACGGCAGCGCGCCCGCGCCCATGTCGGCGGAACAGAGCAACACGTCGATCGTCTACGGCAACGCACTGATCGCCAAGGTCCTCCGTCGCGTGGAGGGCGGCGTGAACCCCGCCGTGGAGATGGGGCGCTTCCTCACCGAGCGGGCCCGCTTCGCGCACAGCCCCGCCGTGGGAGGGTCGGTCGAGTACCGCCCCTTCGGCGCCGGCTCGCCGACGTTCACCGTCGCCACGCTGGAGGAGTTCGTTCCCAACGAAGGTGACGGCTGGAGCTTCGTCGTCGACTCGCTGGGGCGCGGTCTGGAGGAACTGCTCGCCGCTGTCGACCCCGCGGAGCTGGCGCCGCTCCCGCCGGCCCGGTTGCTCGACCTGGCGGTCGCACCCTTCGACGACACCGCCTCGGCGCCGGGCGACGAGGACGATCCCGTGCAGGTTCTCGTGGGACCACACGTGGAGTGGTCGACGCTCCTCGGGCGGCGCACCGCCGAGCTGCACCTGGCGCTCGCATCGGACAAGGAGGATCCGGTCTTCTCTCCCGCGCCGCTCACAGCGATCGACCGGCAGGCGATGTTCCACGGCGCGCGCGGGCTCGCCAAGCGGTCGTTCCGCAGCGCCCGGCCGCTGGCGGGCCGGTCACCGGAGCTGCGGGCGGTGTTGGAGCGCGAGGACGACGTCGTCGAACGCCTCCAGGTCATCGTCAACACGCGGATCAGCACGTCGCTGATCCGGTGCCACGGTGACTACCACCTCGGCCAGGTCCTGTGGACCGGCAAGGACTTCGTCATCGTCGACTTCGAGGGCGAGCCGGCGCGCTCGATCAGCCAACGCCGGCTCAAGCGCCCCGCCCTGGCGGACGTGGCGGGCATGGTCCGCTCGTTCCACTACGCGTCCCAGGGCGCCGCCCGCCAAGTCGGGCGCAGCCTGGCGTCGTCCCGGGACCCGTCAGAGCTCGAGCCCTGGCTCACCGTGTGGTTCCGGGCCGTGGCCGGGACCTTCCTGCGCGGCTACCTGGAGGCCGCGTCCGGCAGTGCCTTCGTCCCCGAGTCCCGCGAGGAGCTGGCGACGTTGCTCGACTTCCTCGTGCTCGAAAAGGCCGTCTACGAGCTCGGGTACGAGGCCAACAGCCGGCCCGACTGGCTGGCGATACCGGCCAAGGGAATCCTCGACCTCCTCGAGGCCCCTTCGTGAGCGTCACGGCTGGTGCTGCTGCGACTCGTCGCGCCCTGCGTCAGTTAGCTCTCGACCACGGCGTGCAGGCGAGCTACGTGGGCACCGACCGCCGTCGCCACGACGCCACCGACGACACCCTGGTGGGCGTGCTGCGCGCCCTCGGGGCTCCGATCGATTCGGCCGCCGACGCCGACGACGCCCGGCGTGCCCGCCGCGCCGAGCGCCCACGGACGGTCGATCCCGTGGTCGCGCACCGCACCGGTGACCCCTGCCCGTTCACCGTGACGCTCGACGAACGTGCCGACCCCGACGCGGTGTGGATCAGTCTTCGCGCCGAGGACGGCTCGTTCGAGCGCCAGCGCCTCGGGTCGCTGCCCGGGCGCGTCACGACGCCTGCGACCCCGGCCGGGCCCGGGTGGGCCGAGCATGCGATCGATCTGCGCGGCTTCGACCTCGTCCCCGGCTACCGCGACGTCGAGGTCGAAGGGCCCGGGGTGGAGGCGAGCGCCCTCCTCGTCACGGCGCCCCGGTCGTGCCCCCGTCCGCCTCGGGTGTGGGGCGTGTTCGCGCCCGTCCACGCCATTCGCGATGAGCACGACGTGGGGATCGGTTCGTTCTCGGACCTGGCCTCGGTGTCGGAATGGGTCGGCAACCTCGGCGGCGCGTTCGTCGGCACGCTCCCGGTGCTCGCGACCTTCCGCGACGAACCATGGGGAGACGCCAGCCCGTACCGGCCCGCCAGCAAGCTCATGTGGGACGAGGCGTACGTCGACCTGGAGGCCCTTCCCGAATTCCGGGCCAGCGTCGAGGCCCAGGCCGTCCTGGGCGCGGCCGATGCGAGCGCGGCCGCCCTGCATACCGCGTGGGTCGATCCCGATGCGGTCGCCCGCAAGCGGTCGGCGTTGCGTGTCGTCGCCGACCAGCTGTGCGCGGAACCTTCCAGCCGACGCGATGAATTCGCGGCGTTCGTCAAGTCCCGGCCGGAGCTCCAGGCGTACGCACGCTTCCGAGCCACCGGGGAGCTCGCCGGTGTGCCGTGGCCGCAATGGGAAGGACGCCGGATCGGGTCGGAGGCCACGGCCGAGGGCGGGAGCGGTGAGCGGCTGCACCTGTTCGCGCAATGGCTGTGCGAGCGCCAATTGGACGCCGCCCGGGGGAGTGCCGGGCTCTACCTCGACGTGCCGGTCGGGGTCCACCCCTTCGGCTTCGACCCGTGGCGGTGGCCCGAGATCTTTGCGGGTCGTGCCTCGGGTGGAGCACCCCCCGACACCTTCGCCCCCGGTGGACAGGACTGGGGATTCCCCCCGCTGCACCCCGAGCGAATACGCGAGGACCGCTACCGGTACGTGATCGAGTCTTGGCGGCATACGTTCGCGAGCGCCACGGCCGCGCGCATCGACCACGTCGCGGGGTTGCACCGCCTCTATTGGGTGCCTGAAGGAGGCGATGCCACCCACGGGGCGTACGTGGGATACCGAGCCGACGAACTGTACGCGGTGCTCGCTCTCGAAGCCGAGCGGGCGGGCACCGTGATCGTCGGGGAGGATCTGGGCACAGTACCCAGGATGGTGCAGAGGACCATGGCTCGGTACGGGGTGCTCGGATCGTGGGTGATGGAGTTCGACTCGAACGCGGGCGAACCGTTCCCTCGCGTGCCTCGTCGGGCGAGCGCGTCGCTCGGCACCCACGACCTGCCCACGTTCGACGGGTTCTGGCGGGGGAGCGACATCGACGAGCGGGCGGCGAGCGCCTTGGCCGATCCCAGCGCCGCCGAAGCTGCCCACCGGGGGCGCGACCGTTGGCGCCGCGCGGTGACCGAACGACTGGACCACGACGCTCCACATGGTGCCGCGCGTTCCGACGAGGAGCGCCGAGCCCTGCAGGCGTGGCTCGCCCACCTGGCCGCGAGCGACGCCGACCAGGTCCTCGTGGACCTGGAGGACCTGTGGTTGGAGCCCGAGCCGCAGAACCGTCCGGGTACCGACGCCGCCGCCAACTTCACCCGTCGCTGGCGACGCACGCTGCAACACGTCGTGGGGGATGCCGAGGTGGTACGCCTCCTCGGCATGGTGGACCATCTGCGCCGAGGAGGAGCCCCATGACACGTCGCAACGCCACCACGGTGGACGTGAGCGTGATCACCGAAGACGACGTCTACCTGTTCAACGAGGGAACGCACCGCCGGTTGGCCAACATCATGGGGGCGCACCCCCTGCCGGACAAGCGGCGTCGGGCCACGTCGTTCGCGGTGTGGGCGCCGAACGCCACGGCGGTGTCGGTCGTGGGCGACTTCAACGGCTGGGACGGTTCCGCCCACGACCTCCACGTGCGCGGCGCCTCGGGCATCTGGGAAGCGGTGTTCCGCGGCGTGAGCCCCGGGCAGATCTACAAGTACGAGATCACGACGCCGGGCGGGGAGCGGGTGCAGAAAGCCGACCCGTTCGCGTTCTGGTGCGAGGTCCCACCCCGCACCGGGTCCATCGTGTGGGACCTCCAGTACGACTGGGGCGACGCCGAATGGATGAAGACGCGGGCGAACCGTATCGCCCTCGACGCTCCGGTCTCGGTGTACGAGGTCCACCTCGGCTCGTGGATGCGCGATCCCGCCGATCCCGACCGTCTGCTCGGGTACGCCGAGGTCGCCCCCCGGTTGATCGAGCACGTCGCCGCGACCGGGTTCACCCACGTCGAGCTGCTCCCGGTGATGGAGCACCCCTTCTATGGGTCGTGGGGCTACCAAGTGACGGGGTACTTCGCGCCCACCAGCCGTTACGGCACGCCGCAGGACTTCATGGCCTTGATCGACCAGTTCCATCAGGCGGGGATCGGGGTGGTGCTCGACTGGGTGCCCTCGCACTTCCCCGCCGACGACTTCGCCCTCGCCCGATTCGACGGCACGCATCTCTACGAGCACGCGGACCCGCGTCTCGGTGTGCATCCGGACTGGAACAGCCTGGTCTTCAACTACGGCCGGCACGAGGTGCGCAGCTTCCTCGCCTCGTCCGCCGAGCACTGGCTGTCGACGTACCACGCGGACGGCCTGCGGTTCGACGCGGTGGCGTCGATGCTCTACCGCGACTACTCGCGGCGCGAGGGTGAGTGGCTTCCCAACGAGTACGGCGGGCGTGAGAACGTCGATGCGATCGACTTCCTCCGTGCCCTCAACATCGGCATCTACGCCGACCACCCCGACGTCCACACGATCGCGGAGGAGTCGACCGCCTGGCCGGGGGTGTCCCGCCCGACCGACACCGGCGGGCTGGGGTTCGGCTACAAGTGGGACATGGGGTGGATGCACGACACGCTCGAGTACCTCGCCCAGGATCCTGTCCATCGTCGCTGGCATCACGACCGGCTGACCTTCCGGGGCGTGTACGCGTTCAGCGAGAACTTCATGCTGCCGCTGTCCCACGACGAGGTCGTCCACGGCAAGGGGTCGCTGCTGGCCAAGATGCCCGGTGACGAGTGGCAGCGGTTCGCCACCCTTCGGCTGCTCCTCGGGTACCAGTTCGCGCTTCCGGGCAAGAAGCTGCTCTTCATGGGAGACGAGTTCGGCCAGAATCGAGAGTGGTCGCACGACCGCTCGCTCGACTGGCACCTGTTGGACGAACCGCTCCACGCCGGGCTCCAGCGGTTCGTGACGGATCTCAACCACGCCTACCGCCAAATGCCGGCCCTCCACGAGATGGACTCCGACGCCGCCGGGTTCGAGTGGCTCTTGGCCGACGCCGAAAGCGGCACCCTGGCCTTCCTGCGCAAGGCCCCGAGCGGGCGTCCGCTCCTCGTGCTGTGCAACTTCACGCCGGTGCCGCGCCACGGCCTCGTGGTGGTGGTCCCCGCCGCGGGCTTCTGGCGCGAGCGGCTCAACAGCGACGCCGAGCCGTACGGGGGAAGCGGGCAGGGCAACCTCGGCGGCGTGCAGACGGAGCCCGAGCCGTGGGAGGGCGCCGCGCACACCCTGCGGCTGACGGCACCGCCTCTCGGCATCGTCGTGCTGGAGCACGAGGTGGCGGAATGACCGACGACAGCCCGCGCCCCGCGGCCGCGCCCGTCCCCGGGGGCTGACCGTGGCCAGGGTGTGGCCCGGATCCCCGCACCCCCTCGGGGCGACCTGGGACGGCGAGGGCGTGAACTTCGCGCTGTTCTCCGAGCACGCCACCTCGGTGGAGCTGTGCATCTTCGACGCCGCGGACGACCCCAAGCCTTCGAGCACCGTGGCCATGCCCGTTGCGACCGACCACGTCTGGCACGCCTACCTGCCGGACGCCCGACCGGGCTGCCTGTACGGGTTCCGCGTCGACGGCCCGTACGAACCGGCCGAGGGGCACCGCTTCAACCCGGCCAAGTTGCTCCTCGACCCGTACGCCAAAGCGGTCAGCGGCTCGATCCGTTGGAGCGACGAGCTGTTCGGCTACACGGTGGGGTCACCCGACGAGGACCTGTCACGCGACGACCGCGACTCCGCGGTGTGGATGCCCAGGGGCATCGTGGTCGACCCCGCGTTCAGCTGGGCGGACGACCGTCCGCCCCGCCACCCGTGGAACCGCACCGTCATCTACGAGTGCCACGTCCGGGGCACCACGTTGCGCCATCCCGGCGTTCCCGACCACCGCCGGGGCACGTTCCTGGGGTTGTCGTCCGACGCGGTCATCGACCATCTGCTGTCCCTGGGCGTCACCGCGGTCGAGCTCATGCCGGTCCACCAGTTCGTGCCCGAGCGGCATCTCGTCGAGTCCGGACTGACGAACTACTGGGGCTACAACTCCATCGCGTTCTTCGCGCCCCACGTCGGCTACGCCACGGCAGCCCTCGGCGAGCAGGTGACCGAGTTCAAGTCGATGGTGAAGACGCTGCATCGGGCCGGCCTCGAAGTGATCCTCGACGTCGTCTACAACCACACCGCCGAGGGCAACCACATGGGCCCGACGTTCTCGCTGCGCGGCGTCGACAATGCCGTGTACTACCGGCTCGACCCCGACAACCCCCGGTACCACCTCGACTTCACGGGCACCGGGAACAGCCTCAACATCGTCCACCCACGCACCATGGCGCTCGTCATGGACAGCCTGCGGTACTGGGTGACGGACATGCACGTCGACGGCTTCCGCTTCGACCTGGCCCCTGTGCTCGTGCGGGGTATCGAAGAGCGCCGCAGCTCGTTCTTCGAGATCATCCAGCAGGACCCGGTCCTGTCACAGGTGAAGCTCATCGCGGAGCCCTGGGACCTCGGGCCCGATGGCTACAAGTTGGGCCAATTCCCGCCGGATTGGGCCGAGTGGAACGGGGCGTTCCGCGACTGCGTCCGACGCTACTGGCGGGGGGACCTCGGGCAAGTCCCTGAGCTCGCCTCCCGCTTGACCGGCTCGAGCGACATCTTCGCGGCGAGTGGGCGCCCCACCTACGCGAGCGTGAACTTCGTCACCTGCCACGACGGGTTCACGCTGGACGACGTGGTGAGCTACCAGCACAAGCACAACGAGGCGAACCTCGAGGACAACCGCGACGGGGCCGCGGAGAACTTCAGCCGGAACTGGGGCCAGGAGGGGCCGACGGAATCGGTGAGGATCGAGCGGCTCCGGCAGAGGATCAAGCGCAACATCCTGGCGACCATGTTCCTGTCCCAGGGGGTGCGCATGCTCTCCGGCGGGGACGAGATGAATCGGTCCCAGCGCGGGAACAACAACGCGTACTGCCAGGACAACGACATCAGTTGGCTCGATTGGGACCTCGACGAGGGCGCACTCGAGTTCCTCGACTTCACGCGGTCACTGAGCGCCATCCTGCGCGACAACCCGGTGCTCCGGCGACGGGACTTCTTCACCGGCGGGGCGGTCACCTCGACCGGGTGGCGCGACGTCACCTGGATCAGGCCTGACGGCGAGGAGATGACCGATCAGGAGTGGGCCGACGCCGCCAACCGGACCGTCGGCATGCTGATCCTCGGGCGAGCCACCGACGAGGTGGACGCCCGCGGGCGCGCCGTGCACGGCGACACGCTCCTCGTGTTGATGAACGCGGGGACGCGCTCCAAGTTGCAGAACCTGCCGAGGTTCGAGTGGTCGGGCGTGTGGGAGCAGATCCTCAACACCGCCGAGCCGGGGGTGCGGATCGTCCGCAAGCCCACCGTCAACCTCACCCCTCACTCACTCATCGTCCTCCGGCACGTGGGGCGCATCCCCGCCTGAGGGCCCCGGCAGGCAAAGGCGTCTCCTTCGGAGCGCTCAGGTGGTGGCGGCCGGCCGGTCGTACGCCAGCGACCGGTACTCGCGCACCATCCGCTCGGTATTGAAGTACGACCCGTTGAGCGCGACACATAGCCGGCCGATCTCCAGAAAGGTCCTCGGCCGTTCGTAGTAGAGGGGAACGATCTCGTTGTCGAGCTTGTCGATGAGGTCGTCGAGCTCGCCGTCCTCGCCGCTGTCGCCGTGGCGGCCGTCGATCGACCACCCCGTGACCCCCTCCACGTGGCCCTCGATCCACCACCCGTCCAGCACGCTCAGGCTCGGCACGCCGTTCAGCGCGGCCTTCATGCCGCTCGTCCCCGACGCCTCCATGGGAGGCTCCGGGGTGTTGAGCCACAGGTCGGACCCGGCGCACAAGACCTTGGCGAGGGCCATGGAGTAGTCCTCGACGAACACGGTCTCGACGGCTCCCGCGAGCGCCTTGGCCTGCTCGAGGATGCGCACGAGCGTCGCCTTGCCGTCGTCGTCGCGGGGATGCGCCTTGCCGCTGTAGAGGATCTGGAGCGGCCCGACGCGCTTGGCGATGACCCGCAGCCGTTCGGGGTCGCGCAGCAGCAGGTCGAGCCGCTTGTAGGCCGCGGCGCGGCGGGCGACGGTGATGGTGAACGCGGCCGGGTCGAGCCGGACGCCGGTGCGCTCTTCGACCGTTTCCACCAGGCGGTCCTTCGACACGCGCCGCGCCACGGCGAGCTCGTCCAGGGGGATGACCGTGGCCGAGCGGAGTTTGACGTTGGCCTCGCGCCATCCCTCGAGGTGACGGTCGAAGAGGTCCGCCATGGGGGGCGCCGTCCACGTCGCGGCGTGGACGCCGTTGGTCACGTAGTGCACGGGCACGTCGGGGAACATCTCGCGCGTGACCTCGGCGTGGCGTGCGGACACCGCGTTCACGAAGGCCGAGAACGTGATGCCGAGCCGCGTCATGTTGAGCTCGTCGTCCGCCAGGCACCCGGTGGTGTCGAGCTCGGACTCCAGGGCCTGACCGAGGACCTCGCGCACCGTGGCCCGCGGGAACCGGTCGTGCCCGGCGGGCACCGGGGTGTGCGTCGTGAACACGCACCGCGCCCGCACCGCATCGGCGGCACCGCCGCCGCGACGCCCCTGGGCGCCGGTCTGGTGGAGAGCGGCCAGCGTCAGCAGCGCCGAGTGACCCTCGTTCATGTGCAGGGTCGGAACCGCTCCCCATCCGAGGGCCCCGAGGACCTGCATGCCCCCGAGCCCCAGCACGGCCTCCTGGCGGAGCCGGTGTCGGGAGTCGCCCCCATAGAGCTGGTCGGTGATGCGCCGGTCCTCTTGGGCGTTCCCGTCGACGTCGGTGTCGAGCAGGAGGACCGGGACGCGGTGACCCCTCGAGCCCTCGATGACGAAGCGCCAGGCGGTGACGGTCACCCCCCGCCCGCCGATGGTGACGGTGGCCGCCACGTCCAGACGGTCCAACAGGTCCCCGGGTGCCCACGTCACCGGCGACTCGTGTTGCTGGCCCTGGCTGTCCACCTCCTGCCGGAAGTAGCCGTCCCGGTACAGCAGGGTCACGCCGACGAGGTGGACTCCCAGGTCGGCGGCGGCGCGCAGGTGATCACCGGCGAGGACCCCCAGGCCGCCGCTGTAGGTGGGGATGCGCTCGTCGAGCGCCACCTCCATCGAGAAGTAGGCGACGGCCGGTGCAGGATCTGAATGCTCGCTCACGTGGTGGTGCTCCGTCTCGACGTTGCCAGCGCCCGTCCTACCCACTCCGCCGAGCAGGAACCCCGGCGACGCTCAGCCAGGAGCCCCGGCTCGATTCCCCGACGGGGGATCCGGCTGCAGGGCCGACCGGTACGCGGCGTCGACCAGCGTGTGGGCGACGAGCGCGTCGCCGAACCCGGGGGACGCCTCGTCCCCGTTGCGCACGGACCGCAGCCAGGCGCGGTCGGCGGGGTAGGTGTAGAAGACGAAGTCCCGTCGCTCGATGCCGAGCTCGGTGAAGTGGCGGTCGCGCAGCGCCCCGAGATCGGGTCGCTCGCCGGGCTCGTCCGGTCTCTGCACGAGGAGGGAGTCCTCGTCGGCTCCGACGATGAAGTCGGTCGTCATCTCCAGCGCACCGCGTTCGAAGAACACCTCGAGACGGCGCTCCTCGCGCCCTCGCACTCCGTTGAACACGGTGAGCAGGGTGCCCACCACGCCCGACTCGTGCTCGACGAACAGGGCGGCCACGTCTTCCACGTCGTACCCGAACACCGACCGGGTGCGCGCCTCCACTCGCTTGGCCGGACCGAACAACCAACACAGGATGTCGGCGCTGTGGATGGAGTGTTCGAGGAGCGCGCCCCCGCCGGCCTGGTCCCTCTTCGAACGCCACGAGGTGTGGCCCGGGACGACGTCCCCGGTCGGCCAGTACTGGTCGTCGCGCAACGAGTAGCCCATGGGGCTGCCGAGCTCGCCCGACACCGTCATCCTGCGTACCTCGTTGACGATGGGGTGGAAACGTGAGTGGAAGCCGACCTGTGCGGTGAGCCCGGATGCCACGACTGCATGGACGAGCTCTTCGACGACGTCGAAGCGAGGCGCCAGGGGTTTCTCGCACAACAGCGGCTTGCCCGCCGCCACGGTCGCGAGCACGAGCTCGCGGTGGGTCGAGGTCGGGGAGGTGATCATCACCACGTCCACCGAGGGGTCCTCGATGACCCGTAGGGGGTCGTCGGTGAAGTACTGGAACGGGCAGTTTCTCCCCACGGCCTGGCGCGACTCCGCCGACGGGTCGGCGGCACCCACGGGCACGGCCTCGCCGTCCTCGGCCAGCATGCGCAGGCCGTCGGCGTGGATCTGCCCGATCATGCCGCAACCGACCAGGCCCACCCGGGGCGGCGCAGTCATCGGTGCTCCACTCGGCTCGGCGTGACTGCACCGCCGGGAGTACTCGACTGGAGGAGCCGGGGTGGGCGGCGGTGCAGCCACGCGAGCAGGTCCGGCGGTGCGAGCGTCTCGGCTCGAACGTGATACCTGGCGAGCTCCTCGGCCGAGAGGTGCTCGCGGGCCTCACCGGTGATTCCGCGGCGGAAGAAGCCAGTCCGGTCCTTCAGGACGCCGACCGGGTCGATGAGCACATCGGCGCGGGCGCGCATGCGCTCGAAGCTTGCCGCACCGACGATGTCCGGCCACCGGTCGTCGGGAACATCGAAATCCAGCTGGGTCGCCAGTGCGCGCATCGACTCCTCGAGGTTCGTGGACAGGTCCGCGTAGTGGACGAGGTGCACATTGTGCATCGACCTCCTCGACCACGCGTCCGAGAAGTGCCACAGGACGCCGGGCAGCGAGTCGAGCTCCTGGCTCGGAGATCCCTGCCATTCGATCCACCCGACGAGCCACTCGTGCAACGGGAGCCGTGGGGCGCGGTCGTCTGCGGCATGTACACGTCCCGTCAGCTCCTGCAGGCGCGTCCGGTCGATGTTGCGGCTGTGGTGGTAGAGGGAGACGGCGATGTCCAGAGGGTGCCGGGCGACGACGACGAATGCCGCGCGTGGGTCCAGGGGCAGGCCGTCGAGCGGCGTGTGCGTCTTGATGAACCGTCGGTGGCGCTGCTGCTCCAGGTGGGCGACGACCTGATCACGGGGGGCGACGAGCCAGTCGAGCCAGGGTGACAGGTTCCCCAGGGAGTCCGGAAGACGGGGTGTCTGGAAGACGAGCAGTGCGCAGATCATCTGCAGCCACGTGGTGCCGCTCTTCGAACGCGTGCTGATCACGATGTCGCCGTCACGGAACGGGAAACCGGCCCAACGGGCGCTGTCTTCGTCGGGTGAGCGGTAGCGCACGACCTCGGGCACCCGTTCACGCTAACGGCGGCTGACGCCCTGCGTCATGCAGTCGTCTGGCCCCCCCATCGGTGCTTGACTCTCTGGGTGCGCACGGGGGCTGTGATGGCGGTGATGGGCGTCCTCCTGGGTGCGTGTGGGGGAGGTGCACCGAGCGTTTCGAGGACGACCACGACGACCGCGGGGCTGCATTCGCATTCCGCCGCGGCTCCGTGCGGGACCATGGCACTGTCGTCCACGCACTACGACCACGTGATCTGGGTGTGGATGGAGAACCACAGCTACGACTCGATCATCGGGTCACCGGACGCGACGTACATCAACCAGTTGGCCCACTCGTGTGGCCTGGCGACCAACTACCACAACGTCAGCCACCCCAGCCTGCCCAATTACGTCGCGGCCACGTCAGGCCTCCCGCTCGCCTCGCTCGCCCCGTTCACGAGTGACTGCGACCCGTCCCCCGCGTGCTCCGCGCCGGGACCGAGCATCTTCAGCCAGGGTGAGAGCTGGAAGGCGTACGAGGAGTCGATGCCGGCGAACTGCGACAAGGACAGCGCGGGGGAGTACGCCGTCCGGCACAACCCACCCGCCTATTTCTCGTCGCTGTTGTTCTGTAAGCCCCGCTCGCTGACGGCGCAAGCGCCGGCGGTGAGCTTCGACGTCCCCTACACCGAGCTCGCGTCCGACATCGCCGCCGACACGCTGCCGGCGTTTGCGTTCGTCACCCCCAACCTCGTCGACGACATGCACGACGGCACGGTCGCCGAGGGCGACGAGTGGCTGGCCACCAACCTGCCGTCGATCTTCTCGAGCCCGCAGTACACGAGCGGCCACGTGGCGGTCTTCGTGACCTGGGACGAAGGAGAGGGAGGGGCCTCGAGCGACTGCGCCACCAACACCACCGACGCCGGCTGCCACGTCGCCACGATCGTCGCCAGCCCGAGCACGACGGCGACGTCGTCAGGGACGCTGTTCAATCACTATTCGTTGCTCCACACCGCTGAGCAGCTTCTCGGCCTGCCGCTGCTCGGCCAGGCAGCCGGCGCGACGAGCATGGTCTCGGCGTTCAACCTCTGATCGGGACGACGCCGCGACGCCCCGCTTCACGGCGTGCTTCTGGTGGCCACCATGAGCCCGCGTGACCCGAGGGCGTTGGAGAAGTTGCCCACCATGGAGAGACGCCCGTGGTTTCCGGCCACGCTGGCGGTGCCGCTGATCGTCGTGTTGCCGAACGTGATGGCGAACGACACGGTGGCCGCATTCACGGTCCCGTGGATGGTCTCGATCCCCACCGGCGACCCCACGATCCCCGAGAACGACCCGGTGGCGAGGTTCTCGTGTCGGATTTCCAGGGTCTCGGTTACCGACGTTCCCGCGAAGACTTCGCTCGCGTTCCACGTGCCCCGGATGTCCTGCGGGCGAGCGGGCGCGTGGGACGGTGACGCCGCCGCCGGCGGTGACGAGTGGAACGGCCAGGTGCGCGTGGCGCCGAGGACTCCGGCGACCAGCGCGATGAGGCTGACCGCCATCCCCACGACGGCGACCCGTGGTGCCCGGCCGTGGGGCTCGCTCGTCTGCCCGAGGCCGGGCTCGGCGTCGCCGGTCACGGGCTCGGGGTCCTCGGCGTCCTGCTCGTCGGGGTGGAACGTCCAGCGGGCGTCGGCCGGCGCCACCACCACCCGCCCCGAGTCCTTGAACCAGACCTCCCTGAGCGGCTCCTCGGACGAGGCCACCTCGCCCGGTCGGGGATCGAAACTCCCTGGTCGGGGGCCCTTGTCGCGCACCGGGCGCGCTCCGTCGGCAGCGGGCACATGGGGCTCGGACACCTCCAAGGCATCGGCCCCCGGCTCCTTGGCCTTGACAGGGCCGGCCGGCCGGCCCTGGTGACGTCGGTGGAGCCTGGCGGACGGGCGGTGAGGAGGACGGCCGAGCGCCTGGCGCGGGCCGGCTTCGTCGCCCCCGAAGAAGAGGCGTTGGATCTCGTCCGGGCCGCGCCCGACGAGGAGACCCTCGAGTCGTGGACGGCGCGACGCGAGCACGGTGAGCCGCTGGCCTGGCTCACCGGCGCCGCGCGGTTCTGTGGCCGGACCGTCCTCGTGGACCCCGGGGTGTACGTGCCGAGACCGCAGAGCGAGGAGCTCGGCCGCCGGGCGAGTGAGCTGCTCCCCGGGCGCGGTCGGGCGGCCGACCTGTGCACCGGCTCGGGGGCGATCGCCGTCCATCTCACCGCTTCGGCGCCGCACGCGTTCGTGGTCGGCGTCGACATCGACCGTCGGGCAGCGGCGTGCGCTCGCCGCAACGGCGTGGTCGTCGTGCTCGGGGATCTCGGAAGCGCTCTCGGCGACCGCCGGTTCGACCTGGTCACCGCGATCGCGCCGTACGTCCCGACCCCTGCGTTGGCCTTCTTGCCCGCTGATGTCCGGCGCTACGAACCTGAGGGCGCGCTCGACGGCGGCCCCGACGGGCTCGACGTCGTGAGGCGCGTGGTCACCTGTGCCGGGCGGCTCTTGCGGGCGGGCGGATGGCTCGTCGTCGAATTGGGAGGAGACCAAGACCGGTTGGTGGACACGACGCTCCGCTCCGCCGGCTTCGACCGCATCGCAACGTGGCACGACAGCGAGGGCGATCTCCGGGGGCTCGCTGCCCAATGGACGCGGACCACCAGTTGACCGCGGGGCGACCACCGCGCCCGCGTGCCAGGATGGGGCGTGGCCGACGAGCGTATGGAGGTCCAGCGCACGATCGAGGCCGACCCGTCGTCGATCTTCGCCGTCCTGTGCGATCCTCACGGCCACGTCACGATCGACAGCTCGGGCATGCTCATGGACGCCACCGGCGAGCCCGTCAAGGCGGTGGGGGACAGCTTCGTCGTCCACATGGACCGTGAGGCACTGAACGACTACCCGCTCGGCCGCTACGACGTCACGGTGACGATCGAGAAGTTCGTCCCCGACCGCGAGATCGCCTGGACCGTCCTCGGGCAGATGCGGCCGCCCATCGGACACGTCTACGGCTACGTCCTCGAGCCCACCGATGCAGGAACACTGGTGACGTCGTACTACGACTGGTCATCCATCGACCCGTTCTGGCGCGACTCGGGTGTCTTGCCGGTGATGTCCGAGGGGGCACTGCGGGCCACCCTCGGGATCCTCGCCCGAACCGTCCAACGTGGTAGCGGACGTTCGTCGTCCTGAGCCCGCGCAGGGGGCGGAACGGGCGCTGATTGCCGAGCAGCAGGAGTACTACCGGCGGCGGGCCCCGGTCTACGAGGCCCGGATCGTCGGGACCCGATGGCTGATCTACGGCCGCGCTTCGGTTCGAGCCGCCGCAACCTCGTGAAGTCTCGCCAGTTGGACGAGCGGGTGCGTGCGATCTGTCTCTCCCTGCCCGAGGTCACCGAAAAGGTGAGTCACGGCGCGCCCGCGTTCTTCGTGAAGAAGCAGTTCCTGATGTTGTGGCCGGGCGGTCACCACGATCACCGGTTCCCGCACCTCTGGTGCGCGGCGCCTCCGGGCGCCCAGGAGTCGCTCGTCGACGCCGCGCCGGAACGCATCTTCCGGCCCCCGTACGTGGGGTCCCGGGGGTGGATCGGCATCCGCCTCGACGGAGACGTCGACTGGGGCGACATCGAAGCCCTCGTCGAGGACGCCTACCGCACGGTCGCGCCCCAGAGACTCATCGAACGGATCGATCGCGCCTGACCGTTCGAGCGCGGGTCCGCCCTTTGCCGGATCGTGGTGAACCGGAAGCGCCCGTGTCCGGGTCGGAATCGGCGTACAGCGACGCGAATGATAGAGATGTGGGCAGTGGCCACACTTGCCGACCTAGCCCGCCTTCGGCCCGGCATGGTCCATGTCACCTTTGCCGGCGGCTGGGAAGCCATTCGCCAACGTGGCTACCTGCTCTCGGTGGCCTCGCTCGTCATGGAAGCGAACCTCGATCCCCGCGAGGCGGCGGGTCTGGTCACGTCCTATCGGCGCGAGATCGTCACCCTGAAGTTGTCCGACGGATCCCAGGCGGTCCTGCGCGACCAGTTGCACCGCCGGAAGAACGTCGAGGAGGCGCTGGTCGATGTGAACGAACCGGAGTGGTTGGCGCTGCTCAACTCACGCGTGTTCTTCTTCCCGGCCGGACATGCCCGGGTCCAGGAGCTCATCAGCGCCTACGCCGCCAAGGGGTTCGTCCAGGAAGAGATCAGGCTGAGCACCGTGGGACTGCTCCAGGGTCACGAGGACCGGATCGAGGTCACGACCGTCAACTCGGGCTCGTTCAGCCGTGCGACGGCGCCGAGCAGAGGGCGGAGCACGTTCGCCCGGCTTTCCGAGGTCCCCGCCAGAGCGGTAGGACGGGTCCAGGAGGTCACCGTCAAGTACTGGGTGCCCGTTACCGACGATGCCGTCGTCGGCGTGGTCCGCCACCTGCCATCGGGCAAGTCCGAGCGGGTGTTTCCCTCGGGGGCTCGACGTCAGGCTGCTCCGAGTGCTTCCCGTCGGACGCACTCGTGAAGGATGAAGTTGCCCTCCACGATCGTCACCCGCCGTGACCCGGGCTGCCGCACGACACGGACCCTGACATGAGGGTCGACGGGGATTTCCGCTGCGCAACCTTCGCAAATCCGCACCACCATGGATGAACCATGCCGCGCAGTTGTGACCGTGGCGATACCGGATTGTTAGGTGAGTTTGAGGTCGTGTCCTCGGCGGCCCACCGAGGGTCCTCCGCTACCTGGGCGCCCGCGGGCGCCTGCCGGTCGGACGCACACCGATGGCCTCGAGGTCCTCTTTCTTGCGCTCCTGGTTGACGAGACGCCGGTAGTCCTTGGGGTACTTGCGCGCCAGACGACTGAGCGCACGGTTCCGGGCCCGTACGCCGCGCAGGTTGACTTCCTTTGCTGAGAGCTCTTTTCTCTTCCCCGCCATTTCGCTCGTTCTTACCCAAACAAGTTGGGAGAAACCTGAGATTCGCGGCGGTTGGAGCTAGACATTTGTCATCTCGCGCTTCTCTGGGCATTTGTCATTCGCGCTCGAGGACCCGTTTCGAGCCAGATTCGATCCCCCCGGGGCTCTCCGCAGGTCGTGGCCGGCCTGGGTACCTGGCCCACTCGGTGAGGCCGGAGCGCCGTGGGAACGGCCCCGTCAGCACCCGCTTACCGCTGCCGAGCAGCACCGGGAACAGCCGAAGGCTCATGCGGTCGACG
>DATGKD010000149.1:0-7913 GCA_035294855.1 Acidimicrobiales bacterium
TACCTGGCGAATCGAAGGGCCGAACCGGTCATCGACCCCGACAACCCCTCTCAGCTCGGCCCGCCACGCGCCCCCAGCCTTTCGCCCCTCTACGGCCTGCGGGTGAGTGTGCTGGGCGCGAGGCGGCTGAGCAAGGTAGTCAGCCGGTGTGGCCGCCCCCATGCCACCACCACCCACGCGCCGGCTCGTCCGGACGGGTGGGACGCGTCGCCGGGCTGCTCGATCGGATCGCAACAGGCGCTCGTGCGCCGCGCGCCGGCTTGCCGCCACTTTTCGAGCGAATCTCCAGCCGCGGACGCGAACCGTCGTTCTGGGAAGCATCCCGTTGGGCCAATCCGAGCTGTCTCGCTCTTCACGTCGAGGACGTTCAGGCCTGCGCCAAGCCAAACAGCGGCGTACGCTACGGCCCGATCGAGAAGCTCGTCGTCGAGGCGAGGGGCGAGCGCCACATCGACGTCCTCCCCGCGTTCTGTGCTCGAATCTGCTGCCCGGTGATCGGGGACTTCAACGTCGCCTGGGACGAGTCCCCTGTCACGACGGCACATTCCGCTTTCTGGAAGGCGTCCTCGGGCACACGCTCGACCGCTCGAACGGCAGCTCGGTTGGTCGCCCCGTGAGCGGAAACGGGGTACGAGCCGACGTGCAACGACGGGCAGGTGAGGAGGGACCGTGACCAGCACCAGCGAGGGCGAAGTGTCAGATCCGGCGCGGGGCGGGCGCCCTGTGTCGGACCGGCCACTCGAAGGCACCGTGGCGCTCGTCACCGGCGCGTCGAGCGGCATCGGCGCGGCGGCGGCGGTGGCCTTGGCATCCCAGGGTGCCGCCGTGGCCTTGGCGGCGCGGCGGAAGGACCGCCTCGAGGCACTGGCGGCGGACATCGAGGCCACGGGTGCAACCGCACTGGTCATCGAGGCCGACGTCACCGACCAGACCCAGGCGAACGCCGCCGTGGAGCGGACCGTCGCCGAGCTGGGGCGTCTCGACACCCTCGTGAACAACGCCGGCGTCATGCTGCTCGGGCCCGTCGTCGACGCGCCGGTCACCGAGTGGCAGCGCATGGTGGAGTTGAACGTGCTGGGCCTTCTCTACTGCGCGCACGCCGCGCTGCCGCACCTGCTGCGAGCCGCCGAAGACGACCCGCGCCACGTGGCCGACATGGTGAACATCAGCTCGGTCGCCGGTCGCTTCGCCCGCAACGGCAACGGCGTCTACAGCTTGACCAAGCACGGCGTGGGCGCGTTCAGCGAGGCGTTGCGCCAGGAGGTCACCCGGCGCTATGTACGGATCTCCCTGGTCGAGCCGGGGGCGACGTCGACCGAGCTCGCCAGCCACAACCGGCCCGAGGTCCTCGAAGGGCTGCGCGCGCAGATCGGGTCGCAGCGCATGGAGGCCGCCGACATCGCCGATGCCATCGTGTACATCGTCACGCGCCCGCGCCACGTGACGATCAACGAGGTCCTGATCCGCCCCACCGAGCAGGAGCGATAACCGCTCCGCGTTGTTCGGAAGGTCTCAGCCGGCGGCGAAGCGCCGGGCGTCCTCGGCGGCGTACCGGGCGACCACGGTGTCCACCGACGCCGCCCGGTCGATCGCTGCGGCGACCTCGGTGAGGCGCCGGCCGGGGATGGCGACCGTCATCTCGTCGGGCCGCATGCCGGTGCGGGCCCGCGACAGCGCGCAGCCCACGCTGGCAGCCACCTCACCGTGCTGCTTGGCGATGGCCACGATGTGGCACTGCGGCTTGCCCTCGATGCGCATGGCCGGCACGGCATCGGAGATCACCATCATCTGCCGCCCGTTGACGCGCAGCAGCACGACGTCGGGCACCTCGCCCGACGTGGCGAGGGGCCCGTAGGAGATCACCTCGGCGCGCTCCTCGACAGCCGGGATGCGGCCGACCGCCTCGGCGTCGACCCAGCCCGATTCGAGCAGCGCGGCCACGTCCGAGTTCGACGAGATGTCCTGCACCGAGGCCAGCCCGTGCGTGTAGCGGCCCACGGAGCAGTTGCCGTGGTCCTCGGGCCTCGTCGTAAAGGCGCGCTCCGCGGCCCGCACCCAGAAGACGCACCCGGCCGGGACCCTTCCGGCGCGCCCGTCAGCCGACGGCTCCGACATGGGCTCGTCGAACGCCGGCACGCCGGCCGGAGGCCGGTCGCCGAACGTGATGGCGATCGGTGCCACGGCGAGATGGAGCGCCCGCGTGAGCAGTTCGGCGAGCCCGGCGTACTGCCGAGGGCCCGGGCCGGTCCGGCCGGCAGTCGATTCGTCGCTCATGCCCTCATCATTCATCCTGGCATCCTGTCATCCGGGCGCCCGTCGCCGTGCCCTTCCTCGCGCGTCAGCCGTCGAGGAAGCTGATTCGGACGTGGCGGCGCGGGTTGTCGGCGTTCAAGTCCACGAGCACGACGCGTTGCCAGGTGCCCAGCGCGAGACGCCCGTCGACCACGGGCACCACCAGCGACGGGGACACGAGCACAGGAAGGAGGTGGTCGGCGCCGTGGCCCGGCGACCCGTGGCGGTGGCGGTAGCCGTCGTCGCGGGGCAGGACTCGCTCGAGGGCGTGCACGAGGTCCTCCTCCGAGCCCGAGCCGGTCTCCATGAGCGCCACGCCCGCGGTGGCGTGGGGCGCGAAGACCGAGCACAGCCCGTCGCCGCGCCCGCGGCACGACGACGCCACCTCGTCGGTGATGTCGACCACGCCGCGGCGCGACGTGTCGACGTCGATGACGATGCTGTTCAACCTTCGTCGGGGAGGGTCTTCTCCAAGGCGCTCACGAGGCCGGCGTCCTCGGGTTCGACACCGGGCCGGAAGCGCGCCACCACGTCGCCCTCCGGCGACACGAGGAACTTCTCGAAATTCCACTGGATGTCGCCGGCTGCGCCCTCGGCGTCGGGGGACGCGGTCAGCTCCTCGTAGATGGCGTGACGCCCCGGCCCGTTGACCTCGATCTTCTCGAACAGCGGGAACGTGACGCCGTAGTTGACCGAACAGAACTGGGCGATCTCGTCGGGCGACCCCGGCTCCTGCTCGAGGAACTGGTTGCACGGGAAGCCCAGCACGCTGAAGCCCCTGTCGCCGTAGGTGTCCTGGAGACGCTGGAGCCCGGCGTACTGGGGGGTGAGCCCGCACTTCGAGGCGACGTTCACCACGAGCAGGGCCTTGCCTTTGAACGGCGCCAGCGACGAGGGCTCGCCCTTCAGCGTGTTGATCGGGATGTCGTAGAGCGTGGGCACGGCCACCTCCTGGTCGGGACCGCCGAAGTTGCGGCTCAGCGCGCGTCAGTGTCGCGCGGGTCCGAGGCCGCACGGCATTCGGGCCCCGGGTACCGTGACGCCACTGTGGCGGACATCACGGTCACCGCGACGGGCGGGCGCCCGGATGAGGCTGCGTTCCGGGTCGAGGTGCGCGACGGGGCCACGACCACCACCCATGAGGTCACCGTTCCCGGGGAGCTGGTGGCGAGCCTCGGTTGGGACCGGGGCGGCGAGGAGCTGGTGCGGGAGTCGTTCGAGTTCCTGGTCGCTCGTGAGCCCGCCACCTCGATCCTCCGCCGCTTCAGCCTCGACGTGATCGGCGGCTACTTCCCGGAGTACAGCGCGGAGATCCGGCGGCGCCGGCGCGACCGGGGCGGTTGACCAGGCTCGTCGCCGTTGGCGGCGAGTCGGGCGAGGACGGTGTCGTCCAACTCGGTGAGCGACCCGAGGACGACATCGGCGCGTTCGAAGCCTTCGCGCCCGGCGGGGTCGTCAGGACCGGCGGAGGCGTCGTGCGGCTCGTCGGCGTCATGAGGGTGGGCCTCGGGGACGGCCACGCACGCCATGCCGGCCGCCTTGGCGGCGAGCACTCCCGCGGGGGCGTCCTCGAACACCACGCAGCGGGCCGGGTCCACCTCGAGCAGCTGAGCGGTGGTCCGGAAGATCGCCGGGTCGGGCTTGCCGGCGGGCTCCTCCTCGGCCGAGTGGACGACGGCGAAGCGCTCGGTCAGGCCGAGCCCCGCGAGCACGGCGTCGATCAGGCGCCGCGGGGACGACGACGCCACCGCCAGCCGCATCCCGTGGTGCTCGCAGACGTCGACGGCGTGCAGGGCACCCGGCTTGAGCTCGGCTCCGTTCTCGAGCCTGGCCGCCATGGCGTCGAGCACCTCGCTCGCCACCTCGTCGGGGGTCGCACCCTTCCAGGGACGGCGCGCATACCAGTACCGGGCCACGTCCGGCAGGAACATGCCCTTGGTCTGGATGCACATCGCGGCGGTGAGCGTCACGCCGTAGCGCTTGAAGATCTCGATCTCCACCTCGCGCCAGACGGGCTCGCTGTCCACCAGGAGCCCGTCCATGTCGAAGATCGCCGCGTAGAACGGGGCACCCGGATGCCTGCCCTTCGCCGGATGCGCGTGCGACGGGGTCGTCTCGATCGGCGTTTCGGTCACCGGATGCTCGCCAGATGCACGACGTACCACTCGCCCCGCCAGCTGATCATCGACGCGATGACGAACGAACCGCTCTGCCCGCTCACCGTGTAGTGGACGGCCGAACCGTAGACCCGCCAGTAGCTGCCCTTGTTGTACTCGACCCCGGGCTGCACCCAGACGGCGTCGGACGGGACGGTGACGGCGCCGAACACCGCGCCCGGGGCGCCGGGCCCGAGGGCAGCGTGGTCGGCGAGGACGTCGGCGTCGAAGTCGGCGACGAGGCGGGTCTGCCAGTCGTGGACGGGATCGGAGATCGCCTTCACCTGCACGTAGGCCGACAGCGGGAAGAAGAAGCCCATCGCCTCTGCAGGGTTGCCGTCGACGACGGCGCGCCACAACGCCTGCACGTGCTCCTCGAAGAGCGGGTCCTGGGCGGACGGTCGGGCCATGGTCTGGGGCAGGGCCCCGGGGTCCGTCGTGGTGGGCGCCGACGTCGTGGCGGACGCTGCGGCCGTCGGCACGGTGGTCGCCGGTGCCGCGGCGTGCGGCGTGGCGCGGTGACGGACCGTGCTGGCCGACGACGAACACGCGCCGACGACAACGGCAGCGGCGGCGAGTACGGAGCCGAGCGCGGGCCGCCGGACACCGGCACCGTGGGTCGGTCGCATCGTCTCCGCCGCCGGACGGGCACTCAGCCGAGGATGTTGACCGCCCGCGAGACCACGAGCGCGACCGTGAGCAGCGAAGCCAGCGACTGGACCATCATGAGCAGCTTGGCCCACCGCGTGAGGGGCATCGTGTCCGTGGGACTGAACGCGGTGGCGTTCGTGAACGACGTGTACAAGTAGTCGAGGAAGGTGGGCGCCCAGCTCGGGTTGGTGCACAGCGGCACCGACATCTGCGGGAAGAGGAAGTCGGGCTGGCGACGGCGGCTCTGGTGCCGGGCCGCTGGTCCGCCGCGGTCGAGCTCCCAGTACCACAGAGCGAAGACGAGGACGTTGGTGATCCAGATGGGCACCGACGCGTAGATGAGCGCCCGCCCGCCGGCGCTCGTGGGGTGCCTGCCGAGCAGGTCGTGCAGGAGCTCGCCCAGCGACACCACGTTGGCCAGGTTGACGAAGGCGATGACGACGATGGCGAGGACGCGCAGGCGCCGCGACTCGCGCGAGATCCGCCTCGGGCTGATGGCATAGAGCACCGCGAGCAGCAGCCCCTCGAGCGTGGGCACGAGCCACCTCGGCCCGAGCCCGTCGATGAGTCGCCGCGGCAGGACCAGGTACAGCGCCATCGCCGCCACCAGGGCCAGCGAGGCGGGCCAACGCGGCTCGCTGTGGGCCTGCTGCCCCCATGCGGCGCCGCCCGGGCCCGGGCCGCTCGAACGGTCACCGGCGGCAGTGGCCGCCTGCCCGCTGGGGACGCCCCGGCTCTCGTCGTCGGTCACCGTTCGTCACGGTAGTGACCGGCCGGTCGCCGAACGCGGTTCCCACCGGGGGGCGGACCCGAAAGGGCACCCACCCCACAAGAGGCAGGGGTGAACGGATCGTGAACACGCCGATCCCCTCCTCCGTATCCTGGGTACGCCCCAGTTTTCCTGGGCGGACGAGCCGGTCCGGACGCAACGGGCCCCCGCCGCCTCCGAACGGAAGGCACCCGATGAACCTCTCCATCCGCACAGAGACCGACCACGGGCCGACGCGCCCCACCGCGCGTCTGTCCCGGGGCCCGATCGCCCTCCTGGGCGTGGCCGCGGTCGCGCTCGTGGCCGCCGCGTGCAGCTCGACGCCGAGCTCGTCAGGGTCGAACACCACCCAGGCCAGCAATTCCGCCGGCAACACCGGATCCGGCAGCACGAGCTCCGACACCGTGAAGACGGCGACGTCGTCCAAGGGCACGATCCTGGTGAACTCGGCCGGCATGACGCTGTACACGTTCGGCGGCAACAACGGCGGCACGGTCAACAAGTGCACCGGCTCATGTCTGGCCGCGTGGCCCGCGCTCACCGTGCCGGCCGGCACCACGCCGAAGGGCGGACCGGGCGTCACCGGTCTCGGCGTCGCCCACCAGTCCGACGGCAGCGACCAGGTCACCTACAACGGCCAGCTGCTCTACACCTTTACGTCCGACACCGGGCCCGGCCAGGTGACCGGGGACGGCGTGGCCAACTTCTCGGTGGCCAAGGTGTCGTCGTCGAGCGGCAGTGGCGGAGGGTCGACGAGCACCTCCTCCGCGTCCGGCGGTGGCGGCGGGAGCGGGTATTGAGCGGTCCCACGCTCCGTCGTCAGCCTGAGGCCGTCGTGTCCGACATGGACCAGGCGAGCGGGCGCGCCACCGAGGCGCACATCCCGCCGACGTTGCGCGCCGCCCTGCCGGACGAACGGGCCAACGAGATCGCCGACGAAGCCGGGCTGCGCAGGGCCTTTCTGACCCACGGTGGCGAGCTCTACGGCTATGCGCGGCGCTCGCTCGGGGACGCCGGCGCGGCGGAGGACGTCGTCCAGGAGACGTTCATCCGGGCCTGGCGGGCGCGCGACCGCTTCGACACCACCCTGGGGACGCTCAGGACGTGGCTGTTCACGATCGCTCGCCGGGTCGTCATCGACCACGCGCGTTCGCGAGCGGTTCGGCAGGCCGACCCCTTGCCGGCGGACATCGCTCTCGCCGACGACGCGGTCGAGACGGCCATGTTCAGCTGGCAGGTCGAAGAAGCGTTGCGGCGCCTGCGGCCGGAGCACCGCCAGGTCGTCATCGAGACCTACTACCAGGGCCGCTCGGGTCGGGACATCGCCGACACGCTCAAGATCCCCGAAGGGACCGTGCGCAGCCGGCTCTTCTACGCGCTGCGCTCCCTCCGGCTCACCCTCGAGGAGATGGGGTGGGAGCGGTGATCACCGATCGCTGCGAGACGTTCAGGGGCATGATCGCCATGGAAGTCGTGGGCCAGCTGCCCGACGACGAGCGGGTCGCGCTCATGGCACACCTCGACGGGTGCGCCGAGTGCCGCGCAGACCGCCGGGACCTGCTCGCCCTGGGCGCCGTGTTGCCGGCCGCCGATCCCAGCCACGTCGAAGAGAGCGAGCTCCCGATGGGGCTCGAGGGCGCCGTCCTCGAGCGACTGGCCGCCGAGGCGCGCCGCGATCGCCGCCGCCGGCGGTCGCGTTACGTGATCGGCTCGGCCGCGGCGGCGGTGGTCGCCGCGGTTGCGCTGGCGGTCACCTTGACGTTGCCCTCGACACAGCGCGTCAACGTGGCGCTGCAGGCTCCCCACGGGGTGCACGCCACCGCGGTGCTCACCGCCGAGAGTTGGGGCACCTCGCTCGAGTTGCACGAAACCGGGCAGCCCGCGGGCCAGGTGCTCTTCGTGTCCATGCGCACGGAGTCAGGCTCGTGGTGGCAGACCGGCACCTACGAGCCCGTGGGGTCGTCGGTGCGGGTCAACATGGCGTGCGCGCTGAAGCTGTCGCAGATCGACGGCGTCTGGGTGCGCGACGGGTCCGGCACCGTCGT
>DATGKD010000150.1:0-24858 GCA_035294855.1 Acidimicrobiales bacterium
TGGATTCAGTTCGGGGTGGAGAGCCAGAACTGGACGCTGTCGCAGTTCATGCACGGGGAGCAGGGTGCGCTCGTGTGTACGGCCAAGATCGTGGAGTCGGTGCCGTGGATCGACGCCAAATACTACGCGGCCACCCAGGTGGTCGACGAGGCCCGCCACGTGGAGGTCTTCTCCCGATACCTCGACGAGAAGCTCTCGGGCCACTACCCGATGAACGCCCACCTCGGCCTGCTGCTCGACGACATCGTGGCCGATCATCGCTGGGACATGACCTACCTCGGCATGCAGATCATGGTCGAGGGACTGGCGCTGGCCGCCTTCGGGTTCATGCACCAGATGACGACCGAGCCGCTGCTCAAGCAGCTGCTGCGCTACGTGATGTCGGACGAGTCGCGCCACGTGGCCTTCGGCGTGCTCAGCCTGCAGGAGTACTACCAGCAACTCTCGGCGGCGGAGATCCGCGAGCGCCAGGAGTTCGCCTTCGAGGCGGCGGTGCGCATGCGCGACCGGTTCCTGCAGCAGGAGGTGTGGGAGCGCGTGGGCGTGAATCCGAAAGAGGTCGCCCCGCTGCTCATGCAGGTGCCCGAGCGGCAGATGTTCCAGACCCTGCTGTTCTCGAAGATCGTCCCGAACTGCAAGAAGCTCGGCCTCCTCGACGCCGCTGACGGATGGCTGCGTCACCGCTTCACCGAGCTCGGCGTCATCGCCTTCGAGGACTGGGCCGACACGGGCGAGGAGTACGACGCGTTGCAGGCGACACCGCAGAGCGACGCCGTCGCCTGACCGGTCGACCGGCGCGCGCCGGGGCCGGGTAGCCTGAACGCGATGGGTTCCCCACCCGCTCGCTTCGGTTCGGTCGTCACCGCCATGGTGACGCCGTTCGACGACGCCGGCGCGCTGGACGTCGACGGGGCGGCTCGCCTGGCGCGCGTGCTCGCCGCGCAGGGCAGCGACGGGCTGGTCGTGGCGGGCACGACCGGCGAGAGCCCGGTGTTGAGCGACCGCGAGCTCGGGGATCTGTGGCGCGCCGTGGCGGAGGCTGTCACCGTGCCGGTCATCGCGGGAACAGGCACCAACGACACCCGCCACTCGATCGAGCTGTCGCGCCTGGCGGCCGACGCCGGCGTCGACGGGCTGCTCGTGGTGACTCCCTACTACAGCCGGCCTCCTCAGTCCGGACTGTTCGAGCACTTCTCAGCGGTGGCGCGCGCCACCGACCTGCCGGTGCTGCTCTACGACATCCCGGTACGGACCGGACGACGCATCGATCCCGACGTGATCCTGCGGCTGGCGCGCGACGTGCCCAACATCGTGGGCGTCAAGGACGCCACCGGCGACCTGGCGGGCGCGGCGCGCCTCGTCGCGGCGGCGGACGCCGGCTTCCAGCTCTACTGCGGCGACGACGCGCTCACGCTGCCGTTCGTGGCCGTGGGCGCGGTGGGTGTGGTGAGCGTGGCGGGGAACTGGGCCGGCGAGGAGATGGGGGAGCTCGTGGCCGCCGCGGCGCGCGGCGAGCTCGACGCGGCGCAGGCAGCCAACGCCCGGCTTCTCGAGTCGTACGCATTCCAGTCGAGCGAGGTGTTCCCGAACCCGCTCCCGGCCAAGGCCGCCTGCCGTGTGCTGGGGCTGCCTGCCGGGCAGTGCCGCCCGCCGCTCGGCGCGGCGCCCGCCGAACTCGAGGACCGGGCCCGGCTGATGCTGGCGCACCTCGGCCGGGAGGTGCCCGCGCCGGCCGGTGCGGGCACGGGCGGGCCGCTTGCCTGACCCGGTCCGCATCTCGTTCCTGGGCGGGCTGGGGGAGATCGGCCGCAACTGCGCGTGTCTCGAAACGGACGGGCGCATCGTCGTCCTCGACTGCGGGGTCATGTTCCCCGACCCCGACATGCCGGGGATCGACCTCGTCCTTCCCGACCTCTCGTACCTGCGCGAACGTGCGGCCGCCGTCGAGGCCGTCGTGCTCACCCACGGGCACGAGGACCACACCGGCGGCTTGGCCTACCTGCTGCGCGACCTCGAGGTGTCGGTGTTCGGCTCCGCGCTCACCCTCGGTCTCGCCCGCCACCGCGTCGAGGAGGCGGGCCTCGAGCACCGGGCGCGCTTCGTCGAGGTCGGTGACGGGGAGCGGCGCACGGTCGGTCCGTTCGACGTCGAGTTCATCCCCGTCACCCACTCGGTGCCGCACGGTTTCGCCACGGCCTTCCACACGCCGCAGGGCGTGGTGTTGCACTCGGGGGACTTCAAGCTCGACCTCACTCCCGTCGACGGCCGGCTGACCGACCTCGGGCGCATGGGCGCGCTGGCGCAGGACCCCGGCATCCGGCTGCTGTTGTCGGACTCGACCAACGCGGAGGAACCCGGGTACACGGCGTCCGAGACGACGGTGGGGGCCACGCTGCAGCGCCTTTTCGAGGCGCGCCCCGGGCGCCGCGTGATCGTGACGTGCTTCGCCAGCCACATCCACCGCGTGCAGCAGGTCGCGCGAGCCGCGCTCGCTACCGACCGGAAGGTGGCGTTCCTCGGTCGCTCGATGAGGAAGAACGTCGACCTGGCTCGCCGACTCGGCGTTCTCGAGCTGCCCGAGGAGTCCATCGTCGACATCGAGGACGTCGACGAGGCCGAGCCGGGCGAGGTGTGCGTGATCTCGACCGGGTCCCAGGGCGAGCCGTTGTCTGCGCTCGCCCTCATGGCGGGCGGGGAGAGCAAGTGGCTGCGGCTGCGGCCCGGAGACGTCGTCGTCATCAGCGCGCACCCCGTGCCCGGGAACGAGTGGGCCGTCGGAAAGGTGATCGACGGCCTGTACCGGCGGGGCGCCGAGGTGATCCACAGCGCGGTCGAGCCAGTGCACGTGAGCGGGCACGCCCGCCAGGGCGAGCTCCAGACGTTGCTGTCGATCACCCGTCCGGAATGGTTCATCCCGGTCCACGGGGAGTACCGGCACATGGTGAACCACGCGCAGCTGGCGTTGCGCACCGGCGTGGAGGAGAAGAAGGCGCTGTTGTGCGAGGACGGCGACTCCGTCGTACTCGACGACGAAGGCCTGCACCGCGGCGACTCGGTCCCGGCCGGCTTCCTCTACGTCGACGGCACCGTGGGCGACGTCGGCCACGGCGTACTGCGCGACCGGCGGGTGCTCGCCGAGGAGGGCGTGGTGCTGGTGGTCGCCACCGTGGACGTCCACGCCGGCGAGGTGGTCACCGACCCGGAGATCGTCACCCGCGGCTGGGTGCACGCCCCCGAGGCGGAAGCGCTGCTCGAAGAGGCGAGCCGCACCGTGCGCGCCGCGTTGCAGGAGGCGATCGCCGCGGGGGCGACAGACCATGAATCCCTCCACCGCCACGCGCGACGAGCACTCGGCCGGTTCGTGGGGGAGCGGACCCGCCGACGGCCGATGATCGTGCCGGTCGTCGTGTCTGTCTGAAGCCCGCCTCCTGAACGCGAGACCGTGGGACGAAGAGGGCCTCGTGCGCGGCGGGGCCTCTTCGACCTCCCGGGCCTTTTCCCCACCTCGGCCTCCGGAACGACCAGGTCAGTCGCCGTTTCAAAGACGTCGGCGGCGGTGAGGCGGCTGTTAGCGTCGAGGCCACTGTGGTGACGACGAGGCGCCGTCCGGCGAGCGCCCGCCCCGCTTCGCGGCCGGCGACCGGCGCGCGCCGCACGACACGATCCGCATCAGCATCGCGCTATCGGCCTCCGAGCCGGTCCGGACGCCGCGCGCCCCGCCGCGGGCGGCGCCGCCCGTCGTACCTCACCTCGGCCGTCGGGGAGTCGATGGCCGCCGTCCTGTCCGACCACTCCGAGGACCTCTGGGGCATCGCGCTGCTCACGGTGGCCGTCCTCAGCGCGCTCGGCCTGTATCTGGACGCCCTCGGGCCGGTGGGTCACGGCATCCGGCGCGCCTTGAGCGACGTCTTGGGCGTGGGCCGCTTCCTCGTCCCGGCGGCGTGCGCCGGAGCCGGCGTGGTGCTCGTGGTGGGGCGCCCTCGCCACGAGCCGGCCCGGGCGGGGCTCGGACTGGTGCTCGCCCTGGCCGCGGCTTCGGGTCTGGCCGACCTGGCCGGGGGCGAGCCGCGCCTGAGCGCGCCGGCGGCACGCCTCGGTTCGGCGGGCGGCTGGCTGGGCGCGGTCGTCGGCAACCCGCTGCGTGCCGGGCTGGGCGGGGTGGGCGCAGCCGTCGTCCTGCTCGCGGTGGCGGTCCTGGCGCTCGTGCTGTTCACCGGGGTGACCCTGCGGAGCGCCGCCCAGAGCGCGGCGCGGCTGGCCGGCGAGCTCTGGGAGGCGGTGGTTCCCGCCGAAGCAGACCCGGACGCCGCGCTCGAGACCGACGAGGAGGACGACCGGTACGGCGCAGAAGACGACGAGTACGAGGACGACGAGTACGAGGACGCCGCCGACGACGAAGCCGATCTCGACGAGGAGGAGGTCGACGAGACGCCGGAGGTCGCGAGCGCGCCGGTGGCGGCGGCGGCTGCGTCCGGGAACGGAGTCTCCGGCGGCGGGGAAGAAGACGGTGAGCCCGTGTTCGCCGACGCGCCGGCCGGGTCTGTGACACGAAGCGAGGAGCTTGCCCTCCACCCGGGTGGTCCGGTGGGGGAGTGGCGGCTTCCGGCGATGAAGCTCCTGTCACGATCGAAGCATCGCGAGCTCGACCGCTCCGAGATCGCCGCGGCGGGGCGTGCGCTCGTGACCGCGCTGGCCGCACACGGCGTGGACACCCGGCTGGTGGGGCACACCGTGGGGCCCACGGTGACGCGCTTCGAGCTGGAGCTCGGACCGGGGGTCAAGGTGGCCAGGGTCACGAGCCTGGCGAAGGACATCGCCTATGCCATGGCGTCCCCCGACGTGCGGATCCTCGCGCCCATCCCGGGCAAGTCCGCCATCGGGGTCGAGGTGCCGAACCGACTCCGCCAACTGGTGACCCTGGGCGACGTGCTGGCGTCCGAGGAAGCGCGCCGTGCCACCCATCCCCTCGAAGTCGGCCTGGGGCGAGACATCGCGGGGCGCTCGGTGATCGTGAACCTCGCCGACATGCCGCACATCCTCATTTCGGGCGCGACCGGAGCCGGGAAGTCGTCGTGCATCAACTCGTTGCTGACGTCGGTGCTGATGCGCGCCACCCCCGAGGAGCTCCGGCTCATCCTCGTCGACCCCAAGCGGGTGGAGCTCGGTCAGTACAACGGCCTGCCGCACCTGCTGACGCAGGTCGTCGTGGACCCCAAGAAGGCGGCCAACGCGCTGTCGTGGGCCGTGACCGAGATGGAGCGGCGTTACGACGTGCTCGCCGAGGTCGGCATGCGGGACATCACGGGGTACAACGCGGCGATGGCGAGCGGCGAGCTCGACGGTGACGACGACGACCTCGGGGACACCGAACCCGACGGAGCGACAGAGGTTCCTTCGGGCACCGGCGACCGTCCCACCCGCCACGAGCGGCTGCCGTTCGTGCTCGTCGTGTGGACGAGCTGAACGACCTCATGATGGTGGCCGCACGCGACGTGGAGGAGTCGGTGTGTCGCATCGCGCAGATGGCGCGCGCAGTCGGCATCCACCTGGTGCTCGCCACCCAGCGTCCGTCGGTCGACGTCATCACGGGCGTGATCAAGGCGAACATCCCCTCACGCCTCGCCTTCTCCGTGTCGTCGCTTGCCGACAGCCGTGTCATCCTCGACCAGCCCGGTGCCGAGCGCCTGATCGGCAAGGGGGACATGCTCCTGCTCACCGCCTCGTCGTCGGTGCCCCGGCGGATCCAGGGCCCGTGGGTCTCCGAGCAGGAGGTGCGCAGCGTGGTGGCGCACTGGCGGCGCCAGCGCGAGCCCGAGTACGTGTCCGGCATCGCCGGCGACGGCGGCCCTCAGAGCAGCGGCGACGGCTTCGACGACGATGACGATCTGCTGCGCGACGCCATGGAGCTGGTCGTCCGGTCTCAGCTAGGTTCGACCTCGATGCTCCAGCGCAAGCTCCGGGTGGGTTTCTCCCGGGCGGGGCGGTTGATGGACCTCCTCGAGCGGCGCGGCGTGGTCGGGCCGTCGGAGGGGTCGAAGGCTCGTGCGGTGCTCATGACCGTGGACGAGCTCGAACAGCTACCCGGTCGGTAACACGAGAGATAGCACGGTGCTCTGGCGTCGGGACTCACCGCCACCGCGTCACGCCGTCGGGTCTGCCGCGCGCCAGGAGGCCGCTGTCCGCGACGGTGCGGCGCCACCGCCGCTCATGACGAGCCAGGTCCTCGCCGAGGTCGAGGCCGCGGTGGCCGTCGTGGACCACCGGGCGGCCACGGCCCTCGCCGTCCTCGAGGACGTGGCGGGTGACCCGCCGACGGGCACGGCACTCGTCGACGCACCCGAGGAGCCCCGACTCGTTCGGCCGGCCTCGGATGCCGCCGCGACCGCCGACGTCGCGCTTGCGCCGGTCGGCGACGTGCCGGCGAGGCCCCGCGGGCGGAAGCTGTGGGGGGTGGGGGCGCTGGCGGCGGCCGTGGCCGCCGTCGTGAGCATCCAGCTCGCCCGCCCGGTCGGCGCGCCGGCGTTGCACGCCGCACTGGCGAAGCTCACCGCCATGGCCGCGCGTCAGGCGCACCTGCCGTGGCCCGCCACCGGCGAAGCCGCGGTGGCGGTCCCCGCGGTCGGGATGACGGTCCAGTCGGGGCCGGAGTCGCCGGTGCCCGTCGCCAGCCTGACCAAGGTCATGACGGCCTATGTGATCCTGCAGGACCATCCGCTCGCGTCGAAGAACGGGGGCCCGGCGGTCACACTCACCGCTGCCGACCAGGCCGAGGCCGCCGCCGATCTGGCGGCGAACGCCACGGCGGTACCCGTCCAACCGGGAGAGTCGCTCACCGAGCGGCAGCTGCTCGACGGCCTCCTCGTGCACTCCGCCAACAACTTCGCGGACGTCCTCGCCAAGTGGGACGTCGGGAGCATCCCCGCGTTCGTAACGAAGATGAACGCCACCGCCGCCGCGCTCGGGATGGCGGCGACGCACTATGTGGATGCGAGCGGCCTCGACGACCACACGGTCAGCACGGCGGCAGACCAGTTGCGCGTGGCCGCGGCCGCCATGGCCATCCCCACCTTCGCCGCCGTCGTCGCCCAGCCCACGGTCACGTTCCCGATCGCCGGCCCACTCCAGAACTACGTCACCGCGGTGGGGACAGACGGAGTGGTCGGCGTGAAGTCGGGCTTCACCCAAGCGGCCATGGGGTGCCTGGTGCTCGCGGCCAACCGGAGCGTGGCGGGCCGCGACGTCCTCGTCCTGGCGGCGGTGACGGGCCAGCCCCCTCCGAACCCGCTCGGCCAGGCGCAGCAAGGGGACCTCAAGCTCGTCGATGCCGTGCCCTCGGCGCTGCGGCAAGTCTCGTTGGTGACCCGCGGCGCAACCGTGGCTCGAGTCGACGTGCCGTGGGGCTCCCCGGTCCGCGCCACGGCCGACGGCAGTGTGAGCGCGCTCCTGTGGCCCACCGAAACGGTGCGCGAGACCTTCGCGGGACGTGCCGTCCGGTCGGGCGAAGGATCGGGTGCCGACGTCGGGACGCTGGCGGTTTCGGTCGGCGGGCACCGGTCATTGGTGAATGTCCGGCTCTCGTCCCCGATCGGGCGCCCATCGTTGTTCTGGCGGCTCGCGCACGGCTGAACCCGCCCCACCGGGGGGCCGGGGGAGAGGGCACTACCCTGGCGGCATGCGCGCCCGTGCGCCCGCGTCGGCCGCCAACCTCGGCCCCGGCTTCGATGTCCTCGCCGTGGCGCTCGATCTCTATGTGGAGGTCGAGATCGAACCCGCCGGGCGTCTGACGGTCCGCAGCGAGGGCGAGGGCGCCGACCTCGAAGAGGACGACATGCACCTCGCGGCACGCGTGGCCATCGAGGTCGCGGGCCACGACGGCATGGCCATCACCGTGCGGTCCGGGATCCCGGTGGCGCGGGGCCTGGGGTCGTCGGCCGCCCTGGCCGTGGCGGCGGCGGCGGCCGCCGGGTCGAAGGACCCGTTGGCGGTGGCAGCCCGCATCGACGGCCATCCCGAGAACGCGGCCGCATCGGTCGTGGGCGGGCTGGTCGCCGCCACGTCGGTCAAGGGCGCCGTCCGGGCGGTCCGCATGTCGCTCGACGGGCGTCTCACGTTCGTGGCGATGGTGCCCGACCGCGCGCTCCCCACGTCCAAGGCCCGCCAGGCCCTTCCGCAGCACGTGGCGCGTACCGACGGCATCTTCAACCTCGGACGGATGTCGCTCCTCCTGGCCGGACTCGCCGACCGGAGCCTGCTCATCAAGGAAGCCACCGAAGACCGCCTCCACCAGGACTACCGGAGTCCGATGTTCCCCGAGGCGCCGCAGTTGCTGGCGCGTCTCGTGTCCGCCGGGGCGCTGGCGTCGTGCTGGTCGGGGGCGGGCCCGACGCTCCTCGGCATCTGCGACGGCGGAGACGCCGAGCGCGTCCGGGCCGGGGCCGAAGCCGCCCTGAAGGACGTGGGGGTCCCCGGTCGGTGCATGGTGCTGCGCCCGGACTTGGAAGGCCTCATCGTCGAGGACGGCGCCAGGTCGTCGCGCCGGGGCACGCCACCCCTGCGCTCCTTCGACGAGCTCGACGACGGCACGCAGGACGGCCTGAGGTGACCCGCAAGTTCCACGTCAGGACGTTCGGGTGCCAGATGAACGAGCACGACTCCGAGCGCCTCGCGGGTCTGCTGGTCGCCGACGGGCTCGAGCCGACCGACGACGTCGAAGAGGCCGACGTCGTCGTGCTCAACACGTGCTGCATCCGCGAGAACGCCGACAACCGGCTCTACGGGCATCTCGGCCAGCTGAAGGCACTTCGCGACCGACGCCCGGGGATGCAGATCGCCGTGGGAGGCTGCCTGGCCCAGAAGGACCGGGAGCAGATCCGGGAGCGGGCCGCCCACGTCGACGTCGTGTTCGGGACCCACAACCTGGTGCGGGCCCCCGTTCTGCTCCGTCGGGCGGCGGCGAGCGGACCGGTCGTCGAGGTGCTCGACGCGCCGGATCCCCACGGCGGTGGTCCCGCCGAGCACGCGCTCACGGCGGTGCGCGAGTCCCCGCACGCGGCGTGGGTGACGATCCAGGCAGGATGCGACAACTCGTGCGCCTTCTGCATCGTCCCGCAGGTGCGGGGCGGGGAGGTGAGCCGGCCCCTCGACGAGGTGGTGTCCGAGGTCGCGACCCTGGCCGCACGCGGGGTGAGCGAGGTGACCCTGCTCGGGCAGAACGTCAATTCCTACGGCCGTGACATCACCCGGCGCCGGCCGCTCTTCGCAACGTTGCTCCGGGCCGTGGGCACCGTGGACGGCATTCGTCGGGTGCGTTTCACGAGCCCGCATCCCAAGGACCTCCGCCCCGAGACGATCGCCGCCATGGCGGAGACCGAGGCGGTGTGCGAGCACCTCCACCTGCCGCTGCAGTCGGGGAGCGACCGTACCCTCGCCGCCATGCGGCGGGGGTACACCGCGGAGCGCTACTTGACGCGCCTCGACGCGGCGCGCCACGCAATCGACGACCTCGCGGTCACCACCGACATCATCGTGGGATTCCCGGGCGAGGCCGACGACGACTTCGAGCGCACGCTGGAGGTCGTCGCCGAGGCCGCGTACGACAGCGCGTACACGTTCGTCTTTTCGCCCCGCCCAGGCACACGTGCTGCGGCCATGGAAGACCGCTTCGTTCCCGCAGATGTCGTGGCCGAGCGCTTCGAACGGCTGCGCGTCGTCGTCGAGCGCTCGGCGCTCGCCCGGCACCGGGCGCGGGTCGGGCGCGTCGAAGAGGTGCTCGTCGAGGGGCCGAGCAAGCGCGACCCGGGCGTCCTGGCCGGCCGCACGCGCCAGAACAAGCTGGTCCACTTCGCACCCGCGTGCGACGGAGGGCCCGCCGCGGGGTCGTACGCGCGGGTGCGCGTGGTGGAAGCGGCCCCTCACCACCTGCGGGGTGACATGGTCGCCGCCGCGACCGGGCCGGCAAGGACGCGCGTGGCCCTGGCGGTGCGCTGAACGCGTGGCGGGAGACAGCCCGGCCGGCCGTCCCGTGGCCCTCGTGGGCCCGACTGCCACCGGCAAGTCGGCGTTGGCGCTCGACCTGGCCCGTCGGCGACCGGAGGCCGAGCTCGTATCGGTGGACTCGATGTGCGTCTACCGGGGCATGGACATCGGCACCGACAAGCCGGGGCGGGCGGCTCGCCAGGAGGTGCAGTATCACCTCCTCGACCTGGTGGACCCCAGGGAGCCCTTCACCGTGCGCCGGTTCCAGCAGGCCGCCCACGCCGCCCTCGCCGACATCGAGTCCCGCCGTCACCGGGCGCTGCTTGTCGGTGGCACCGGCCTGTACCTGCGGACGGTGACCGACGACCTGGACCTGCCCGGGCGATGGCCGGACGTCGCCGCCGGGCTCGAGCTCGAGGCGGACCGGCCCGGCGGGGTCGAGCGCCTGCACGCGCGGTTGGCGTCGATCGACCCCGTCGCCGCGACCCGCATGCAACCGACGAACCGCCGACGCATCGTGCGGGCCCTGGAGGTGACGCTCGGGTCGGGCCGACCGTTCTCGTCGTTCGGCCCCGGGTTGAGCGCGTTCGCGCCGACGCGCTTTGTCCTCGTGGGCATTCCGTTCGACCCTGTCATCGACGATGCGCGCATCGAAGATCGCTTTCACCGGTTGATGGCGCGCGGCCTGCTGGACGAAGTCCGCGCGCTCGCGGCGCGACCGGGTGGACTCGGGCGGACGGCGCGGCAGGCGCTCGGCTATCGCGAATTGCTCGCCCACGTGGAGCACGGCGTCCCCCTCGACGACGCCATCCAGGAGGCGGTCCGCAGGACGAAGGCCTTCGCCCGGCGGCAGTGGGCGTGGTTCCGACGCGATCCCCGGATCCGGTGGCTCGACCGCTCCGGGGACCTGGGCGCCCAGCTGCTCGAGGTGTGGGATCGCGGCGCACAAGCGCCCGTCGGTGCCATCACGTCGGGGTGGGAGACTGGACCAGATGGCTGACAGCGGCATCGTCCGGCTCTCCAAGCACCACGGCGCCGGCAACGACTTCTTGGTGTCGGTGGACGCCGCCGGCACGGGCGCCTTCACGGCGGCCGAGGTGCGTGCCCTGTGCGACCGCCATCGGGGGATCGGTGCCGACGGCCTGCTGCGAGCGACGCCGGGGCCGCTGCCCGGGACGCTGTCGATGGAGCTGTTGAACACCGACGGCAGCGGCGCCGAGATGAGCGGGAACGGCGTGCGATGTCTGGTCCACGCGGCGGTGCGCACCGGCCTGGTCGAGGCCGGCACGGTCGTCGTCCACACCGCAGCAGGGCCGCGCACCGTGCGGTTCCGCCACGAAGACCAGGCGGGCCTCGGCTACGCCACGGTCGACATGGGCGCGGTCGTGCTCGGCGAGGAGCTGTCGGTCCCCGACGTCGCCACGGCGCGCGCCGCGCGTCACGTGCGCGTGGGCAACCCCCACGTCGTGCTGCTCGTGGACGGCGCGGACGACGACCTCGTCGCGCACGCCGGGGCGCGCATCTCGCGGTCGGTCCCGGGTGGGGCGAACGTCGAGTTCGCCTGGCCGGGCCCGGAGCACGGCGCCCTCACCATGCGCGTGTGGGAACGGGGGGTGGGCCCCACGCTCGCGTGCGGGACCGGCGCATGTGCGGCCGCCTCGGCTGCCCACGCCTGGGGACTCGTCGGTACCCGCGTCCGGGTCCACGACGTCGGCGGGACGCTCGAGGTGACGCTCGACGGTGGCGCGGCGGAGCTCGCCGGCCCGACCCAGTGGGTGGCGGACGTCGAGGTCGAGCGGTCGGTGCTCGCGCAGCTGGCGAAGGATGACGCCGCCATCGGGCGCAGCGGCGAGCGCGGCGAGACCGGTGTGGCCCGCCTCGAAGCCAGTGAGGTGGCCATCCGCTCGTGACGCTCATCGAGCGCAGCTTCCGCGAGCGCATCGTGCTCGTCGGGGTGGTGTTCCCGTGGACGTCGCCGGCGACCGTCGAGGCGGACCTCGACGAGCTCGCGCTGCTGGTGGACACGGCCGGGGCCGAGGTGGCGGCCAGAGTCGTGCAGCGCCGGGACCGCCCCGATCCGGCCACGTTCGTGGGGCCGGGCAAGGCGCACGAGCTGCACGAGCTGTCGGAGTCCGTCGACGCCGACACCGTCGTGTTCGACGACGAGCTCTCGCCCGCTCAGCAGCGAAACCTCGAGAAGATCCTCGGGCGTACCGCCATCGACCGCACGGCGGTGATCCTCGACATCTTCGCCCAGAACGCGCGCACCCAGGAGGGCAAGGCGCAGGTCGAGCTGGCCCTGTTGCGTTACCGCCTCCCGCGGCTGCGGGGCCGTGGCCACGCGCTGTCGCAGCAGGCGGGGGGCATCGGGACGCGCGGGCCCGGTGAGACCCAGCTGGAGGTCGACCGCCGCCGACTGGTGCGCCGCATGACGCGCCTCGAGGCGGACCTCCGGCACCTGACGAAGACGCGCCGGACCCAACGGCGCGCCCGCTCGCGCTCGCGTCAGCACACCGTGGCGCTCGTCGGCTACACCAACGCCGGCAAGTCGACGCTGCTGAACCGGTTGACCGACGCCGAGGTCGTGGTGGAGGACCGCCTCTTCTCGACGCTCGACCCCCGCACGCGGCGACTGGCGATGCCCGGCGGCGAGACCGTGCTCGTCTCGGACACGGTGGGATTCGTTCGGAAGCTGCCCCACCAGTTGGTGGAGGCGTTCCGCTCGACGCTCGAAGAGGTGCGTGAGGCAGACCTCCTCGTCCATGTGGTGGACGCGTCGGCGGATGCCCCCGAGATGCAGATCGAAGCGGTGCGGGCCGTCCTCGATGAGATCGAAGCCGGCGACGTGCCCGAGCTGCTGGCGGTGAACAAAGCCGACCGCGCACCGGTCGCGGCGGCCCACCTCGCCGACACGCACCCGGGCGCCGTGGTGGTGTCGGCGCACACCGGCGACGGGGTCGCCGAGCTGTTGCGGGCTGTCACCGACGCCCTGCACCGCGCCGACCGCGTGACCGAGCTCGTGGTGCCGTTCGAACGGGGCGACGTCCTCGCCGCCTTGCACCGTGAGGGCGACGTCGTGGCCGAGTCCCACGGCGAAGGCGCGACGGTCGTCCGCGTCGTCCTCGACGACGCGGCCCGCGCCCGCTTCCGGGAGTTCGCCGCCTCGTGAGCCTGCCCGACGGCGCCGAGCCGTTCGTCCCGCCGCCCTACCCCTACGACCGCCTGGGCGCGCTCGTGCACGTGGCGTCGGACCATGCCGGCGGCGTCGTCGACTTGTCGGTGGGCACGCCGTGCGACCCCCCGCCGCCCGAGGTGGTCGCCGCGCTCGGGCAGTCCGGGACCGAACGCGGCTATCCCACGTCGGTGGGCAGTCCCCAGCTGCGTACCGCTGCCGCGCGTTGGATGCGGCGCCGGTTCGGCGTGGCCGTGCCCGAGGCCCAGGTCGCGGCGTGCGTGGGCACGAAGGAATTCGTGGCCAGCACGGCGTGGTTCCTGCGGTTGCGGCAGCCCGAGCGCGACACGGTGCTCGGTCCCGCGGTCGCCTACCCGACGTATGCCATGGGGGCGCGCCTGGCCGGCTGCCGGTTCGTGGCCGTGGCCGAGGGCGACGACGGCCTCGAGCTCGACGCGGTGGCCGAGGCCGACGCCGCACGGGCGGTGTGCCTGTGGGTCAACAGCCCCGCCAATCCATCGGGCCGGGTCTCGGACCTCGGTCACGCCGCGGCGTGGGGACGGGCGCACGGGGTGCCGGTGCTGTCCGACGAGTGCTACGCCGAGTTCACGTGGGACGGGCCGGCGGCGAGCGTGATCCAGCACGGCCTCGCCGGCGTGGTGAGCGTGCACTCCCTGTCGAAGCGCTCGAACCTGGCGGGGGTGCGCGTCGGCGTCTATGCCGGCGACGCCGAGGTCGTGTCGTACCTGGCCGAGATCCGCAAGCACGCGGGCCTCATGGTTCCCGGGCCTGTCCAGGCCGCCGCCGTCGTGGCCTTCGACGACGACGCGCATGTCGAGGCGCAACGTCATCGCTATCGCCATCGTCTCGGGCGCCTGGTGGCGGTCCTGCGTGCCGCTGGGCTGGACGCGGCCATGCCCGAGGGCGGCTTCTATCTCTGGGTTCCTGTCCCTGATTGGGCGGCCGACGAGGGCGCGGCCTCGGGCCGGCCGGGGGCGTGGGTCCTGACCGAGGCGCTGGCGCGCGCCGCGGGCCTCCTCGTGAGCCCCGGCGAGTTCTACGGCGACAGCGCGGTCGGCTTCGTGCGCGTCGCGGCCGTGCAGCCGGACGAGCGCATCGAGCTGGTGGCGCAGCGCCTGGAGTCGTCGGCACACCCGCACCTCGGACGCGCGGCCTCACCGAGGGTGCGCGCCGCGGGCCGATAACCTCGGGCATGGCCGACCTTGCGTCCCAGGTGGACGAGTTGTGGGCCCGGGCCGGCGAGCTCGGCGCGGGCGACCGTGACGCCCTCGACGTCGTCACCCAGGCGATCGACCTTCTCGACCACGGCGAGGCGCGCGTGGCGGAGCTCGGTGACGACGGCGGCGTCGTCGTGCACGGCTGGCTGAAGCGCGCCATCTTGCTCTACTTCAAGCTGCGGGCCATAGAGACCACCGAGCTGGGACCGTTCGAGTACGCCGACAAGGTGCCGCTCAAGTCGGGTTACGAGGCCGCGGGAGTGCGCGTGGTGCCGGGGGCGTCGGCGCGATGGGGGTCGTTCCTCGACCGGGGTGTGATCCTCATGCCGAGCTACGTCAACATCGGCGCCCGGGTCGGTGCGGACACCATGGTGGATACGTGGGCGACCGTGGGGTCCTGTGCGCAGATCGGCGCACGCGTCCACCTATCGGGGGGCGTCGGCATCGGCGGCGTTCTCGAACCGCCGAACGCGTCGCCGGTCATGGTGGGAGACGACGCGCTGATCGGCAGCCGCTGCATGGTGACCCAGGGGGCGCGCGTGGGCGAGGGGGCCGTGCTCGGCGAAGGCGTGATCCTCAACCCGGGTGTCCCGGTCATCGACGCCGACAGCGGCCAGGAGATCAGCCGGGGCGTCGTGCCACCGTGGTCGGTCGTCGTGAGCGCGTCACGACGGCGCGAGTTCCCGGGCGGGGAGTTCTTCCTGCCGTGCGTGCTCGTGATCAGGCGCCTCGAGGAGGGCGCCCGCCACGACAAGGCGCAACTCGAGTCGATGCTCCGCACGGCCGACGCGACCTGATCCGCGCGACCACGATCCAGCGGGCGATTGAGGGGACAAGATGGCCGACCTTCTCGCTCTGGCCGCGCAACTCGTCGACGTGCCATCGGTGAGCCACGCCGAGGCCGACATCGCCGACCACGTGCAGCACGAGCTCGAACGCGCCGCTCACCTCGAGGTCGAGCGCGTCGGGAACACCGTGGTGGCGCGCACCCAGCTGGGGCGGACGCGCCGGGTGGTGCTCGCCGGGCACCTCGACACCGTCCCTCCGAGCGGGCCGGTCGCGACGAAGGTCGTCGGGGACACGCTGTGGGGCCTGGGCGCGGTGGACATGAAGGGCGGTGTCGCCGTGCTGCTCGACCTGGCCCGGTCGATCGCCTCGCCCGAGGTCGACGTCACCTACGTGCTGTACGGCTGCGAGGAGGTCGAGCGCCGGTACAACGAGCTCGGCCACCTCGCCGAGTCCCGGCCCGACCTGCTCGTCGGGGACGCCGCCGTGCTCGGCGAGCCCACCGCCGGCGCCGTCGAGGCGGGCTGCCAGGGCACGATGCGGGTGAAGCTCACCATGGGGGGCCGGCGGGCCCACACGGCCAGGCCGTGGACGGGGGTGAACGCCGTGCACCGGCTGGGGCGCGTCCTCGCTGCCCTGGAGCGCTTCGAAGGACGACGCGTCGAGCTCGACGGCTGCATCTTCCTCGAACAGCTGCAAGCGGTCGGGGTCGACGGCGGTGTCGCCGGCAACGTCGTGCCGGACCGAGCGAGCGTGACCGTCAATTATCGGTTTGCGCCCGACCGGGACACCGAAACGGCACAGCGCGCCCTGACCGACTTCCTGGCGCCGAACTTCGACGGGTCACAGGGTGACCTCCTCGAGTTGCTCGACGTGTCGTCGGGCGCGGCGCCTTCCCTCGGCCATCCGGTGCTCGCGGCGTTGGTCGAGGCGACGGGGAGGCCCCCGAGCGCGAAGCTCGGCTGGACCGACGTGGCGACCTTCGCCGCACGCGGTGTCCCCGCGACGAACTTCGGCCCCGGGGACCCGTTGCTGGCGCACACGAGCGAGGAGCACGTGACCCGGGCCGAGCTCGAGCACGTCCACGACGTCCTGGCTCGGCTCATCACCGCGCGCTGACGGCGGGCGCGCACGGGACGCCTCAGCGGGTTCGGTGCGCGGTCCCGACGACCGCCACGAGCCCGGCAGGCAACGTCTCGTCACCGAAGGCGCCGCGGATCTCGGCATCGACGCCGTGGTCGGCGAGCCATCCCGGGACGACCGAGGTGTCGAGAAGCACGTTGTGGTGCACCTCGTCGTCGCGCCGCCACGAACCGTCGGCCTTGCGGACGAATGCGGTCATGTCGCGTACGTAACGATCAGGTGACGGCACCGAGCTCTGGGTCACGAGGAACCAGTCGTCGGACCGCCAGATCTGCGCAGGTTGGCCCAGGCGCACCCTCGACCACTCGAGGTCGCAGAGGTCGAGCGCGAGCACGCCTCCGGGCCGCAGCGCCCGGGCGGCGTTGGCGAGCGCGTTCCTGACATCCATCTCCTCGTCGAGGTAATTGAGCGCGTGCCCGACGCCGACGACCGCGTCAGCGGCGGGGATCTCCTGGTCGGGGAGGACGAGTCGCTCGATACCTTCGGCTCCGGGGGCGTGCCGGCGAGCCAGCTCGAGCATCGCATCGGACGCGTCCGTCGCCAGCACGCGGTGGCCGGCGTCGATCAGGTGCTTCGTCAGCAGGCCGCTCCCGCATCCGAGCTCCACCACGAGGCCTCCGGCGCGGCGCACCGGCTCGAGCAGCGCCACGATCCCGGGCGCGCAGGCATCGGCATGGAACCCGAATCCCAGGTGATGGACGAGGGCGAGGTCGTCGCGGTAGTAGGGCACCGAACCCGGAGTGGCGGCCGAGGGGATCAGAGCCGGCGCAGCACCGTGACGACCCGTCCGTAGACGACGACGTCGGCGGGATCGAACTCCATCGGCTCCATCGACGGATTGGCCGGGGTGAGCACGACCTTCCCGCGGCGCCGCGCGAATGTCTTGACCGTCGCCTCGTCGTCGGGGATCCCGGCCACCACGACGTCGCCGTTGTCCGCGTCCGGCTGCTGGCGCACGACGACGAAGTCACCGTCGAGGATCCCCGCCTCGATCATCGAGTCCCCCCGCACCCGGAGCATGAAGACCGACCCCGTGCCCGTGAAGTCCTCGGGGAGGGGAAGGAGCTCCTCGACGTTTTCGCTGGCGAGCACGCCGACGCCGGCGGCCACGTCACCGACGAGGGGCACGTGGCGAACCGGGCGCGCCGCCATGGCGGCGTGCGACGACGGGTCGAAGCGGACCTCGATGGCGCGCGGCTTGGTCGGGTCGCGCCGCAGGTACCCCTCGCGCTGGAGGACGGCGAGGTGCGCATGGACCGTCGACGACGACGTGAGGCCGACGGCCTCCCCGATCTCGCGCACCGACGGCGGGTACCCGCGCCGGCGCAGGCTGTCCCCGATGAACTCGAGGATCTCGAGTCGCTTGCCCGTCAAGGTCTCCGCCATGGCTCCCCTCTCGAAGACTGGCCTGCCGACACCAGCCTCCCGAACACCAGTTCGGCCATGGTACCGACCGTCGCGGTCCGATACAAACACCTGTTCGTGTCGCCGACGTCCCCACCTCACCGACGTCGGTGTTACACCTCGTTGCCAACCTGGGCCCCGTGCGAGCGACGGAAACCACGGCCTGCGCCGGAGGCGGCATCCCCGGATCCCCCCTTGACACGAACACGTGTTCGTGTTGGGATGGACAGGTGGCGAACGTACGTTCGGGTGACCGGGGCCGGCCGTGACGGACCTCCTCGTCGCGCCCCAGAGTCCATTTCCGCAGGACGACGGCGGCGCCCTGCCCGGCGCCCCGGTGCGCCGCTGCCCGGAGCGCCCCGCCCGCAGGCGGCCACGGGCCACACCGCTTCTCAGTCCGACCCTGCCCGAGCCGGAGCGCAGCACGCACCGAGCCCGTCCCACGCGGGCGCGGTGCGATGACGCCGGTCGCCTCGCCGCCCGCGCCGCGGCGCGGCGCCGCCGGCGGATTCTGCTCGGGTCCCTGGCGGCGGCACTGCTGACCGCCCTCGCCCTGCCGTGGAGCGGAACCGGGGGCCACCCCCTCGCCACCCCCGGTCCCGCCCTGGCGGGGGAACGCGTCGCCCATCACGCGGACTACGTCGTCCTTCGCGGGGACACGCTGTGGTCGATTGCGCAGCGTCTCGACCCGAGCGGGGACCCCAGACCGGTCGTGGACAAGCTCGCCGCGCAAGTCGGTGGCGACGTGGTCGTGCCGGGGGAACACCTGCTTCTTCCCTGACGGGCCGCCGACACCTGGGCGGTACCGTGGGCCGCGTGCGCTGCCCGTGGTGCCAGAGCCTCGAGGACAAGGTCGTCGACTCGCGCCTGGCCGAGGACGGGGTCGCCATCCGTCGACGCCGGGAGTGCCTGTCGTGCAACCGGCGCTTCACCACCTACGAGCGGCTCGAGGAAGCACCCTTGTGGGTGGTGAAACGAGGCGGCCAGCGCGAACCGTTCGAGCGCGGCAAGGTCGTGGCCGGCGTGCGCGCCGCCACCAAGAACCGGCCGGTGAGCGAAGAAGAGCTCGAGGACATCGCCCAGCAAGTCGAAGAGGCGCTTCGCGGCGAGGGCGCCGAGGTTACGAGCCAGCAGATCGGGGTGACCGTGCTGGAACGCCTCCGCCAGGTCGACGACGTTGCGTACCTGCGCTTCGCATCGGTGTACAAGGGCTTCGAGGATGTCGGCGACTTCCAGCGCGAGGTGGGCCTGCTCACGAAGACGACCGAGCCCAAACGCAGGGACTGATTGGTGGCCGAGCTGCTCGACGCCCTGCCGGCGTGCGTGCTCGCCGTGTACGCGCACCCCGACGATCCGGACGTGTCGTGCGGCGGGACGCTGGCGCGCTGGGCGCGCGCCGGCGCCGAGGTGCACGCGCTGGTGTGCACGAACGGCGACAAGGGGAGCGCCGACCCGGGCACCGACCCACGAGAGCTGGCCCGCCGGCGCGCCCGCGAGTGCAGCGAGTCCGCGGCCGTGCTCGGCCTCGCCGGCCACGACATCCTCGGCTACCCCGACGGCGAATTGACCGATGACGCGGCGTTCCGGGGGGAGATCGTGGGCTTCATCCGGCGCCTCCGTCCCTCGATGGTGCTCGGGCCCGACCCGACGGCGGTGTTCTTCGGCGAGGAGTACTTCAACCACCGTGACCACCGGGTGACGGGGTTCGCGCTTCTCGATGCCGTGTCGCCGGCGGCTGCGCTTCCGCACTACTTCCCCGGGGCAGGCCCCGCGCATCAGGTCGAGACGGTCCTGTTGTCCGGGACGCTCGACCCCACGGTGTGGGTGGACGTCACCGACACGGTCGAGGACAAGGCGAAGGCGGTGTCGTGCCACCGCAGCCAGGTCGCCGACGACGGCGAGTGGGCGCGGCGGGCCGTCCGCGAGCGCGCCCGTGAAGAGGGTCGCCGGGCGGGTGTGGCGTACGCCGAGGGCTTTCGCCGTCTGCGTCTCGCCTAGCGGGCGGGCGCGGAGGCACGGTGGTGGGCGGCTCGGATCCCGATGCTCCCGAGTGGGCCCTGCCTGATTCAGCACCGGCTGACTCAGCACAGGCTGATTTAGCACCGTGCACGGTGCTGCACGTCGACATGGACTCGTTCTTCGCCTCCGTCGAGGTGCTCGACGACCCGTCGCTCGCGGGCCGGCCGGTGATCGTGGGGGGAGAGGGCCGCCGCGGCGTGGTGGCGTCGTGCACGTACGAAGCGCGCTCCTACGGCATCCACTCGGCGATGCCGTCCATGGAGGCGCGCCGGCGCTGTCCCCACGCGGTGTTCGTGTCGGGCCGGTATGCGCGCTATGCCGAGATGAGCGAGCGGCTGCACGACATCCTGCGCCGCTTTTCGCCGGTGATCGAAGGCGTCGGGCTGGACGAGGCGTTCATCGACGTGTCAGGAGCGCGCCGGGCCGTCGGCGAGCCGGTCGCGGTGGCGCACGCCATCCGGCGCGCCGTGCGAGACGAGCTCGGGCTCGAGTGCGCGGTCGGGGTGGCGCGCACCAAGCTCATCGCCAAGCTGGCGTCACGCGCCGCGAAGCCCGTGGCGTCGCCCGAGGGGCCGCGACCCGGACGGGGGGTCGTGGCCGTCGTACCGTCCGAGGAATTGGCGTTCCTCCACCCGTTGCCGGTGCGGGCGCTTTGGGGCGTGGGCCCGGCCACCGCCGCCCGGCTCGAGAACCTCGGCGTGAGCACCGTGGAAGAGCTGGCCACCGTGCCCGAAGACGCGCTGCGCCGGGCCGTCGGGGATGCCCACGGCCAGCTGCTCGCCGCCCTCGCACGGGCGGAGGACCCCCGTGTCGTGGAAGCGTCCCGGGAGGCCAAGTCTGTCGGTCACGAGGAGACCTTCTCCACGGACCTGCACAGCCACGGGGAGCTGCACACCAGGGTGGTCCGCATGGCGGACGCCGTGGCCCGGCGGCTGCAGGAGGCGTCGCTCAGCGGACGGACCGTCACGATCAAGGTGCGCTACGGCGACTTCGCGACGATCACGCGGTCGCACACGCTGCCGAGCGCGCTCGACTCGCCGCGCGCCCTGGCCGCACTGGCCGAGGCGCTGCTCGACACCGTGGAGGTGGGACCCGGGGTCCGGCTCCTCGGCGTGTCGGTGTCCTCGCTCGAGAACGCCGGCGAGCACGCGCGCCAGCTTTCGTTCGACCAGCTGTCGATCGACCGACCGTCGGTCCACCCGCTGTCGGTCGAGGGCGCCGCCGCAGGCGAGCGGGTGCACGACGGGCGCGTGGCGGTGGACGAGGGCCGCTCGGGCGATGAAGAGGAGGAAGTCCGTCGTCCCCGAGCCCGCGGCACGGCGTGGGACGAGGTCGAGGCCGCCGTGTCCGCCATCCGCGGCCGCTACGGGCACGCATCGATCGGCCCCGCCGCGCTCGTGAGCGACAAGGGGTTGTCGGTGAAGCGACGTGGCGATACCCAGTGGGGTCCGAGCGACGTGCCTCATGAGGAGCGGTGATGCGCGGGCGCGCCCGTGCCTTCGAGTCGGTGCGGGAGTCGGGCGGGGGCCGCCAGAATTGGGCTGTGACCTGGGCTTCGATGGGTGCGGGAGGCGGCCGGTGCGCCGCGCTTGCTTTGCTGGCGCCGTTGTCAGGGAACAGGACCGTGCCTAAGATTGTTTTCCGACACGTCGCAGCGCGCGCAGCCGGAAGGGGGTGAGCGTGCCGCTCTCCGAGCACGAACAGCGGGTTCTGCACGAGCTGGAACAAGCCCTGTACCAGCAGGACCCGGCCTTCGCGGACCGCGTGCGGACGGAGAACGTGTACCGCTATGCCGGTCGGTACCTCAAATGGTCCGTGGTCGGGTTCGTCATCGGCCTCGCGGTGATGCTCGCCTTCTTCACCACGTCCGTCTACCTCGGCTTCCTCGGCGTGCTCATCATGTTCGGCTCCCTCGTCGCGTTCTGGACGAATGTGCGCCGCATGGGCAAGGCCGGATGGGAGGACCTCGGACGCTCGCTGCGGGCGCAGGGAGTGAGCCACGCGCTCCAGGACACGCGTGGGTGGCTGCGCAATCGCTTCCGCCGAAACAGCTGACGCGTCGCGAGACGGCAGCGGCAGAGCGCAGCGGTAGCGGCAGCGGGTAGCGTCCCCGCCCGCCTCTCACCCCGTACGAACTCCGTCACCGCGGCGCGCAGGCGAGGTACGGTCGCCTGCCTGTGGAGCGGCCTGCAGATCGGCCTGGAGAGCGGTGCCTCGCCGTCGACATCGGAGGGACCAAGCTGGCCGCGGGCCTCGTCCGCCGCGACGGCGTCGTCGAGGTCGAACGGCGTGTGCCCACCCCCGTCACGACGGACGCCGAGGTCGTGTTCGAGGCGCTCTCCCAGCTCGTCGTCGAGCTGAACGACGACCGACCAGGCTGCTGTGGCGTGGGGTGCGGCGGCCCGATGGACCTGACCGCCGGGAAGGTGTCGCCGCTCAACATCCCCGCGTGGCGTGGCTTCCCGCTCCGGGAGCGAGTCGAGGCGTTGACGGGGCTGTCGGTGGTGCTGGACAACGACGCCAAGGCGTTGGCGCTCGCAGAAGGCTGGACGGGCGCGGCCGCGGGCCGACCGGCCTATATCGCCATGGTGGTGTCGACGGGCGTCGGGGGCGGCATCGTCCTCGACGGGCGTCTGCTCCACGGTGCGACGGGCAACGCCGGCCACGTGGGCCACGTGATCGTGGAACCGGATGGGCGGGCGTGCGCGTGCGGGGGGCGTGGCTGTCTCGAGGCCGAGGCGTCGGGTACCGCCATCGCGGCGATCACGGGCCGGCCGCCGTGCGATGCCGGCCCCGAGGTCGTGGTGCGCACCGGGTGCCTGGTGGGCCGCGCGGTCGCCTCGGTGGTGAGCCTCCTCGACCTCGACCTCGCCGTGGTGGGCGGTTCGGTGGCCCTTGGGTTCGGCACACCGTTCTTCGAGGCCGCGAACGCCGAACTGCACGCTCGGGCCCGGTTGTCGTACACCACGTCGGCGCGCATCGTGCCGAGCACCCTCGGGCGCAGCGGGCCTCTCGTCGGGGCGGCCGCGCTCGCGTGGCGTTCGCCCTACACGGAGGACACGCGCCCGTGAGCGCGTCGCCGGCCGGCGCGCGCGACGAAGGGGTCCGGCGCGCCGTGGTACCCGTCTTCCGCTCGCTCGGGCGCCGGCCATGGTTGTTGCCCGCGGCGCTGTCGGGAGTGCTGCGGCTGGCTCGCCCGGGATGGTGGCGACGGTGGCCGCCGTTGCCGTTGCCGGATCCCGAGCTGTGGCGCTTCCGTATGCAGACCGCGTACGGAGGGACCGGGGATGCCGTCCCCGACGAAGACGATGTCGTGTCCTTCGTGGAATGGAGCCGCGCCATGCGTCACTGGCGCAGGAACTGAGGGGGGAACTGGCCGGGGAACGCGGTCTCGGACGAGTAGCCTCAGCGGTGATGCTGGGCCGGGAACCGGGCGCCAGGACGACGAGCCGTGCGTTGGTACTCAACGCCACGTTCGAGCCGTTGGGCCTCGTGTCGTCGCGCCGTGCCCTGCTGCTCGTCCTCGCCACCAAAGCGGAGCTCCTCCACGCCACGGAACATGTGTTCCGGTCGGAGCGCACGTCGTTCCCCGAGCCCTCAGTCGTGCGCCTCGCCCGGTACGTGCGTGTGCCCCACGACCGCACCGTGGCAGTGAACCGCCGGACCGTGTTCGCCCGTGACAACCACCGTTGCCAGTACTGCGGGTCGACAGCCGAGAGCATCGACCACGTCGTGCCCAGGAGCCGCGGTGGGCTTCATGCGTGGGACAACGTCGTGGCCGCGTGCCGTCGCTGCAACACGCGCAAGGAAGACCGGATGCCGCACGAGGTAGGCCTGGTGCTGCGCGCCAAGCCCGCAGCACCACGCCAGCGCGTGTGGCTCCTTGCCGCGAGCGGCGGCGCGCGCGTCGAGTGGGCGCCCTACCTCGGCGAGACCTCGCTGACGGCGTGACCCGCGGTCCCCGCCGGGCCGGCGTGACCCGCGGTCCCGGCCGGGTCGACGCGTCGAAGGTGTGAGCGCGGCCCGTTCGCTCGCTTGGAAGTTCGAGCGTCGTGCTGCGCCGGCGGCCGTGCTGCACGGGGACTGGCCCACGGCGCCGGCTCGAGCTGAACGAGTCGTGTCCGTGTGCGAGGTGCGTGGTTCCCCCGCGGTCGTCCTCGGCAGCACGCAATCCCCGGACGCGGTCGACCACGACCGTGCCGCACGTCAAGGGGTCGAGATCGTACGGAGGCGGAGCGGCGGCGGCGCTGTCTTCGTCGCACCGCGGAGCCAGGCTTGGTTCGACCTCTGGCTCCCTCGGGACGACCCGCTTTGGGACGACGACGTCGTGCGTGCGAGTGCTTGGCTGGGCGAGGCGTGGACGGCGGCATTCGACGCCCTCGGGGTCGTGGGAGGCGTGCACGTCCACGCGGGACGCGCCCAATGCACCCGCTGGTCGAAGTCCGTGTGCTTCGGAGGCGTGGGCCCGGGCGAGCTGACGATCGCCGGGTCGAAGGTGGTGGGCATCTCCCAACGGCGCACGCGTGACGGAGCGCGGCTGCAGGCGTGCGCGTTGTTGACGTGGGACCCGGCGCGTCTGGTCGATCTGTTCCCCTGGGACACCGACGTGGCTCAGCGTGCCCTCGACGACCTTGCCGGAGCCGCCGTCGGCCTGCGGGCCGTACTGCCCGACGCGGACGGGGCGGCGGCCGACGAGCACGTGCTGTCGCTCGTCGAACGTGCCTTCCTCTGGGCGCTGCCCGGCGGCGGCCCGGGCCACCCTGAGGTGTCCGGGGTCTCCTGAGCCGGCGCTCGGGCGCCCGTGTGGGGCCCGGGCGGGGAGCGCAGTGGAGGGGTTTCCTCGAGCCCGGGCCCCAACGTTCGCGCCGGGGGCGAACACCATTTCGCGGGATCCGGGCGGCCCCGGGGTCTCCCTGTGTCGGGGACGGGTGGCGCCCCGACCCACGGACGCGGGGCGAATTCGCCTTGTGCCACAACGGAATTTTCCGCTCGGTGTCGAAGCGCGTGGGCGGCGGGGTCTTCGACATGCGTCCGCGCTCCTCCGGGGAAGCCGATGGAGCCGGGGATTGACCGAGTGGGGGATAGGGGAGTAGAGTGGCGCGAAGTGGTGTGAAGGGGAGG